>CAVHFE010000013.1:0-48363 GCA_963635145.1 Oscillospiraceae bacterium
CCTGCTGGCCTGGGTCGGAGCAGGTGTACTTGTTGGTGGTGGCAAAGGCCACGTTGGGCATAAGGCGCGCGGCGTCGGCCACTGCCTGCACGTCTACCGTTGCCGCGATGTTGGTGCCGCAATGGCAGACGAACACTCCGATTCGGCTCATGCGATCACCTCCTTTTCAGCGCTCGTTGCAGATGCCGCTGTGTCGTCTGCGGGTTTTGCGGTTGGCGCGGTGTTTTCGGTCCCGGCGTCTTTTGTCTCTTTGGGCGCGGCATCCGCCTTCGGCTTCGCCTTGGCTGCGCGGGCTGCGGCTCGCGCTTTACGCTGCGCTTCCTTGGCGGCGCGCTCAGCTTCCTCGGCAGCCTTCTTGGCGCCTTGCTGCCGTTGCCACGATTCAAGCGCGCGGCCATGCGGGTTGGCGGCGGGGTGGAAGTGTTGCCCGATGCCGCTTCCCTCTTGGCTTGCGCCCATGCTCGTTGCCAGCAGCTCGGTGAAGTAATAGACGGGGATGTCGAGCGCGGGCAGGCCTTCTTTGGCTCGCGCCGCGTTGACCTCGGCCTCGCGCATGTCGAGGTTCAGCATGCACAGGGGGCAGGCGCAGGCTATGGCGTCGGCGCCGTTGGCATGGGCGTTCTCGAAGATGCGCCGCACCATGCTGCGCCCCAAGCTGGGAACGGTTACCTGGTGCGATGCGCCGCAGCATTCGTTCTTGAAGTGCCACTCGACGGGCTCGGCCCCGGAAAGGGCAACAAGTTGCTCCATGGTGCGCGGCTGCTCGTCGTCGTCGAAAGCGCATACCTCGGTAGGCCGCAATAGGGCGCAACCGTAGTAGCAGGCAACCTTCAGGCCGTTCAACGGCCAGGAAACGCGTGCGCTTATGCGCTCCTGCACCTCTTGGGGCAGGAAGGGCTCCAGTCCGTTGGCAACGTAGGAGCTTGCGGCCCAGGGGCGGCCGATAAGGCTTTCGATCTGCAATCGCAGCTCTTCGTTTTCCTTTGCGTGTGCGCTCGCGGTTTTGAGGTGTTGGTAGCATCCGGCGCAGGGCGCGAGTACCGGCGTGTCGCCGAAGGCCTCCTCGGCCAGGGCAAGGGAGCGGGCGGGAAGGACATCGCCCAACAGCTCGCTTTCCGCGTGGGCGGCCGATGCCCCGCAGCAGTTCCAGTCGGGAATCTCGGCCAGTTCGATCCCTGCGGCACGGGCAAGGTAATCATAGGATTTCGTGTACGAGATGCCGGTTGAGTGGGCCGAGCATCCAGGGAAGTACGCGTATTTCATTCGGTGCCCCCTTTCGCGTCGTCGGCTTGCGGATGGGCGGCTTGCTCTATTGCGCGTGCCTTGTCGATGATGGCTGCCACTTCTTCAGCCTTGCCTGCTTGCTTGCTGGGGAGCTCCAGCATTCCGCGCTTCATCATCTTGGGTGCGCTTAGGGCGTCTTGAAGAAGGTGCCCGGTGGTGAGGTTGTAGCGCATGGCAAGCGTGGTTTCGTTGGAGGTGCCTTGCTGGTGCACCCCGCTTATGAACAGCTCGTTGAAACGGTTCACCTCGGAAACGGCGGGCGAGCCGGTGCGCTTGGCTTCCCTTCGGCAGGCGAGCATGACGCTGGGCAGGTCGATTTCCTGTGGGCAGCGCGCTAGGCACATGCCGCATCCGGCGCAGAGCCAGGGCATGCTCGATTTCAAGATGGGTTCGGCTTGGCCAAGTTGCAGATGGCGCATGACCTGACGCGGCGGCATGTCGGCTTCGGCGGCAACGGGGCACCCGGCCGAGCACTTGCCGCATTGGTAGCACTTCTTCGGGTTCACTTGGGCGTCGTCTAAGATCCGATCGACGGCTAGGCGCGCTGTTTGGGGCGTGGCGGTGAGGTTTCCTGCTTCCATGGAGCCTCCGTTCGTAAAAGACGTCCGGATTGGTCCTGTTGGAATAGCGTTGCGTTGTCGCGTGGGCGCCGTGTCGTGCTCAGGACCCTTCGGAGGAAAATTTCGCTCTGTGCAACAGCAAACACCAGTTTTATTGGAGTTACCCGAGGTGAACACCTATTTTGGTGGAAAGGAAATGTTTAACGGTTCGGCGCTTAACGCTGAACGCCCAAAACCCACCGTTCGCCCGGGGCGTTTTCCAGCGCTTAACTTGTAGGCAGTAGCCGATTTGCGGGATGCAGGGTGCACGCGGAGATTGCGGCAGGCTCGACGGGCAAGCCGTCAACCGCGCTACCTTTCATGCGGCTTTGGCGCTTGGCGGGTTCGGGGATACAATGCAGAACTTGGGCCGCGGACCTTGATGGTCGGTGCGCCCTTTTCGTTCTACTGAAGGAGCATCTTAGCCATGCAGGAAAAGCTTGAAATGATGAACAGCGGTACGCCCGGGGCGTTTGAGGCTTTGGGCGTCGCGCCCGAGCGTCAGGTGCAGGTGGTTCTTTTCGACAACGATGGCACCCTGGTCGACACGTTCAACGCCATTTTGGGCAGCATGCACTTCGCGCTTAAGGAGGTCCTTGGGCATGATTTGAGCGACGGGGAAATAAAGTCCAAGGTCGGCATCCCCCTGGTTGAGCAGATGCGCCTGTTTTCCGATGATGAAAGCCAGGTCGATCCTTTGGTTACCGCCTATCGCGAGCATAACGAACGCGATTTGGTCAACAATATCAGCGTCTTCCCTGGCTTGCTTGATGCACTTGAGCAGCTGAAAGAGGCGGGTTATCGCATGGGCGTGGTCACCTCCAAGCGCCGCCATGTTGCCTTGGCGGGGCTCGAGCATTTCGGCATGGCGCCCTTCTTCGAGGTGGTGAACGGGGTTGAGGCAAGCACGGCGCACAAACCCGAGCCCGAGCCCTTGCTCAACGCCGCTGCCGCGCTTTCGGTTGCGCCCGAGCATTGCGTCTACGTGGGCGACAGCCCCTTCGACTTGAAGGCGGCCCACGCAGCCGGCATGAAGTCGGTGGCGGTGACCTGGGGTAAGTTCTTCGACGGCATCACGCTTGCCAAGGAAGAGCCTTTCGCCATCGTCAACGACCCGGCGCAGCTGGTGGATGCCATTAAACTTTTGGGCTAGGGCTGCCTGGGTTGGCGCTTGCGCCTATGTTTGACTTGCATTCGCGTTTTGGCATGCGCCTGTGCCCGGTTCGCGCTTGTGCCCGAGTTCAGCTCGCGACGGTGCCTTTATTCGACTTGCGTTTGCGCTTTGGCCTGCGCCCGCGCCCGCGCTTAATGGTGGCGGGTTATTCGCGCCTTGCGGCAGCGAGCCACTTGCACTATTCGATACTTTAGGATGCCGGAGGCAGGGCTTCGACATCCTTCTTTTTCTTGTACGCGCGCGTACGGGCAAGTGCGTTTGTTAGCGGTACAATTCAAAGAATCATTTGAAGAGGTTTATCGCCGATCTTTCATTTGCCTGCACGCTCGGCTGCCATCATCGGCACGTTTTTGCAGGGCAAGCGACGTATTGGCGGTTTCGTTGTCGCCCTGTGCGGCATCAATGGAAAGGAACAGACATGGCCGAAACACCCGTTGTTGGCATCATCATGGGCTCTCAGTCCGACATGCCCGCTATGGAGCCCTGCGTGGCTCAGCTGGAGGAATGGGGCGTCCCTTACGAGCTCATTATCGCGAGCGCCCACCGCAAGCCCGCCGTCGTCCATGAGTGGGCAAGCTCCGCGGAGGAAAGGGGCATCCGCGTGATCGTCGCAGCAGCTGGCAAGGCGGCTCACCTGGGCGGCGTTGTTGCGGCCTACACCCCCTTGCCCGTTATCGCCGTCCCCATGAAGACGAGCGACCTGGGCGGCCTGGACTCCCTTCTTTCCATGGTTCAGATGCCCAGCGGCGTGCCCGTGGCCACCGTTGCCATCAACGGCGCCAAGAACGCTGCCATCCTGGCTGTTCAGATCCTTGGCACGGGCGACGAGTCCATGCGCGACCTGATCAAGAAGATGAAGGAAGACGCCGCCAACGCATAAGGGTGAAAGATGACCAAACGATTCCTTACGGGAAACCAAGCTTTTGGCTTGGCCGCCCTTGAGGCGGGGGTGCGCGTTGCCGCAGGTTACCCGGGCACGCCCTCTTCCGAACTGATAGAGACCATCGCGCAAAAGCACGCCGAAGGCAGTGCCAAGGGCGTGCACGTTGAGTGGTCCACGAACGAGAAGGCCGCGCTCGAGCTTTTGAGCGCCGCCTCGTTTGCAGGTGCGCGCGGCGTGTTCACCTGCAAACAGGTCGGCCTTAACGTGGCAAGCGACCCTCTGATGTCCCTCAATTATGTGGGCACGGGCGGTGGCCTGGTGCTTTTCGTCGCGGACGACCCCGGCCCCATCAGCTCGCAAACCGAGCAGGATACGCGCCGCTTCGCCTCGTTCGCGAAGGTCCCGGTGCTCGACCCGGCAACGCCCGATCAGGGTTACGAGATGATGCGCGCCGCTTTCGATCTGTCGGAGCGCTACCACACGCCGGTGATCGTGCGCCCGACCACGCGCATCTGCCATGCGTCCACCTTCTTCGAGGTGCCCGATAGCTTCGAGGCGCGCGAGCCCGAAGGCTTTGTGAAAGACGACAAATGGGTTATCTTTCCGCGCCGCGCCAAGTTGGGGCATGCCCAGATCAACCAGCGATTGGGCCTGATCGCCAAGGATTACTGCGAGGACGAAGCGCTATCTGCCTTCAACCAGCGAAGCCTGGGCGGCTTAGCCGTCTCCACCGCCGAGCTTGAGGAGCAGGGGGTTGCCGCTCCTTTCGCCGAGCTTTACGCCACGCCGCGCTTGGGTATCGTTGCCGGAGGCATTTCGGCATCGTACGTGCAGGAGGCCTTGGCGCTGCTCGATCAAAAGGCGAAAGAAGCCGGCCTGTGCCTGCCCGCCTACAAGTTCCTGCAGGTGGGAACCCCATATCCCTTCCCTGAGGAATTGGTGGCCGACTGGGCGCAGGGCTTGGGCGCGGTCATCGTGCTTGAAGAGCTTGACCATGTGCTTGAGGATGAGATGCTCAAGCTTGCGGGCAAGTTCCGTCTGCCTTACGACGTGTTCGGCAAGCTCGATGGCGCCACGCGCAGCCGTTGCGAAAACGACACGACCGACATCCTGCAGCGCCTGGCGCTGTTCTTCGACGTTCATCTGCGCGCCGGCGTAAGCCTGGTGCCGTGGTGCGACCCCGAGGAGGGCGAGTTCCACGTTAGCTTCACCGAGGCGGTGCAGAAGGGTGCGGCGCAGGCCGAGTGGCTGCGCTTCGAGGAAATCGATCCGAACGACAAGATTGCCGATTCCAAGCCCGAACTTTCAAGCGCAGGCGCCGATGTTTTGGGCAAGCTCGACGCCGAGCATCGTGTGCAGGATCTGGCTAAAGACAAACTGTATTCCCTGGTTGTTGCCGACCTTGACCCCGAGCGCAATGCCGCGCAGGCAGAAGCGCTCGATTCATTTTTGGCCGTCCGTCCGCCTATTTTGTGCGCGGGCTGCCCCCATCGCGGTGCCTTTTACGCGGTGAAGCGCGCGGCGGGCAAGCGCTCCAACGTGCGCATGTGCGGCGACATCGGCTGCTACACCCTGGGCAACGCCCAGCCGCTCGATGCCGTGGACACCTGCCTGTGCATGGGCGCGGGCATCGCCCAGGCGCAGGGCTTCGCAACGGTCGAACCCGGATGCAAGGCTGTCGCCTTCGTGGGCGACTCCACCTTCTTCGCCAGCGGCATGACGGGCGTGGCGAACGCGGTGTACAACCAGCACGACATCACCATTTGCATTCTTGATAATGCAACCACCGCCATGACGGGCTCGCAGCCTCACCCCGGTACCGGCAACACTCTGATGGGTCCCAAAACCAAGCCCATCAGTATCGAAGCGGTGCTGCGCGCCTTGGGCGTCGAGTGCGTGCTGCGCGCCAACCCGCTCTACCTGGACGAATCCATCGCGGTGGCAAAGAAGGCCATCGACTTCGAGGGTCCTTCAGCCATCATCTTCCAAAGCCCGTGCACCTCGTTGGTGAAGCCCGATGCTCCGGTTGAGCTGGACCGCGAGCTGTGCACCGGTTGCAAACTTTGCTGCAGCGCTATTGGGTGCCCGGCCTTGAGCTGGGATTACGAGCAGGAAACGCCACGCATCGACAAGAGCCTGTGCGTCGGCTGCGGGCTTTGCACCGACCTGTGCCGCTCGCATGCGCTCAGCGTCACCGGGCGCATCGAACATGCGGACGAGCCGCGATTCGCGCGGCCGCTTCCTTACGAAAACGGCGTGTACGGCATCGAGCCCGAGCGCCGCGAGAGCACGCCTGCGGGCGCACCGAAGGAGGGGACCTGCCATGATTAACATCTCCATCGCGGGAATCGGTGGCCAGGGCTCGGTTCTGGCGGCGCGTATCCTGGCTGAAGCGGCCCTTGCCAAGGGATGGCAGGTGCGCACCTGCGAGACCACCGGCATGGCGCAGCGCGGCGGCGACGTGACAAGCCATGTGCGCATGGGCAACTTGGGCGAAGTGGTTTCGTCCCCCTTGCCCGCAAAGGCCTCGGTTGATGTTCTTATTGCGCTTGAGCCGGGCGAGGGTGCACGCAACCTTGGCTTGTTGCGCAAGGGGGGCCTGCTTATCACGGCGACTACCGGCCAGCCTCCCGCAACGGCGGATTTGAAGGCCAAGCCCTACGATGCCGCGGCCGTGATCGAGGAGCTCAAGAACCAGGGCGTTGATCTTCTGATCGTTGACGACGTGGAGCTGTGCGGTAAGCTCGGCTCCCGTAAGGCCCTGAATATCATCATGTTGGCGGTCACTTTGGCCGCGGTTAACGAGCCGGGGCTCTATACTGGGAATGCTTTGTCCGGCGAGCTTGGCATCGACGAGATGCGCAAGGCCGTGCAAGCATGCGTCAAGCCTCGCTTCGTCGACATGAATATGCAGGCGATCGATCTTGCCCAGACCTTCGTCGCGGGCCTGCCGCGCTAAGCCCGGCAAGCTTGAGATTTAAATGCTTAGCGAATTTTCGCTGCAAGGAGAGTGAATATATGGAACTGACCCAGGAACAGCAGTTCGAAGTTATTTTGAAGCAGCTTAGCGACATCAAGAGCCGCAGCCCGTTTTACGCGAAGAAGTTCGCCGACATCGATCTTGACGCGATCAAGACCCTCGACGACTTCCGCAAACTTCCCTTCACCGACAAGGGCGATCTGCGCCAGGCTTACCCTCTGGGAATCGCCGCCGTGCCGCAGAAGGACATCGTCCGCATCCATTCCTCGTCCGGCACCACGGGCACGCCCGTCATCATCCCTTACACCCAAAAGGACGTTGACGATTGGGCTACCCAGTTTGCCCGCTGCTACGAGTTCGCCGGCATCACCCCCGAGGATCGCATCCAGATTACCCCCGGCTATGGCCTGTGGACCGCGGGCATCGGCTTCCAGCTGGGTTGCGAGCGCTTGGGCGCCATGGCCATCCCCATGGGCCCCGGCAACACCAAAAAGCAGCTCCAGATGATGGAAGACCTGCAGTCCACCGTCCTGTGCGCCACCAGCTCGTATGCGCTCTTGCTTGCCGAGGAGATTGAGAAGCAGGGCATTCGCGACAAGCTCGCTTTGAAGAAGGGCGTTATCGGCTCCGAGCGCTGGGGCGAGAAGATGCGCCGCCGCATTTCCGAGGAGCTCAACGTCGAGCTGTACGATATTTACGGCCTGACCGAGGTTTACGGCCCCGGCATCGGCATCAACTGCAAGGCCGACAGCGCCATGCACATCTGGTCCGACTTCGTCTTCTTGGAGATCGTCGATCCCAAGACCGGTGAGCCCGTGCCCGACGGTGAGCCCGGTGAGATCGTTATCACCACCCTGCAGAAAGAGGGTGCACCGCTTATCCGCTTCCGCACCCACGATCTTTCGCGCATCGTTCCCGGCGAGTGCGACTGCGGTTCCAGGCATCCCCGCATCGACATCATCACGGGCCGTACCGACGACATGGTCAAGGTCAAGGGCGTTAACATGTTCCCCGCGCAGATCGAGGAGATCATCGCTTTCACCGACGGCGCATCATCCGAGTACCAGGTTATGATCGATCACGTCGACGGCAAGGACATCATGACGGTGTTCTTCGAGACCGAGGCTATCGGCGAGGCCTGCACGGCCATCGAGGAAAACATGAAACTCCTGTTCAAGGGCAAGTTGGGTATGACTCCCAACCCCAAGGGCGTGCCGGTGGGCTACCTGCCTCGCTCCGAGAAGAAGACCAAGCGAATCTTCGACAATCGCTACTAGTCTTGTTTGGACGGGCGCCTGCTTCGGCGGGCGTCCGTTTGGTTTTTGTTGCTTGCCGTTTAGGCGCATGCTCAGGTGGGCGCCTGCGGCTTGCGATTTGATTTACGTGCGCGACGGTTACGCGTCGTTTGAAAGAAGGATGATTATGGGTTTCACAATGGGGACGGCTGCGGCGGGCGGTTTGGCCAACACCGGCGACACCTTATTGCCGTTCATCATCGGCTTCGTGGTGCTCGCGCTTGCCGCGGCAGTCGTTTTCGGCGTCTTCGCCTACAAGCGCAAGAAGAAGGATGCCGAAATGCCTTTGGGCAAGCACGGCCGCAGGTAGCGTGCCGTTCAGGTCGGGCTAATTGCTACGGCTTGCCTTGCGCGTGGATCGTGCGCAAGGCCTTGCCGCGCGCAGCTCGATTGCA
The DNA here is from genome assembly GCA_963635145.1 of Oscillospiraceae bacterium. Classification (GTDB taxonomy): domain Bacteria; phylum Actinomycetota; class Coriobacteriia; order Coriobacteriales; family Eggerthellaceae; genus Anaerotardibacter. The sequence continues at coordinate 8,611 of CAVHFE010000013.1, forward strand.
CTGCGTACGCATTTGGCAAAGCTGCAGATGAAATTGTTTTCAGGTGAAGGGCTGCTCCCAATGAGCAGCCCTTTTGCATGCTGCCGTGGTATCGTTTCCTTGCATGATGATTCGCGGTCTTGTGCTCGTAAAAGGGGGAGCGTTGGGCTGCGCGTTCGATAGGGGGCATCATGAGCTGGAGTGAAGTTCCGGTTTCGGCCGAAAATCAGAAGAATTGGCAAGCTGAATATGCGGTGAAGACCATTTCGATGGATGAGTTGTTCTCGCGCTATATCACGGGAGGCAATCGAATCTACTGCGGTGGCCTGCATGTTCCTACCACCGTCGTGAACGAGATTCTGGCACGCGTTAAGGCGGGGCTTTTGTCGGGTATCGACATCTGGGCCAACTGGATGAACGGCTCGGTCGATTTTGCCCAGTTAGGCGAGGTCTCGCCCGAGGTCTTCCGCTACCACACCTATTTCGCGGGGCCCAACGAGCGTGCGGGTTTTGCTTCGTGCGTTTCGCACGTGCCCGTTCACTTCAGCGATGTGTGGAGCATGCTCGCAGCTCAAGACCTTGATTATGCCATCGTTCAGATGACACCGCCTGACGCTAAGGGCTACTGCAACATCGGCCCCCTTGGTTTCGTGCCGGGCGGCGTGCGCAGCGCCAAGCGCATCATCGCCAACATCAACCCCAACTTACCGCGCGTCTTCGGCGACACGCATGATTACCATGTTTCGCAAATCGACGCCTTCCTTATGCAGCCCGAGGAATTGGACATTGCGCCCGTGATCAAGCCGACCCCCGAGGAGCTGAAGGTTGCCGAGCTGGTGGTGGATCGCGTGAACGACGGCGATACCATTCAGCTGGGCATCGGCGGCATCTCCGAGGCCATTGGCGAGGGCCTGCAATGCAAGAAGCATCTGGGCTGCCATACCGAGATGTACTCGGATGTGTTCGTGGGGCTTCAGCAGGCGGGCGTCATAGACAACTCGCGCAAGTCCTTCATGCCCGGCGTTTCGGTTGGTGGTTATTCAACGGGCAGCCAGCGCCTGTACGATTTCATCAACGAAAACCCCGAGGTCAGGTTCTGCAGCTACAACACGGTGTGCGACCCCGCGACCATCGCGAAGAACGACAACCTGGTGAGCATCAACACGGCCGTTTCGATTGACCTTACCGGCCAGGTGTGCGCCGAATCCATCGGGCCGCGCCAGTACAGCGCAAGCGGTGGCCAGTGCGATTTCGTTCGCGGCGTGAAGCACTCCAAGGGCGGCCGTGGTTTCATTGCGGTAACAAGCGTTGCCCATACCAAGAAGGGTCCCGTTTCCAAGATTGCGCCGATGCTCGCACCGGGAAGCGCAGTTACTTCCTTGCGCAACGATTTGCAATACGTGGCCACCGAGTACGGCATCGCCGATTTGCGCTGGGCCGACCTTGAAACACGTGCGAAGCGCCTGATCGCCATCGCGCATCCCGATTTCCGGGACGAACTTGCCTTTGAGGCAAAAAAGCGCGGCTTGATAATCTAGCGCCCTTCGTGCCTACGCTTGCGCGCGCTGTTTTGATGTGCCGTGCGCCGCCTTCTTCGGGTGGTGCGCGGCGCAGGTTTTTGCCCCGGTTTGCTATACTTGCGGTCAATCGAAAAGACAGTTCGAAAGCCTCCTGTCGTTAAACAAAACTAGGTATGGGCGAGCCCGCGCGTGCTGCGCGTGGGTCTTGTTTCGTCTACGGCAAGCGCGCGTGCGTGTTTGCGCTTGCTGCGACGTTCATACAGGTAGGGGGCCGTTTAAGTGAAAGGACCTCTGCATGTACGGTCTTAAAACCGAGAGCAGCTTCGACGCTGCCCATTTTCTTACCGATTACGATGGCAAATGCGAGAACCTTCACGGGCATCGTTGGCGCGTTGTCGCTTATCTTTCCACCGAGGCTTTGCAAATCGAGGGCCAGATGAAGGACATGGTCATCGATTTCGGTGACTTCAAGAAGGCGCTGCGCGATCTTACCGAGGCTTTCGATCACTCCTTCATTGTTGAAGAGGGTTCTTTGATGGCAAAGACCATCGCCTGCCTTGAGGAAGAGGAGTTTTCCTTGTCGGTGGTGCCCTTCCGTACGACCGCTGAGAACTTCGCCCGCTACTTCGCCGAAAAACTTACCGAGCAAGGTTTGCCGGTGAGCCAGGTTGAGGTGTACGAAACCCCCAACAATTGCGCGATCTACACCGTGGAGCGCTAAGCATGCGAGAGCATTCGCTTCCCGTTGCCGAGCGCTTCGTCAGCATCAACGGCGAAGGCCTGCACGCGGGACGTTTCAGCGCCTTCGTCCGTTTCGTTGGTTGCAATTTATCTTGCTCTTATTGCGACACCCAGTGGGCCTGCGATAAGTCGTACCCGGCTGAGAATATGACGTCAGAAGAGATTCTGCGCTTCGTGGAGGAAGCGGGGACTCCGTGCGTCACGCTTACGGGCGGTGAGCCTTGCTTGCAGCCGCGATTGCCTGAATTGGTGGAGCTGCTGCTTCGCAAAACCGACTGCTTCGTTGAGATTGAGACGAACGGTTCGGTTGACCTGGGGAAATTAGCGGAACTTCGCTACGAGCTTGAGACCGAATTCGAGGGCGCTTCTGCGAAGGTTAGGCTTGATGGGTCGTTTCCGGATGAATCCGACGCTGTTAAGCTTGCCGGTGGCTTGGGCCGTGGCAGGCTTGGCTTCACCGTTGATTGCAAATCTCCTAGCTCGGGGATGGCATCTAGGATGCTCCCTAAGAATTACGCATTGCTCGGGCCCGACGACTGTATCAAGTTCGTCGTGGGCAGCCATGAGGACCTGCAAGCGGCTAAACAGGTTATCGCTGAAAACAAGCTGTTGGAGCTTTGCCCAGTGCTTTTCAGCCCGGTGGCGGGGGACATCGAGCCTGCCGAGATAGTTTCGTTTTTACAGGAAAACGACCTGCTAAAGGCCAGGGTGCAAGTTCAGCTTCATAAGATTATCTGGCCCAAGCTTGAAAGGGGCGTGTAGCGTATGAGCTCGAAGGAGAAACTGATGAGCGACGAGCGTGTTGAAGAGGTCGAGCCTGGAAAAGCTGCAGCCGATGCATCCGTTGCTGGTGGAGCAGCCACTCCCGGGGAGGCCGCAGCGCCTGCAACCGATGGAGTCGCCGTAAGCGCAGGGGCCGCGCCCGTGAAGGCCATGGTTTTGTGCAGTGGCGGTGTGGACTCCACCACGCTTCTTGCGATGGCCTGCAACAAGTACGGTTCTAAGAACGTGCATGCTTTGAGCATCAGCTACGGCCAAAAGCACAATCGCGAGATTGAAAGCGCCAAGGCGGTGGCAAAGTATTACGGCGTTGAGCAGCGTTTTCTTGATTTGTCCGCCATCTTTGCCGATAGCAATTGCTCCCTGCTCGCCCAATCCACCGAGGATATCCCGCAGGAAAGCTACGCCGAGCAGCTGGAGGAATCTGACGGTTCCCCGGTGAGCACCTACGTCCCCTTCCGCAACGGCTTGTTCCTCTCGTCGGCGGCAAGCATGGCTCTAAGCCTTGGATGCAGTGTTCTTTACTACGGCGCGCACCACGACGATTGGGCTGGTAACGCCTACCCCGACTGCTCACAGGAGTTCGTCGATGCGATGGCCGCGGCTATCTCGCGGGGAACGGGCGGCGAGCTGAACTTGAAGGCTCCCTTCGTGCAGTGGTCCAAGGCGGACATCGTGCGCGAAGGCTTGCGCTTGGGCGTGCCCTACGAACTTACCTGGAGCTGCTACGAGGGCGGCGAAAAGCCCTGCGGCGTGTGCGGCACCTGCATCGATCGCCAGCGCGCCTTCGAGCTCAACGGAACAACCGACCCCCTACTTTCCTAAGGAAGAACTATGACCATCGAAACGCGTGCCGACGAGGGCTTGCAGCTTCTGGGCAATCAGAACGTGAGCTATCCCACCGATTACGACCCCAGCGTGCTGGAGACTTTTGAGAACAAGCACCCGGGCAACGATTATTTCGTCAAGTTCAACTGCCCCGAGTTCACGAGCTTGTGCCCCATTACCGGGCAGCCTGACTTCGCCACCATCTACATTTCCTACGTGCCCGATGTGCGCATGGTGGAGTCGAAGAGCCTGAAGTTGTACCTTTTCAGCTTTCGCAATCACGGCGATTTTCACGAGGATTGCGTCAACAAGATCATGAAGGACCTGGTTGCGCTTATGGACCCGCGCTACATCGAGGTGTGGGGCAAGTTCACCCCGCGCGGCGGCATCAGCATCGATCCGTATTGCAACTACGGCAAACCCGGCACCAAATGGGAAGAAGTTGCCTGGCAGCGTCTGACCCAGCACGACCTCTACCCCGAAAAGGTGGACAACCGCTAACGAAAAGCCGCCATGTTTGTGCCGGTTGGATTTTCACTTCGATATAGCGCCCTCCGATTAGGGTGGCTGAATCGGACGAAAGGACGTAGACGTTGGACCCGGAAATTCCTATTGCAACCGAAATTCTGCTTATTTTTGAGGTTAATTCCTATTGCAATAGGAATTTTTGCAAGCGCTAAGGATGGGTTAGGGCGGTTTCTTGGCTTTACGTTTGCTGAAGAGGCGAAGATGATGAGTTCGTGTTGCTCTTTCTGAGGCCGTGTCGTCTTTTGCCTTTGTTTGGGAGACGAAGCGACCTCGGTCATGTTTTTAGGCGGCTCAGGCTCAGGATCGAGTTTGGTGGTTTTGGTTTAGCAGCTCCATCAGTTCCTGCTTGCTATGCACGTTGAGTGCGCGGTAGGCGTGGGCGCGGAGTGAGTTGACGGCTCCCGGCGAATAGTGCATCGAGCGCGCAATCTGAGAGCCCGTTGAGCCTTGGGCGATTTTTGCCAGAATGGCTGCTTCAAGCTCATTGATGCCTCTGCTGCGCAAGAACAGGATATCGCGTTCTTCTTTGCTTGCATCGTAACAAGCCGTGTTGTTATGAGCGTACAGGCTGGTCAGGTAAAAGATGCAGGCAAGGCTCAGCACGGCAACGATCGCTATGATTGCAGGGGCCACTGCCGCTGCCGCGACATTTGTGCCGAAACTTTCTGTGGTGGTAAAACTTGCCCCCAAAAGGTCGCGCCAAGTGTCGAATCCAAGGCGCCCGAAGGCGAAGCCAGTGCCAATGCCAAGAATTATGAAAGCCTTTGCGCTTGCCGGGGAGTTAATCCCAAGGAAAGCAAGAGCGCATAGGATAAGCAAGGCGTGTGGAAGGCCTGCAATTATCGCCAGGCATGCAAGGATGGTAAGGCAAAGCACGGCGGTGACTTTCGGCGTGGCGCTTCCCTTTTGCCTATAAGCGAAGAAGGCAATGCTCGCGATAAGGAAAACAAGGTAGATGGCTAAAAGCAGAGGGTTCTGCAAGCCTCGCCAAAGTTCGCCTGCAATCACTCCGAAGGGGAGCGCTGCCACTACGAAAAGGCAGGTATCCGGCATGGGCAGGCGGGTTGTGTCGGTTTCCGCGGTGGCTTGCATTTCACATTTGACCAAGCTGAAAACCTTGAAGCAAATGTAAGCAGCAAGGGAAAGCACGCTTAGCAGAAGCCAGGTTAAATCATTGAGGTAGCTTATAGGCAAAAGCGCGAGTGCGATTACGCAGGTTGCGCCGGCCGCCGTGGGCCTGAGCTTTGGCCGATGGCTCTCGATGCTTGTGGACAGGCCGAAGCAGAAGGCAAAGACCATGCCGGCAATTCCTATTAGGAAAAGCTGCACGCTTTGGCTTGCGAATTGAACCTCGTGCGCGAAGGCGTACTGAGCGCCCGCGAAGGCAAGGCCAGAGAAGAGCAGCGCCACTAGGCAGAGTGCCCCCGCCTTGCGCGAAAGCTTAACCTTTGCGCTCTTTTGCTGCATCAGGCAAAGCAGCCCTGCCGCCGTCATAAGGCCAAGTCCGCAGCCGATGATGGCGCTGTGGCTGGAATTCCAGCTGGCTACGGTTCCAACGTATTGGTGGGGGAGCAGGAGCATTCCCGCCACCAAGACCAAAAGAACCTGGCCAAGCTTAAGTTTGTCAGAAGTCGATTGCGAACCTTCATTTGCCTCCTTCGGTGCCTCCGGCTCGCTGTCTGATTGCTCTTCGGTTGCTTTCGGGCGGATGCTATTCTCTTTGGCCTGCTGTGCCGCCTGTTCTTCGGGGGCAGGTTCAATCCCGCAATGTTTGCGCAGTTCATCCAGGTTTTCGACCTTGAGCTTTTGGTAGGCGCGATGGAGGTAGGTGCGAACCGTTGACGCCTTCACGCCAATGGTCTCGGCGGCTTCGTTCGAGCTCATGCCTTGTAGAGCTAGTTCTGTGGCTTGCGTTTCGCGGTCGGTGAGCCCGCACTTGGCAAACAGTTCGTTTTGCTTGGTTGCGGTTTCTTGGCTTGTCGCGCCGTCCAGGGCGTCCTCGTCGGACCTCGCACCTGGCCAGGGCTTGAAAACCAGATAAATCAGAAAAAGTTCAAGCGCGGCCAAACTCACCGAAGCCACAGGCGCAACAAGAATGATGTTTTCGATGGCGTTGCCGCAGCGGGCGATGAGGTTCCAGGCAAGCTTGCCTAAGGCCAAAGACGCTATCATCGCGCAAGCTCGAACGCCCAGCTTCTTGTTTGCCCAATAAAGAATGAATGCAAAACCAACGCCAATCGCCAGCCCGAAGATCGTGGCTCCCATGAAGCCCAACAGATCGTGCATGACCGAATCTTTCCAATTGGTGCCGTAGGTGTGGGCAAGCCATCCCCAAACGCCAGGATGCAAAAGGCCGCAGGCAAAGGTGCCCGCTATCAGGGGAAGTTTCTGCTTCTGGCCGGTTCTCTCCTGGCCAGAAGCCTTGTTCTGAAGCTCGTGGTTCGGCAGGCACACCCGGTCCCCTTCGTTTCGGGGCGCGCTAAATAACGTGTCTGCCGTGAAGGCGCAGCAAAATCCTGATGCGAAGAACAGGGCATGGTGCAGTCCGGTAATTTGCCCGAAGGGCGCCGCCGCGACGTCTGCGAAGGCAACCATAAGCGGCATGTAAGGTGCGATTTCTTCCATGGAAAGGGCGCTTCCGGCAAATGCACGGAGGTGGAAATACCACTCGGGTACAACTAGGACGGCGGTTAAGGCTGCGCAAGCAAACAGCGCCACATTGCCAAGCGCGAGTTTGCGTTTGAGAGGCATTCTGCCCGCGACAGCTTTTGCGCAAATCACGCCCGCAAGCATGCCAAGGGCTATAAAGGCATAAGCGGGCGAAAACACCGAAGGCAGATGATGATTTTCGATGAAAAACGGGGTACTCACAAGCATTGCGAGGCAAGCGAGCCATAAAACAGCAGACGCTCCAAGTGGGAGCGGGTCTGTGCTCTTGGGTTTCGCTGCGTCCAAGGGGCTTGTGTTGCTTTTGGCCATCGTTTCGTCTTTCTTATTTGGTGGGCGACCCTCATTTTGCGCGCGGTCGAATATGCGCCTTGCATAAAACGATGCTTAGAGTTTGGGCGAAGCTTTATTTTTTGTCCATTCCTGCGATTTAACTCGTATATGCCCTGAACAGGGATTTTATCTTGTGGACACCTGATTGCATGCTTTTCATAAGGGGTGTCTACAGACAAACCATGCGTTCCTTGCAATAGTTTCCTTAGCTTTTGCCGGCATAAGCGCATTAGAGATTGGAGAAACAATGTTAGGAACCAAATATAGAAGGGCAGCGTTGTCCGTCACCTTCGTCGCATGCTTGGCGCTACCTTCTTTTGCATTTGCCGCAACGGATGAGACCAGCGCGGCGGAGGAATTCAGCGCTGGTGAAGCGAGCATCGTGTCGGTTGATTACGCGTTCGATGCCCCAAGCTTGCCAAATTCGGGTCGCGTGTCCGTTAAGCAAGAGATCCAGGGCGACGGGTACGAGTACAAACTTTATCCAACGTTTGATAACAAGGACGAAGCGATTGAGGGCATAAAAAAAGACGCGGCGAAACGTCTGGCCTTGCTTTCCGAAAACTATTTCCTGGCCCCTATGGATCAAGGAAACTGGAACACGTATTTCGATTGCATGATGAAGTTCTACGATGACGTGCGTTGCCCTGATTGGTACAAGGAATCGGACGATGAAGAGTCAGCTTTGCAGTGCTTTTTCAGCTTGATGGAAAACGATCAGCTGAATCAAGAAATCGTAGATGACCTTAATCAAGTATCGGTTGCATCTCAGAGTGATGACGCTGATGAAGAGAGCTCTGACCCGGAGGATATTCTTAGTTCCTTGCCCGATCAATCGATGCTGGAAGAGTCTCTTGAGGATGATAACGCCGAAGAGGAAAGCTCGGCTCAGGTGCAGTTGGCCTCCGCAACGAAGGCGGCAAACTCCTCAAAGATGAAGGGCTTCAACAAAGGGAAAGGCATCAAATATGCCAAGGCATATGCCGATGAGCCCAATATGGGTAAGTACGCGTATTTCGCCGGTAGAGATTGTGCCAATTTCGCTTCCCAGATTCTCGATCAAGGTGGCGTATCCCAGACGAAAAAATGGTGGCATAAAAATTCGAATGGAAAGCAAGACCAGTCTGATGCTTGGAAATCCGCCAATGGTTTTGCAAATTATTTCGGGGTTGGATACAAAACCCATAGTGCTAAGAATTTCAGTAATAATTTGAAGGCGGGAGATTTCATTGCCACTTCTTGGGCGAAGGACGGCAAGTGGAACCATATAGAATTTGTGACGGCTATCGGTTCAAAGAAAAACGGCTCGTACAATTATCAGGTCGCACAGCATTCCAAGAATTATGTTGCATGGACGAGCTCCAAAATTAACGATTGGGAAAACCAAGGCGGCAACGATAAGTATTTAGGACGAATCGGACGTTGATGGGTTTAACGCGAGGGGTCGTGCGTAGCGCCGGCCCCTCGCGCTGTCCGCTTTTAAGAGGAGTTGGTAGGTATGGTCGTTGTGCATCGTAGGAATGCTAACAACCGCTCTCGTTTCTGGGCGCGCATTATTGCGGTTTTGGTCGTAATCGCGGTGGCGGGTGCTTTGCTTTGTCATTTTGTGTTTTCGGCTGGAGCTGCCAGAGGTCCTGTTCAAGCGCAAGAAGGGCAAAACCTTGAGCAGGTGCATAGCAGCGTTGATGCTGACGGCGATGGCGTCGACGATCAGATCGACATTTTGCAAGGCGCCAAGGATTACGTGGCCGGTAAGCCTAAGTATGGAAGCAATTACTATGAAGGCGGCTACCCTACGGACAACCAGGGCGTGTGCGCGGACGTATTGGCTTTCGCCCTTAAGGCCGCGGGTTACGATTTGCGCGATTTGGTGGACAAAGACATTAAGTCCGCACCGAGCGCCTATGGCATTTCGGACCCCGATTCCAATATCGATTTTCGCCGCGTGAAGAACCTGCAGGTTTACCTTGGCCGACACGCTAAAAGTCTAACTACGGATTTGTCGCAAACGGGCGAGTGGCAAGGTGGCGACATCATTACTTTTGCAAAGCATATCGCTATCGTGTCCGATAAACGCAACGAGCGCGGCGTCCCTTACGTTATCCATCTGTCGCCTATTCAAACGGCATACGAGGAAGATTTCCTGGAGTGGTCCACTGACATCGTCGGTCATTATCGCTGGTCGGAATAAGCGCTTAGGAGCTTGTTTTGTAAGATGATGTTTCTGGTTCGTCATTAACTTCGGGGACCTATGATCAGGTATTTTACTTGTAGACAGCCTATCGCATGTTTTTCATAAGGGGTGTCTACAGACAAATCCAGCATTCGCTTTTATTTTCTGGACGTCGTCATTGTCCAAAGAGAAAGAAGGCGAATATGAGAAAACGACAAATCGCAATCGGGTTATTCGCGGCGTTGCTCGCGATGGCCGCGTTGCTTCCTTTTGCTGTTTGCGGGCTGGCGACTTTGGCGTCAACTGAGGACAGCGTTAACCCGTTGGAGCAGCTTCAGATCTACAGCAAACTTCCTAAGAACGTTGGCGATTCCATCGAGATTTATCCTGGCGTGCAGATCAAAAGGGTTGATTACAAGCGCAAGGATATCAATGCTCAAGAATCCGAGATGGGCGGCGAATCCGTCAAATACGAGTTCGTCGATAAAAACGGCAGCTATAGATTGCTAATAACTTACGACGACCTGCCTAAAGCCGTCGCCTACGTTATTTTTCATCCAGATGAATTCGATGGGTTCGTTGATATGTACGAAAATGACGGCGCGAATGCCTGGCTAATCAAGCAAACTTCGGAAGAAGGCATGAGCGACTGGGTCAAGCTCAACTTGCCCAACAATGATCATAATCTCGCGGGGATAGAAGAGTAGGGCGCTGCCGTTCTGTTTCGAATTTTGAGCCCGCCCTTCTTCAAGTAGGAGAGGAAGGGCGGGCTTGTCATCGTTGGCTGCCTGTTCGTCCTTTCATCGGTTGTTCGCCTGCCGCTACCTTCTATTTGAAGACTTCGTTGCGCGATACAATAGGGGCATCGCACGACGAAGGGGGAGTTATGTCGGCACCGGTTTCAATTCAAGAGGTTCGTCCGAACTTGTACAACGTCAAGGTTCCGCTGCCCGACAACCCGTTGGTCGCGTGCAATTCCTACTTTGTGCTGGGCCCTGACAAAACCACCATCATCGATGTCGGCTTCAACCATCCCGAATGCGAGCGTGCTCTGGACGAAGCGCTTGAACGCCTAGGCCGCAGTTGGGAAACGGTCGAAATTGTGCTCACGCATTCCCACCCCGATCATACGGGTAACCTTGATCGCGTTTGGCGTCGATGGATACGCATCTACGCGAACATGCATTCTTTCCAGGAGGTGAAGAACCTCCAGAACATGCAATCCACCGTTTACAACCCGCTGCTCCGCCATTTGGTTGATCCGGCTTTGTACGACACAGGGCAGCAAACGCGTGACGCTTCCCAGTTCGAGGTGTCGGCGGAGCTTTTGCCTCTGCGCAGCCAGCCCGACCTGTTTTACCTGGCTGATGGGGATGTTTACCACAACGGTGACTACCATTTTCACGTTATCGAGACGCCCGGCCACGACGATTGGCATATTTGCTTGTACGAGCCTCGTCAAAAGCTGCTGGTCAGCGGCGACCATGTTTTGGAGCACATCACGCCCACTATCATGAGTTGGGTTACGTCCTACGACGCGCTGCGCGAGTTTTTAGCCTCGCTCGACAAGGTGCGCGACCTTGACGTTGATCTTATTCTGCCTGGACACGGGGATGTTTTCAGCGGCTTGGCGGATCGCGTTGACTTTCTTAAAGGCTTTCATGCGGCGCGCCTTGAGGAGCTTTACGCGCTTGTTGCCGATGGGCACACCAGCATCATCGACATCGCGCGCTCGGCGTCGTGGAAGCACAGCAACTGGGACGGGTGGTCGCTCGACCAGAAGTTCTATTCGCTCGGCGAGACCTTTGCGCACCTGGTGTACCTGGTGAACGCGGGGCGCGTGACCATGACGATTTGTCAGAACAAGCGGCGCTTCTACGTGGCAGATCAGTGGGACGTCAGGCATCGCGCCAGCCAGGATGGGCAGTAGTTTCTTGCCTGGGCTGGCTCTTGCTATTCGCTGGGGAAGTTCGGTATACTTGGCTACGCATTTTTCGCCGACGTGGCTCAGTTGGTAGAGCAACGCATTCGTAATGCGTGGGTCGGGAGTTCGAGTCTCCCCGTCGGCACCACTTAAAAAGCAAGGTCAGAGGGTAATTCCTTCTGACCTTTTTATTTTCTCGGTGCTGGTCTGGCTTTGGGCCGCGAGCATCCTGCCCCTTACCGCATGAACAGGGTTTCCTCTAGAGCGCAGAGTTTGTCGGCCAAGCAGATAAGCCAGGCTTCGCGGCACTTGGGTACGCGGTTGGGCGGCAGGGGCCACATGTGGGCAAGGATGATGTTCTGCTCTTTGGGCGTGAGCCCGAATTCGCGCCTTGCCCGGCCTTCCGCAATCTGCGGGTGGTTGATAGCGTGTTTGTTGTTGCTGGTGTGGTGCCAGTCGTAGCCAAAGTAGTCGTGCAGAAAGCCCGCGCGCACCAGTGCCGCCTCGTCGGCGCCTAAGTGCAGCTTTCGGTTGATGCGGTAGGCGCACCACGCAACGCGGATGCTGTGCTGGTAGGTGCTCACGCTTCCATGGTGGCAGAAAGTCTTCATTTTCAGCACGCCCGCGCTGCGTACCGAACCCGCCAAGTGGGCAAAGCGTGCTTTGTCAGCGGTGATGGCTTTGTTCCTACTCATGGCGGCTAGCGTCCTTGCTCGCGTCGGCATCGTTTTGCGTGCCTGTGTTGCCGTGCGCCTTCTTGCTTAAGGAAAGCCTAAGGTTCGCTTTATGGATGGCTTGTCGCGCGGCCTCGCCGAAGGCGGTGCTTTTGCGGGAGCGGTATCCCTTGATGCTGGAAAGCACGCGCTTTTGGCGCTCGGTCAGGGTGCTCACGAAGTTTTGGACGGGCTCGGGAATCCTTTGCTGACGTGCGGGGATCATGCTGGTCATGCGGCCGAAGGTGAGCGTGTTGAAGAGCTTGAACTGCATGCGGGCCTCGGTGGCGCCGCTCGAAATCATGTCAGAGGCGTTGCGCGCCTTGTCTTGCGCGTTTTGGATGCCCCCGCTCATCGCCTGGTCGAAGTTCTCGCTGGCCTGCTCGACCTTCTCCAAAAGCTCGGTTAGGGCGGTGAGCGACAAAGTGGTGTCGACGCTCGCCGTGATGACTATGGCAAAGGCAGCCGCTTCCCAAGCGGGGATGGGGGCAAGCCCCGCCGTTGCGTGCGCCAGGGGAATCAGGACAACCGCGGTTCCCAAGCCGCCGGCTCCGAACAAAAGTGACGCCGGCAGGCAGATGCGCCCGTTGATGTTAAGGGGCGTGTTGCTGTAATCCCACCAGCGCGCGCCGAAAGCTTTTTCCATCGTTACGCTGGTAAGATATTCAAGCACGGCGCTGCCGATCATCGCGATAAGGAAGACCCCCCAAAGCGGGATGGCGCCAGTGGCCACAAGTTCGTTGTCGAAGGCAAGCATATAAAGAACCACGCCCAGGCCGTAAATGGGGCAAAAGGGGCCGTACAAAAAGCCGCGATTTTCCCAGACTCCTTCGCGGATCACGTTGAGGATGCACTCGAAGACCCAGCCAAGAAAGGAAAACAGGGCAAACCAAACGATGTAGTGGCTTATGGTCACGCGTCCCCTTTCTTTCCCAAATGTGCATTTCTCTTGCCTTGATGTGCGTGTTTCAGCTTATGCGGCGCTCCCCGATTCGTGCGCGCAGGGGCGCCACTTACGTAATAATTCCACTTTTTTTGTAGGGTCGTGCGCCGCGGTTGTTTTGGGCTTTTGCAAAGGGTAAAAAGAAAGCGACAAAGGGGGCAAGGGTCGCGTTTCCGCTGGTGTTTAGTGGTGTTGCTTGTGCGCGCCGTCACGATTCTTGTGGGATTTCGCGCTCGATTTGTTGCAAGAGAAAGGGGATCCCCAATGAAACGTCTGCCAATCGCGCTGGCAAGCTTGGCTGCTTGCGTGGTGCTGGTCTGCTCGCTGTGCGCCTGCAGCCAAAGTTCAAGCTCCAAGGGCTCGGAGGACACTTCCACGTCCTACGCTTCCAGCTCCATGGTTTCCTACAAGGGCACTTTGTATCATGCCAACTTCGGCTATGTTCCCACGGGCACGGCTGATATCGACGGTACCACCGACCTCAAGCTCGAGACGAGCAACTTCCTTATCTACGACGACACGGTGTACTACACCAGCAATCCCAACGGCACCTCGGGCGACAATCCCGTTGAGCTGCATTCGTGCGGCCTCGATGGCTCCAACGACAAGACCATCGCGAAGGACGCCTACCCTGCCGGCAAGTTCTACATCGTGTCGGGGCATCTGGTGTATCAGCACATGGATCCCATCGAGTACGATGACACTCCTGCTAGCAGCACGGCCGATTCCGACGACTCCTCTTATTCTGAGAAGGACGACATCGAAGCCACTAACGAGAGCATCTATTGGCAGTCCCTCGACCTAAGCGATGAAAAGGCCAAGCCCGCCGCCCTTAATTCCAAGAAGACGGTCCAGGTGGTTGCTGCCACGCCCGATACCTTGTACTACGCCAAGACGGACGCAACGGCTGCTTTGGGCACCAAGCTCTTCAAGGCCAGCCTCGATCTTTCTGATGAGACGGCTCTTTACAAGGGCCAGTTTCTGGTTGACGATTGCGCCATCGATTCCGAGGGCAATCTGATCGTGATCACCAGCGATTCCAAAAATGGTGCTGTGACTTTCGACAAGGACGGCAAGCAGCTGGCGGCCTTCGATCTGGGTGTGTTGGAAGAGGACACCGATTCCTCCTTCACGGCAAGCGCCTGCGGTTTGTACGTCACCAATGCCAAGGATGCCACCGTCACCAGCTTCGATGTTGCAACGGGCGATAAAACCGAGCACAAGGTTGCAGGCAACCCCGCGTACTACATCGCCGTTCAGTACGCCGACGCCGACCAGGTGATCTACACCACCGGCATCGACGAGAAAGAGGTGGACAAGGCCACCGAGAAGTCTTCCGAAAAGGCCGCCGATGACACCGCACTCTACATTCAGAAATGGGGAGACTCCAAGGCGACTTCCTGCGGGACTTGGTTTGAAAGCTAAGGCGTAGGCGCTCCGTCGCAAGGTTTGAAGATTTTTCTTCCTGAGTAATGGCTGTCCTGATTTTGGGACAGCCATTATTTTCTTTCCGCCTACTATGAATGCCATCAGGCGGCCACGTTGGAAAGGAAAGAAGATGCTTGAATTACTCTCGGCCCTGCTCCTACTTTTAGGTCCGGCTTTGATGTTGGTTGAGGACTATCGCAGCTGATGCCCAATCGATATCAGGGTGGTTGGGTGGATTTCGTGGCATTCTTGGCTTTGCTTCGGCAGATGTCCGTTGAATGCATTTTTTGAACGTTTCGTTTCGGTGGGCGATAATAGCCCCATTGCTTGTCCGGGCGGGCCTGCGGCTTCGCTTGATTTTGCGGGAGGCCGCGAAGTTGAGCTTGGTGTTACAGGTGCGCGCGGACGATTCCTTGCCAAGTAACGTTTATTAAGGAGAACATTCATGGCTCAGAATCCCATCGTCACCATCGAGATGGAAAACGGCGGCACCATGAAGGCCGAGCTCTACCCTGAGGTTGCGCCCAACACCGTCAATAACTTCATCTCCCTTATCAACAAGGGCTTTTACGATGGCGTTATCTTCCATCGCGTCATCCCCGGCTTCATGATCCAGGGCGGCGACCCTCTGGGCCGCGGCACCGGTGGTCCTGGCTACTCCATCCACGGCGACTTCAAGTCCAACGGCTTCGATAACGACCTTAAGCACACTCGCGGCGTTCTTTCCATGGCTCGCTCCATGATGCCCAACTCCGCCGGTTCCCAGTTCTTCGTCATGGTTGCCGACGCTCCTCATCTGGACGGCCAGTACGCCGGCTTCGGCAAGGTCATCGAGGGTATGGAGGTTGCCGATGCCATCGTCGCTTCCGACCGCGACCGCATGGACAAGCCCTTCGAGGATCAGCGCATGGCCAAGGTCACCGTTGAGACCTTTGGCGTAGAGTACCCCGAGCCCGAAACCTGCTAAACGATTTAGCTTTCATGTGGGCGCTTGTTTGCGCTCATCTGACAGTCGGGCGCGTGATGCGCGCTCGTTTATGAACAAGAAGAAGCCACCGGATAGGTCCGGTGGCTTCTTCGTTTTGTGGTCTTGATTTCTCCGGGGCCGCGCTAATCCTCCTTGTTCGAGAAGAAGGCGACGGCGATTGCCCCCGGGCCTACGTGGCTGCCGATCACGGAGCCTATGTGGCTTACGGGAGGCTCGCCTTGCCAGTCGGCATACAGGCTGTGGTTGTCGCTCCAGTATTTGTCCAGTAGTTTTCGCGAAAGGCCGCTGTAGGCCAGGCGGAAGGGCATGGTGGTGTCGATTCCGCCGTATTGGTTCACCGCCTCGACAAGCAAGTTGCGCCCGTTCTTCGAACCGCGCGCCTTGCCGATGAGTTTCACCTCGCCATCATCGATGCAGATCACGGGCTTGATGGAAAGAAGGCTGCCGGCAATCGCCGCGCCTGACGAAATACGCCCGCCACGGCGCAGGTACTCTAGGGTGTCAAGCAGGCCGACCATGCGCACCTTCCCAAGATTGCCTTCGATGGCCTGGGCAATCTCGTCGATCGTCTTGCCCATGTCGCGCATCTGGATTGCCAGGCGCACCAAAAGCTGTTCGCCGATGGTGACGTTTTCGGTGTCGATGATGCGCACGTGCACTTGGTCGCGCTCGGCCAGGCCGCGCTTCGCAAGGTGCGCGCTCTGGTTGGTGCCGGAAAGCTTGTTCGAAAGGGTTAGACACAGCACGTCCTGGCCCTTTTCACGCGCGCGGCGAAACGCTTCGTCAAAAAGAAAGGGGGAGACCTGGCTGGTCGAGGGCATGGCGTCGGTTTCGATGAGCAGCTCGTAGAAACCGCGAGCATCAAGCTCGATGCCGTCCTGATACTCCTTGCCGGCGAAGATCGTTTTAAGCGGCAGTACGTCTATGTCAAGAATCTCTGCTTCGGCAGGGCTGATGTCCGATGCGGAGTCGGTGATTATGCGGATGTTCGAAGTGTTGGTGGGCATCGCTTCTCCTTTGAAGGCGGGGCTTGCTTGCCGGGCGCAGGCTGGCTGTCTTCGTTGGGCAATAGTTTGCCTGCGCCAGGGGGGTGAAGAGCGGCTCGCTTTCGCCGCCGTAAAGTCGAGCTAAAGCGGGCCGCAGCTGGTGTTAACGGCGCCTGCGCTTTATGGCGAAGGCGGTTAGGGCGGCCACCAGGGCAAGCACGCCTGCCGCTATTGCCGCAAGGGTGGTCCAGGGGATTACGCCCGCGCTCGTTGAGGTCTCGACTTCCGAAGAGGAAAGTTCAACGGGGGAGGACATCATCTGTTTTTTCGCGCTGATTTCCTCGTCCGAGTAATCCATCTGGTCGGTTGCGCTCGAGAGGCCCTCGGCCAAGGAATTCGAGCCGTCCTTTGCGCTCGTCAATCCATCGGTGAGGGACGAGGAGCCATCGGCAAGTTGCGCGGTTCCCTTCGTGATTTCGGAGGCGCCCGCTTCGGCGGAGGGGCTGCTTGCGGCCAGGGTGCTGGTGCCCGCGGCAAGCTGCTTGATGCCCTCAACCAGGCTGGGAGACGCGCTGTTTAAGGTGCTGGTTCCTGCTGCCAATTGCGAGCTGCCCGACTTCAGGGAGTTGGCGCCCTCGGCGAGCGCGGTCAGACCGCTTGCCTCACCGCTGCTTGCGCTGGTGCCGACGAGCGAGCTTAGGCCCTGATGGACGGACGTTGCCCCTGAGGCCAGCGCGGTCAGGCCGGTTGAGGCGCTGGAGCCGCTGCCCTTCGAGCCAACAAGTTGCGAGGCTCCGCTGGATAGCTGGGCGGTTCCTTCTTTAAGGGCCGTCAAGCCTGAAGCTGTGCTTGAGCTTGTGGAGTTGTTGGCCGTCTTAGCCCTGGAAGCACTCGTGCCGCAGCTGGAGTCCGAGCTGCTGCCGACGAGCGAGTCCAGGCCGCCCTCAAGCTGCTGGGCGCCGGGCAAAATCTGCTTTTCAAGGGCAGTGCTTGCCTTGGAGATGCCCGCGGAAAGATTGTTTGCCCCCGTAGCCAAAGAGCTCAGGCTGCTCTGCATCGAGTCGAGCTTCTTTACATTCTCGGTGCTGCCAAGTTTGGACGCGGTTGAGCCGATGTTTGCGGCCTTCGTGCTCACGGTGCTGGCGCTGTCGCTCACGGATTCGCTTGCGTCGGCAACGCTTTCCTTGGCGTCCGTCAAGGAAGCGGTGGCCTTGCCGGTTGCCTCCTTGGCCTCAGACATGTCGCTCTTCGCCGAGCTGGCGTTTTCGGCTGCCGCATCGGCTTTTTCAGCCGCCGTGGAAGCCTTGGACTTCGCTTCGGAGGCAAGGTTGCCGATAGCGCTCACCTTGCTTTTCGCCGTGCTCAGCTTGTTTGCAGCCGCGCTGATCTTCTCGTAATCGCTCTTGCTGATGACGATGTTGCCATCTTCGTCTTCTTTGACTTTGTCGATGCCATCAAGCTCGTTGGCTGCGCTGGAAAGCGAGTTTTCCGCTTCATCCGCCTTGTCCTTCGCCGAGCTGGCGGTGCTGCCCGCCTCGGTCGCGATGGTCTTGGCATATTCTGCGTTGGTCTTGGCTGCCGAAGCGTTGTCGGTGGCGGTGTTCAAGGAAGACGAAACGCTGCCAACCGCTTTTTCGCCCTTCTTCAGAGCGCTGCTGCCGTCGCTCAATTTGTCGGCGCCGTCCTCAAGGCTGCTTGCTCCGCTGCCAAGTTCCTTTGCGGCAGATCCAAGCTCCGACACGGAAGATTTAATGCCCCCGACGGCGCTCGTTGCGGCCTCGGAAAGCTGGCTTGCACCGGCGCTTACCGCGTCGGCGCCTTCCTTGGCGGCGGGCAGGCCCGAGTTCGAATCGTTAAGGCTTTCAAGCCCGTCCGTTAGCTGGCTTGCGCCCGATTGGAGTTTTTGCGCTCCCTGAAGTGCGTTTTCGGTTCCGGAATCAATCTGTTCGATGCCGGCCTGCAGGCTTTGCGCGCCCTCAAGAGCGTTTGCGGCGCCCGAATCCAGGCTGGCCGAGCCCGCATCAAGAAGCGTCGCGCCGGCAAGTGCTGCGGTGGCTCCGCTTGCCAAGCTGCCGGAGCCCGACTCCAAGGAGCTTGCGCCATCGTTGAGCTTTTGGGTGCTTTCATCCAGGCCGGAAGTGCCATCTTTCAGTTTCGTTGCGCCCTTATCGAGCTTGCTGCTGCCTGCGCTCAGCTTCGAAAGGCCTTGCTGGAGTTCTTCGGAGCCGCTTACCACTTTATATAGGTTGGTTGTGATGGTGCCTGAGCCCTCCTTGGCATCGGCCAGCCCGTCGTGCAGGCTCACTGCGCCGTCGGCTGCTTCCTGCAGCTGGTCGCCCGCGTCATCGATGCCGCTGAAGGTGGTGCCGAAGTATTCCTCGACCACCGATTTGTTCACGGTGTCAACCATCTTCTCCCAGGCAATCTGTCCCACGAAGTTGACCAAGGGGTTACCCGACTTGTCATAGGTGACCGAAATCTGCCCTTTCTCGGGATCATCGGTTGAGGCGGAGGCAATCTGCTGCGAGAAGTTCTCGGGCAGCTCGCAGGTCATGAAGTACTTGCCTTCATCGAGTCCTTCCTCGGCCTCTTCCTCGCTGACGAATACCCAGCCCAGTTTGTCGCCCACTGGCTGCGCCTTGAGCTTTTCGACCACTTCGTTTCCCAGATTGCGTTTTTCCTGGTTGATCGTGGCGCCTTTGTCGTTGTTGACGATTGCCACCGGCAGCTCGCTTAGGTGCGTGAGCGGGCTTGCCAGAGCGCTTGCGTAAACGCCGCCGCAGATCGCGGGCACGAGCACGGCGCTTGCCAGCACTGCCTTGCCCAGCGTGCCGATGGTTCCTTTGCTTCGAAGCATTGAAGCTACCTCCTTTGTAGAAACAATGCTGCGCATACTAACATAGCATGTTAAACATGCGATGAAGTAATGAAGAAAAATCCATAAAGCTGTGCCGACGCCCCGAACAAAACAAGTCCGCGTGATAAACTCGCTAAAAAGGAGGAGCTCATGACAACCGACGCATTTGCCGCAATAAAGGAATTCCATTGCCCCCGGTACGCCGAGCTGCCCGATATGGGCCTTTACTTGGAGCAGATGCTCGGCGTGGTGAACGAAGCGCTTGCCTGCTTGGTAAGCGAGCCCATCACCAAGCCGATGGTCGGCAACTATATAAAGAACGGGGCGGTGCCTCCCGCTGTGCGCAAGCGTTACCACCGCGAGCATCTGGCGCACCTTATGGTCATGGTCATCCTGAAGCCGGTGTTCTCGGTCGATCACGTGGCCCGCTTCTTCGAGATCCAAAGGCAAACCTATCCCTTGCAGGTTGCCTACGATTTCTTCTGCACCGAGTTCGAGAATGCGCTGCACGAGGCCTTCGATTTCTCCGGCAAGGCGCTCCCGTGCGTCGAAACCAAGCGCACCGAGCAGACCATCCTTCTTCGTTCCATGGTCCTGGCGGCCGCCAATCGCGTGTTCGTGGAAAAGAAGCTGGAGGTCATGGAGCCTTAAAGGCTTTCTTGCGCTCAGCCTGCGCGCTGGCGGACCCTGCAAACACCGGGGAGAGCACCGATTGGCCAACTACCCTAATCGGTGAATCTGTTACTAAAATCCATTGAAGTTTCCTTTGGTTCGCTCAATGTCGCCCCTAAGGAAGCGAAAACGAGGGTAAAAGCCCCACAAAACAATAATTCTGTTACAAAATTGCAATAAAAATCCCTTTTGGAAAAAACCTTCCACTATCTGAACGTGTTTTCCCAAGATTCGCATGCGTATAATGGACAACCGTCTGGGCATAGCTCGGCCATTTTTCCATGCCGTTAACAGCTTATTTCGGCATGTTGGCAAGGCGGGTTCAGGCAAGCTCTTCGGGTGGCGTTACCCTCGAAAAGCTAGTAGGTACGCGTAAGCAGGAAAGGACACTACGTGCTCGTTGCCATCATCTGCGGAATCATCGCAGGCCTCTGCGGCTTCCTTCCGCTCTTTGGTGCAATCCGTATGGCGCGCAAGTCCGAATCCCAGCAGAGCATGACCTTGGGCCTCTACGGCTTGGGCGGTTCGTGCGTGTCCCTGATCGTCGTTGCTGCACTGCTCATCGTGTGCGCGGTGGTCGATCGCGGTTCGGTGGCTCCTTTCGCCATCGCCGAAATCGTCACCCTCGTCGTAAGCACCAGCATCTACGTCATATATAAGAACGTGCTTGCAAAGCGCAAGCGCGGGTAGATAGGAAGGTAAGGAAGAGATGGACCAACTGGGTTTCGCCCTCAATGAGTTCGTCGAGGAAGCACAGGGCCTTTCCGCTCAGTTCGACTCGGCAACGCTGTTCTCCATCGGCCCATGGAACGTCACGCAGTACACCCTGTACATGTTGATCGCGTTCGTGTTGACCATGATCGTGGTGCTCGTTGCAGCACGCAAGCTGGAGATGATTCCTCACAAGAAGTTCCCCGCAATCGTCGAGTACGGTTACAGCTTCGTTCAGACCAGCATCGGCGAGGACGTCATCGGTGAAGGCTTCAAGAAGCACATCCCCTTCTTGGCAACGTTGTTCTTCTTCATCCTCATGGCCAACGTCATCGGCCTTATCCCCGGCGCAAAGGCTGCCAACGGCACCATCTCCGCCACCTGGGCCCTGGCTTTGGTCTCCTTCATTTACTTCAACTTCTACGGCCTGAAGCAGCTCGGTTTCTTCGGCTACTTCCGCTCGCTGTGTCCCCACGGCGTGCCCGGCCCCATGGGTCCCATCATCTGGTTCCTTGAGTTCATTTCCATGGTCATCCGTGTTCTTACCCTGGCAGTTCGTCTTTACGGCAACATGCTTTCCGGTCACATGGTTCTGGCCGTGTTCTCCATCGCAACCACCATCTTCCTGCAGGTTGCCGTTACCCAGGGCGCTATCCTGGCCGGCTTGCCCGCAATCGCGTGGTTCTTCCTGCTCTTCTTCATGTATGCGCTTGAAACCCTGGTGGCTTTCTTGCAGGCATACGTTTTCACCATCTTGTCCGCTTCCTACATCGGCATGGCCATCCATCCTCACTGATGCAGGACCGGGCTCGACCGGTTTCAAGGCTTGGGGCTCACCCTTGCCTGGCGGCCGCGAATCGCGTAGCTGCCGAATGATTTTGGTAACTGCAGCTGGTACGAATAATCTGCAGCTGGAGATGTAAGCATGAGTGGGATAAAAGGATTCCCGCTCGACAAAGGAGGTAATCGTGGAACTTACCATCGTTCTCGCCGCTTTGAAGGTTGTTGGCTATGGCCTCGCCGCAATCGGCCCTGGCATCGGCATCGGTGTCGCTACCTACGGTCTGTGCGTTGCTGCAGCCCGTCAGCCTGAGATGAAGGGCCAGCTCATGGGCTACTTCTTCATCGGCGCTGCAATGTCCGAGGCACTTGCACTGCTCGGTCTGGTCCTCTTCTTCATCGGCTAATCAACTTAAAAGAACATTTAGTTGTTAGCTACTTTCAAGAAGAAGGAGGAAAGCGAATTGATCGCAAACGCAAGCAAATATGTTCGCAACTGCACGAGCGGTGTCATCGCTTTCGCTGCTGCTTCTGCAATTTGCCCGCTTAACGCCTTCGCAGAGGAAAGCGCCGGTATCTCGGCAATCCTGCCCCAGATGGATGAATTCATCCCCATGCTGGTCGCTTTCATCATCTTGTGGATCATCCTCGCAAAGTTCGGCTGGCCCCTGTTCGAGGGCATGCTGAACAAGCGTGAGGAAACCATCAAGAACTCCCTGGAAAAGTCCGAGGAGGCTCGCATCGAGAGCGAGCGTCTGCTGGCCGAGTACCAGGAACAGCTGGAAGGCGCCAAGGCGCAGTCTCAGCAGATTCTTGCCAATGCACAGAAGTCCGCTGCTGCAATCGAAGCCGACATCAAAGACAAGGCGCAGGCCGAGGCCAACGCCATGATCGAGAAGGCTAAGGTTGCCATCGAGGCAGAGAAGCAAAACGCCATCAAGGAGCTTCAGGCTTCCATGGCCGATACTTCCATTGCCGTGGCTTCCCGCATCATCGGCGAGGACTTCAGCGACGATGACCATCGCAAGCTCATCGAGCGCTACGTCTCAGAGGCAGGTAGCCTAAATGCCTAGTAATCGTCATGTCGTCAACCAAACGATTGCTGCCTACGCAAACGTCGCCATCGACAGCGCACAAGCCGCTGGCGGTCGCGAGGCTGTTGTCGAGGTCCGCAACCAGTTGATCCAGATTCTTGGCTTCATGGGCTCCAACATCGATCTTCGTCTGGCACTTAAGGATGAAGGCTACACCGAGGAGCAGCGCGGCGAATTGGCGTGCAAGGTCTTCGAAGGCTTCAATCCCGTTATTGTTGACGTTGTTGCAGCTATGGCTTCCCGTGGCGACACGGACCTGCTCCGCCGCGTCTACAACCTGTACGAAGAGCTCATCGAATCCAAGCTGGGTTTCAGTGTCGTGGATGTCACGACCGTAGTTGACCTCGATGACCATTTGCGAACGGTAATCACAAACAAGGCTCAGTCCGACCTTGGCAGGGATTGCGTGCTCGTCGAGCACATCGATTCCTCCCTGAAGGGCGGCATCATCATGAGCACCCGCAACCGCTATGTCGACGCAAGCGTTCGCTCGCAGCTCGACAAGGCGCGCCTGGTGCTGAAAGAACAAGATGGAGGTGAATGCTAGTGACTGAAATCACCGCACAGTCCATTGATGAGCTGCTTCGCAAGCAGCTGGATAACATCAATACCAGCGTTGAGTCCCGCGAAACCGGCACCGTCATGCAGATCGGCGACGGCGTTGCTCGCGTCGACGGCCTGAAGGGTGCGATGTCTGGTGAGCTCCTTGAGTTCATCGGTGAGGATGGCTCGACCGTCTACGGTATGGTCCAGAACCTCGAAGAGGAAGAGGTTGGCGCCGTTATCCTCGGTGACGTCACCGCAATCAAGGAAAATGGCCAGTGTCGCACCACTGGCAAGATTTTGGAAGTCCCCACCGGCAAGGCATTCCTGGGTCGCGTTGTTAACGTCCTGGGTCAGCCCATCGACGGCAAGGGCCCCATTGAAGCTGAGGGCTATCGTCCTGTTGAGTTCAAGGCTCCTGGCGTTCACGAGCGTCAGCCCGTCGAGGAACCCATGCAGACCGGTATCCTCGCAGTCGACTCCATGATCCCCATTGGTCGTGGTCAGCGTGAGCTGATCATCGGTGACCGCCAGACTGGCAAGACTTCCATTGCCATCGACGCGATCATCAACCAGCGTGGCAAGGACATGGTCTGCATCTATGTCGCTATCGGCCAGAAGGCCTCCACGGTGGCCACCATCGTCGAGACCCTCGAGCGCTTCGGTGCCATGGAGTACACCATCGTCGTCGCTGCTACCGCTTCCGACGCCGCTGCTCTTCAGTACCTGGCTCCCATGGCCGGCGCTGCAATGGGCGAGTACTTCATGTACAACGGTGCCGACGGCAAGCCCGCCAACGCCGAGAACCCCGGCGGTCACGTCCTGTGCATCTACGACGACCTGACCAAGCAGGCTATGGCATACCGCGAGATGTCTTTGATCCTTCGTCGTCCTCCCGGACGCGAGGCTTATCCTGGCGACATCTTCTACCTGCACTCTCGTCTGCTCGAGCGTGCGGTCAAGCTGTCCGATGAGAACGGTGCCGGCTCCCTTACCGCGCTGCCCATCATCGAAACCCAGGCCGGTGACGTTTCCGCCTACATCCCCACCAACGTCATCTCCATTACCGACGGTCAGATCTACCTTCAGACCGACCTGTTCTTCCAGGGCCAGCGCCCTGCAGTCAACGTCGGTATCTCGGTTTCCCGCGTTGGTGGCTCCGCTCAGGTGAAGTCCATGAAGTCCGTTGCAGGTAACCTGCGTCTGGACCTGGCTGCTTACCGCGAGCTCGCTGCCTTCACCCAGTTCGGTTCCGACCTGGACAAGGCAACCCAGCAGCAGCTCACCCGTGGCGCTGTTATGACCGAGATCCTGAAGCAGGGTCGTTACGCTCCTATGTCCGTCGAGGACATGGCAACTGCCATCTGGGCTGGCGCCCATGGCTTCCTGGATGATGTTCCGGCTAAGAGCGTTGTTCGCTTCCGCGGCGAGATGCTCGACTACCTGCATCACTCCGGCAACGGCGTAATGGACAAGCTCGCAGACGCAAAGAAGTTCACCGACGATGTAGAATCCGAGCTGAGCACGCTCATCGAGCAGTTCAAGCTCCAGTTCATCGCGTAAGGTAGGTAAGTATGCCGAACCTTCACGATATCGAAAGGCGAATCAAGTCCGTCGAGTCGACGAAGCAGATCACGCACACCATGCAGATGGTTGCAGCTGCCAAGATCCGACACAGCACTCAGCGTGTCGAGGCAGCTACTCCGTATGGTGAGGCTGTTAAGGAAATGCTTGCCAACATCGCGCGCATGGGTGGTACCCATGTTCCGCTGACCATGCCGCATGACGAGGTGAAGAAGGTTCTTCTCGTTGTCATCGCATCCGACCGTGGTCTTGCTGGTGGCTTCAACTCCAGCGTGCTCCGTCGTGCTGAGAAGATCATGAAGGAACGTAAGGAAAAGGGTCAGGAAGTTATCGTTGCTGCTTGCGGCAAGAAGGCTATCAGCTACTTCAAGTACCGCAAGATCGATACCGTTCTGGCTTTCCGCGACCTGTCTGCCGACCCGCGTGTTGAGGAATCCAATGCCCTGGCCGATTACTCGATCGAGCATTACCTCAACGGCGACATCGACGAGGTGGTTGTGCTCTACAACCACGCGAAGAACGCTGGTGAGCAGGTTCTGATCCAGCAGCCGCTTCTGCCTGTGAACCCCAAGGCCTTCCTTCCGAAGGGCGAGGTGTTCAACAAGGGCGGCGGTATCACTGAGGCTACGCCCGATGACCTGGACATTCCCGGTGCCATCGAGTACGAGCCCGGCGAGGCCGAGGTTCTGGATCACTTTCTTCCCGAGTATGTGGCGGGCCATTACTTCTACATGCTCATCGACTCGGCAGCAGCCGAGCAGGCTGCTCGTCGCAACGCAATGAAGAACGCGACGGACAATGCCAACGACATGATTGAAACCCTCAACCGTGTCTACAACCGTGTACGTCAAGGCGCCATCACGACCGAGATCAACGAGATCGTCGGCGGCGCCGCAGCTTTGGAGGACTAAATGGCTGAAGAAACCAATAATGCTTCTGCGGCCGAGCAGGGCTCCATCGGACATATCGTCCGTGTTGTCGGCCCTGTTGTCGACGTTGAGTTCGCCCCGGATCACATGCCGGCGATCTACAACGCTCTGACCGTGAAAGCTACCACCCCCGCGGGCGATCTCGATGTCGTCCTCGAGGTTCAGATGCACCTCCCTGGTGACCTGGTTCGCTCCGTTGCCATGTCGTCTACCGACGGCCTGGTTCGCGGCCTTCCTGTCCAGGACACTGGTGCAGCCATGAAGATGCCCGTAGGTCCTGAGACCCTCGGCCGCATCTGGAACGTTATGGGCGAGCCCGTTGACGGCAAGCCCATGCCCGACATCAAGCAGTGGGCACCCATCCATCGTCCCGCTCCTGCCTACGAAGAGCTCATCAACAAGACCGAGGTCTTCGAAACCGGCATCAAGGTCATCGACCTTATCCAGCCCTTCATCAAGGGTGGTAAGACCGGTCTGTTCGGCGGCGCAGGCGTTGGCAAAACCGTTCTGATCCAGGAGCTCATTAACAACCTGGCTCAGGAGCACGGCGGCACCTCCGTCTTCACCGGCGTCGGCGAGCGTACCCGTGAGGGTACGGACCTCTACCTCGAGATGAGCGATTCCGGCGTTATCAACAAGACCTGCTTGGTCTACGGTCAGATGAACGAGCCTCCTGGAGCTCGTCTGCGCGTCGGCCTTGCTGGCCTGACCGAGGCAGAGTACTTCCGTGACAAGGGTCAGGACGTTCTGCTGTTCATCGACAACATCTTCCGCTTCACTCAGGCTGGTTCCGAGGTTTCCGCACTGCTCGGCCGTATGCCTTCCGCAGTTGGTTACCAGCCCACCTTGGCAACCGAGATGGGCGCCCTTCAGGAGCGCATCACCTCCACCAAGACCGGCTCCATCACCTCTGTTCAGGCTGTTTACGTTCCTGCGGACGACCTTACCGACCCCGCACCTGCAACGACCTTCACCCACTTGGATGCGAAGACCGTTCTTTCCCGTGCGATCTCCGAGAAGGGCATCTACCCTGCAGTCGATCCTCTGGAGTCCAGCTCCCGCGCTCTCGACCCCGAGATCGTCGGTGAGGATCACTACCGCGTTGCCGTCGGTGTTCAGGAAATCCTGCAGCAGTACAAGGACCTCCAGGACATCATTGCAATTCTGGGTATCGACGAACTCTCCGAGGAGCAGAAGCTCATCGTTAACCGCGCTCGTAAGGTCGAGCAGTTCCTGGGCCAGCCCTTCCATGTGGCTAAGCAGTTCACCGGCAACGACGGTATCTACTGCAAGCT
This sequence comes from Oscillospiraceae bacterium, assembly GCA_963635145.1. Taxonomy (GTDB): domain Bacteria; phylum Actinomycetota; class Coriobacteriia; order Coriobacteriales; family Eggerthellaceae; genus Anaerotardibacter. The sequence continues at coordinate 35,607 of CAVHFE010000013.1, forward strand.
CGAGGACACCGTTCGCTCCTTTGACGAGGTTCTCAAGGGCAACTGCGACGACATTCCTGAGCAGTGCTTCCGCTTGACGGGCACCATCGAGGATGTCTACGCTGCCTACGAGAAGATGAAGGAAGAAGAGTAATCATGTCCGTAATCAGGTGTGACGTCGTAGCAAAGGACAAAGTCCTTTACTCTGGAGAACTTTTCAACGTTATGGTCCCCGGTACAGAGGGCGAGCTTGGCATCATGGAAAACCATGAGCCCTTCGTCTCGGCACTTCATGATGGTGTCATCTGGGCGCGCACCAAGGAAGATGGCGGACAGGTTCTGGCTGCAGCCATCATGGGCGGTTACGTTCAGGTTCTCAAGGATCGCGTTATCGTCATCTGCGATAAAACGCGCGCCATTGACCGCATCAATCTCGAGCGTGTGAAGGCTGATATCCCTGTCTTGGAGGATCGCATCGCGAACCTTCGTGAAGACAGCTTGATTTCACGTTCTTTGCTTTCTCGTAAGCTGCGTTGGTGCAAGGTTCAGCTTGCAGCAAAGGAGAAAGAGCAGGAGTACTACGGTCGATAAGCCGTAAAGCCCACTGGATCTTTCGATTCGTACCAGAAAGGCGACTCTCCGCAAGGAGGGTCGCCTTTTTCGCGTATTCAAGCCACTCGAGGAATTGCCGGCTATACTTAACAACATCTATGCGCAGTTGGCGCAAGTAAATTAACACTGCGAGTTGCTAAGGCTCGTTTTCATAAAAAGCAAAATGCTTGAGCAAGAAGAGGAATGATTTGGAACGCCTTTTGGATAAACGCGATTTTTCGATGAAGCGGATCTGCTTTGTGCTGGTCTTCGCCCTTGTTTCGGTGCTTGCCGCTGCGATGCTCGTTCCTTCTTCGGCTAAAGCTGCCGATAGGATTGCGCATTCCGTGGATGCTTCGGGCAACGAGACCTCGTACTACGACATCGAATCGGCCGTTAAAGCGGGTTATTCAGGTAAAACCATTGTTATGGATGGCGACTGGAACGTTTCCGATGTGGGTGGCACTCTGGATATCGACGATGATGAGTCGATCACCATCGATATGTGTGGACACCAGATCAAAGGCAACGGCGAGGACACGGTCATCGACGTTGACGACGATGCCAGCCTGACCCTTACCTCTAGCGTAAAGCAGGATATCTGGTTTGAGGGCTACTACGAATTGAATAGAAAAGCCTGGTACAAAGCCTATACGGGTGGCCTGGTTATCAATGGCTATGACTCGGGTGGTGCCGGCGGCATCAACATGGAGGATGACTGTGCGGTGACGCTTGATGGCGTTTCGGTTTGCGGCAACAAGGCCGAAAACACTCTCTTCACGAAATCCAGCTCCGGCGGCGTTTACATCGATGGAGACGGAAGCACGCTCAACCTGAAGAACGGCGCGACCATCGAACGCAATGCCTCGGATATTGGTGGTGGTGTCTATGTGGATGAAGACGACACAACCATCAATCTAGAGGGCTCTGTGATCAAGGACAATTACGCTGACGACTATGGTGGTGGCCTGTACCTCTGTGGAAAAGCAACCGTCAAGCTCGAGAAGGGCTCCCAGATAGGCTGGAACAAGGCTGCGGTCGGTGGCGGAATTTATGTTGAAAACTCGGCCTATACCATTATTTCGCCCGATAAAACCGGCCAGGTACTCTACAACGAGGCTTTCGGCGAAATGAATCTAGAGGAAAGGGACTCCCATTACGGTGGCGGCGCCCTTTACGCAACATTGGATATGTTTGGAAGCGACGATTTGCTGCAGGGCATCAGCTTCATAGGCAATAAAGCCCTTTACAACGGAGGCGCGCTTGATCTTTGGCAAAAAGGCCTGTCCATCGTTGATTGCTCCTTTACCGACAACGAAGCGGGGTGGAACGGCGGTGCAGTGCATGACAAAAAGGGTGAAATTAGCATTTCCAACAGTACCTTAAAGGGCAATAAATGCAGTACTGGTACATCTGGTAGCTATAACGGAGGCGCTATTTTCGTCGACAGCCTTTTTAACCTGAAGCTAACTGGCAAATGTGTGATACAGGGCAACATCAACAAGGTTGATAATTCAGCCGATGACGTATTTTTGCAGGAAGGAATAGTCTCCACGGCATACGTCACGGGCGGTGTGAGCAAAGATTCCAAAGTCGGCATCCGTGTCGAAGCCGATGGCGACCATCGTATCGGTGACAGCATCAAAAACGAGACGGATTCTTCGTTCTTCATTGATAAGGAAGGCTATTACGTAAGCTACGGCACCGACAATAATGGCGACATGTGGCAGCGCAAGGCTGACATGAAATACGCCCTTACCGTTAACGGCAAGGCCCTTGGTCGCTTTAAACAGGGCGATTCTGTAAGCGTCAATGGCGTAAGCTCCGATTCGAGCAAGGTGTTCAGGTGCTGGTCGTATGATGAGTCGAGCGGCTTGGCGCCTTTCAGCGAAAACGTATCCAATATTTACGACCCTCAGCTTTGGTTCAAGATGCCTCAAAACGATGTGGTTTTGAACGCGGAGTTCATGGATCGCCAGAAGTCCGCCGCTATTCTTCTGGAGAAGCCGGAAGCGGGAAAGCTCCTGAATACGACTGGCGAGATTCAATGGGAAGGCAAGGTGGCAGGTTCCAAGGCCATCGGCATTTCGTGGTACGAGAAGGACGGCGACAGCTTGACCCCGGCAACGAGCGTTGCCAAACCTGGCGTGACCTACGTTGCCAAGGCTTCCATCGCGCAGGATGCGGAAATGGGCTTGGCCTTTGCGTTCGACATGGATTCGGTTCGTGCCTCCATGGACGGTGGCCAGACGGGTACTAATGTGGACAGCTATTCGGTAGATGAAGCCGGCACGCTCAGTGTTTCAATCTCGTGTGCAGTGGACAAAGACACGGCAAAGAGCATCGAGCCTGCGTCCGTAACGGTTGCCGAGGGAATTACCGAAGAGGCTCTTAAGGCCGCTCTGCCCGACCAGGCGCTTGTTTACACTTATAGCGGCGCATACGTGAATGCTCAGACCAAGAAGGATGCTGTTGATTTCGCCGGCCTGATCGAAGATGGTGAAGTGGTGAAGCCCGAAGACGGCAAAATCACTTTGAGCATTCCCGTGGAAAGCGACACGGTTTACTTTCCGGAAAGCCTTAACGCGGTGAAGGTTGAGGTGACGGTTGTTGATGCTCCGGTAGAAGATATCGCAACGCCGAAGCTGAGCCCCGAGGGCGGCACCTATTCTACGAGCGACGCCGACACCCAGATCGTCGATGGAAAGCTTAAGGTAGCGGCGAGCTGCGATACCGAGCGCGTCACTATCAAGTACAAACTGAGCCACCTTGAAGGTGGCGAATGGGCCGATGATGCCGAGGGCAGTTTCAAAGATGACGGCGTAAGCCTTGCGATTTGCGAGGGCGAACAGCGTAACTATCGGCTTGAGGTGTGGGCTGTAAGGGGTAAATCGGAATCCATCCACGACACCCAGTATTACCTTATCGACGACGTGCAGCCTGTGGAAAAAGTAAAGCTCACGGTGAGCTATGCGGACACCGCAAGTTCTGAGCACCATGCCGATTGGGCGGGCAGTGAAGACGAGTACGCCATCGAGAGGGGGCAGGATTACTCCATTGCCGCGCCCACGCACGAGGGTTACGTTTTTGAGAAGTGGGTAAATGCTGAGGGCGAAGTCGTCGGCACTGATAATACCTATACTTTTAAGGAATTGGACGCGGACACCAAGATCACCTGCGTTTACAACCCCGTTGTGACCGAACTCGACCTAGGCCTGCAGCTACCCGAGCTTCATAAGGCCTTGTCTACCGAGGCCGATTATGTGAAAGCGAAGATCGGCGCATTTACGGACTCCGAGGACGTGAGCGACTACTTCAAGAAGGACGGCAAACTGGCGCTTTCCTGGCAACCAGCGGGCGACTCCGAGGGCAAGGCCGAGCATCTCACCTGCTACCTGGCTTCGCTTTCGTTGGCGGGTCAGTCTCAGGATGACGTGAAGTACGTTCTTTCTTCCAAACTTGTAACCAAGGTGAATGGCAGGGCGGTGGAAGGCAAGGCTTACGTGGCCGAGCAAGACGGCATCTCCTCGCTTTTCGTTTCCTGCCCGAGCACGGGGCCTTACGAGTACGCTTCGCTTGCCGATCTTGATGATCTTGAGCTGAGCTTTAGGCAGGCTCTAGCATGCAATGCCGGCCAGGAATCAGGTGAAGAAGAATCTTGGGATCTGCCCAAGAGCGTGCGAGTTACTTACAAATGCGGCGAGACCGAGCTGCTCGATATAGACTGGGGCAAGGTCGAAGGTTTTGATAAGGACGCTACGGGCGAACAGACGCTTACCGCCACCGGCAAGGTGAAGTACCCCAGCTATGTGGATAATGATGGCGCGCCCGAGACGGTGAGCGTGAAGCTGAAGGTTGCGGCGCCCGAGAAGGTGCAAGCGCCTGAGGCTTCGCTTGCCCCCGGTACCTACAAGGAGGCTCAAGAGGTGGAGTTGGGTTGTTCCACCGAAGGCGCCGTCGTCCGTTACACCACCGATGGCAGCGAGCCCAACGAGGACAGCCAGGCTTACGAGGGCGAACCTATCAAAGTTGTTGCCAACACCACCATCAAGGCCAAGGCTTTTGCCGAGGGCATGATCGAGAGCGACTTAGCCGAGTTCACCTATGTGATTGATAGTGCGAGCCCCGAGCCTTCTCCTGCCCCGGATAGTGGAGATGAAGGAGGCGCCGCCGTTGACGACGATTCGGTTGATGATGGGTCTAACACCTCGGCTGCAAGCGATGATACGGATGACAAAACCGAAAGTGCGCGCACGGGCGATGCGGCCCCTCTTCCTGCCGTTCTGGCCGTGACTGCCCTTGCCGGCATCACCGCTCTCGCGGTTCGCCGCCGCGCTTGCGAATAGGGCTGGCTTGGCATAAGGTCCGCTAGCGTTGCTTTCCGGTTCGTAAATAAGTGATAATTGAGTTCTGGTTAGCTAATATCAGAGCGAGGATTGTATGGATAAACGCAAGCTGGATGCCAAAACCAGGGCATCTTGTGCGGCTGTGGCCTTAGCTTATAAGGCTTGTTTCAGCACGGGTTCGGGCGAGCCCTTCGAGGAATGTCTGGGGCGTTTCAACAAAATCGCCGATGACAAGGCGTGGGAGCTTCTTCGCGGCGACTCCACGCGTAAATATATCTTCAACGTAAAAGAGCTCAGTAATGAAGGCTTGCTCGACATCATCGCTGCCGCCTATCCCTGCAAAAATACAGGCCGCTTAGGAAAGGATGATAACCCGTCCCTTCCTAAGCTTGTGGCTCCTTTGGCGTATGGTCTTCTTGATGTTGAGCCTGACGAGAAGCTTGTCGAGGTAGGTTGCGGAAACGCCAACGCTCTATGGTATCAATTTACTTTTGTGCCCGATGCCCATTATGTTGGGACGGTTGAGGAACACAACGCATTCCAGCAGGCTTCCGAGCTGGCCAGGTGCTCGGGCTCGGCGATAGAGATTCTTAATCTAAATGCTCTTGGTTCTTCGGATTTTTTCGATGGGGAGATAGAGAAGGGATCGGTCGACAAGATCATCTCCTCGTATCCGATGTTCCTGACTTCCAGGAATGCGGGCAAAAAAGACGATGAGCTTTCGAGCGAAAGCGCCGCTGAGACGTATGGGGCTCTTGGTTTAGATGGTATGCCTCAAGGAAGTTTTCACGAGCTTGATTGGGTGTTCAACGAATGGATGCTTCAGGCTTTAAAGAAAGATGGCAGAGCGCTCAGTTGCATGCTCGGCGGACGTCCGCTCAAGGGCTCGCGCGATTCGTTGCACATGCGCAAGCGCTTTGTTGAAAACGGCTGGGTGAAAGCTGTGATCACGCTTCCTTTGGGGTGTATCCCCAGCAACCCGTTGGCTCAGCCGGTCCTTGTTTCCCTGTCAAAGGTTAAGGGGTCCAGTGTCCGTTTCGTGGATGCTTCGGACTTGGATATTGCGGCGTCGACCTGCCTTGAAGAGCTGCGTACTAGGCTTACGGAAGATTCCTCGCGGAGTACTGTGGTGGCCACAAGTGAAATTGCAGCTATGGAATATAGCCTATCACCTGATACCTATCTTCGCGCCCAAGGTGACGATTGCGTCCCGTTGGGTGAGCTGGTTACCATCTCGCGAGGTCTCATGTTTTCCGGTCGCAAGCTGGATTCCCTCGTGGCAGAGGAAGGGTCGGACGTTGCCTACCTGAAAATCATCGACATCGACGATGGCTTGATTGGCGAGCCGTCGACCTTTCTTGCGGATTCCGATGAGTATAAAAGCTCGAATTTCATTGAAGAGGGTGACGTCGTTGTTTCAAAGAACGGCGCTCCCTTCAAGGTCGCTATTTATGAGGGTGGCTTTGAGCAAAAGAGGCTCATCGCCAACGGGAACCTGTATGTTCTGAAGCTGCAGGAAAGTTCGGGCATTGACCCGTATTACCTTGCCGCTTATCTATCGAGCAAAGCAGGCATGCTGGCCTTGGCCTCCTCTTCAACGGGGACAAGGATTCCCACGCTTTCGCTGACGGAACTTAAAAAGCTTCCAATTCCTATGGGAAAGAGCAAGGCGGATCAGGCTCGCGTGGCCAAGCAATACAAGCAGAGCCTAAGCGATCTCCGCAGAGCCAAGGAGCAGCTGGCTAAGGCAAAGCGCAAAATCGATTGCGCTTTTGATGTTGATGGGCAGTGATGAATATGGATATTCGTACGACGGGTGCAAACACCAAAGAAGAGGCTCGGCAGGAGGCTATTCAGTGGCAGGCTGAGTTTGCGGACAAGTCTTTGAGCTTGGGCGAGCTTGCAGAATGGCAGGCTTACTTCACCGAACTCGGAAACCGCTTTGGCCTTCTTGACGAATTCCATGAAAACGGAATCTGCTAGATAGGCCAAATTCGGGATGGCGGGGCGCTGACCTTCCAACGAAAAAGAGCCCCGAAGGGGCTCTTGGTTTTGTGGCGGAGATGCGTGCGAATCGAACACACCCAAGACGTTCTGCGCGCCTTACAACGGCTTTGAAGGCCGCGGGGGCCACCAGACCCCATTCATCTCCTTATGTGGACGCCCGAACAGGGCGTGGAAGCGGCGGCGTTGAGCGCAAGCTGCTTCCTTAAGCATAAAGATTGTACCTATTGTTACGTAACTGTTACAGGAAATTTCCTTTCGAACTTTGTTCTTCCTGCTGTCGAAATTAGCCTTGAATCAGGCATGATTCCTTATTCAAGCAAGGCATCGGCACCATTTGGGCGCGCGTAATCGGCGCATGGGCTTGAAGCAAGGCGATCCAGTATTCACCCGAGCCTCCTAATGTCGCCTTCGCGAACGGTGAAGCCGATCTTGTCGAAATGCTCAAGCAGTGGGATGGCGTATTTCCTGCTGGTGCCCATGATGTCTTTGAGCTGGGTTGCCGTTGCGGGCCCCTCTTCTTCGATGAAGTGGGTGATCGCGTTTTGAATCTGCTTGATCGTGGACGCGGCATAGAGGGTTTCGGGGTTAAGGCGGAAAACCTTGCCTTCTTCGTCAAGCTTGCGTATCGCTTTGTTGAAGAGGGCGGTACTAAGCCCCGAATCGGCGCTCAAGCTTGCATAGGGCCGCGGTGAGGTTCCGTCGGCAACAAGCAAGCTCAGGACCTTCGCGGCCGCTTCTCGCTCAAGCGCCTTGGCTCCCGCGCCGGCTTCGACGTGGCTTACCTCTCCTTGAGATTGAACGACTTTCCCCGAGCGCTCGGACTCCTGAAGAAGAAGCTCGTAAGCGCCCGGATCCATGTTCGGCGCCACGGCTTGCTGTAGTGCCGCCTTCGACATGCCCGTTGCCTCGGGGTTGGCCGCGTGGAAGGTGATGAGCTCGCGCTCGATACGCGAGGCGAACTCCATGATGCGCGATGGCTTCATGTAGTGTGAGCCGTCCGCGCCGATTTGCGCCACGCGTTTCGTTTTCACGAGCCGCTCGAGCGCGGGCGCTACCAGGGATGCCTCGATTCCCGTAAGGCGCGCGAGCTGGGCGGACGTCAGGGGTTCGTTGGCAAGGTCGAACTGGACTTCCAGCGTTTGGCCGATGTTGCCTGCCTCAAGGGATTCAAGCAACGCTTGCTCCTGCTTGCCGAGATTGGTGCGACGCCTGGGGTGGCTGGCAAGCACCACGCCGCCCCCGATCACGTGGACGGGGGAGTACGAGCGGATGATGAATCGGTCGTGGAGGGATACCGGTAAGGGGTCTTCCAGCCTGATCTGTGCAAGTGCGTTGCAGCCGGGCTTGAGCGCCTCCTGTCCGTTGGCAAGGAGCACGCGACCCAGAACCTCGCGCGTGCCGTGCGCCACATGGACGCGCGTCCCCGAAGCAAGGGGCTTCCCGCTTCCGAAGGGGTCGGCATAGCGAAGGCGGGCATCGAAGCGGTTGCTTGCTTCCAAGGTTCCCGGCGTGCAAAGGAAATCGCCGGGTTTTACCTGGTCCAGCTTGATGGCGAGGTTCAGGGCTACGCGGTTTCCTGCTGCCGCCTTCTTCGCCGGCTTGTCGTGCATCTGTATCTCGCGGATGCGGCAAGGCTTTTCGCTGGGCAGGAGCGTGAGCACGTCATCGGGCTTTACGGTGCCGCTCCAAAGGGTTCCCGTGACAACCGTGCCGGCACCCTTGATGGTGAAAGCTCGATCAATTGGCATGCGCACCGAGGGAGATTCCTTTTGCCTCAGAACCGAGCCCGCGGCCTGGTCGATTGCTTTTTTAAGTTCGTCAAGGCCAACGCCTGTCCGGCTGGATACCTCGATGATGGGGCTTTGCGAAAAGCAGGTGGCGGACAGGCGGTTTGCCACGTCGTCGCGTATGAAGTCGAGCCACTCACGGTCGATCAGGTCGATTTTCGTAAGGGCGACCACGCAGGATTCGACCCCAAGAAGCTCAAGAACGGCAACATGCTCGGTCGTCTGGGGCATCCATCCGTCGTCTGCCGCTATGACCAGCAGGGCAAGGTCGATACCTGTGGCGCCCGAAACCATCTGGCGCACGAAGCGCTCGTGCCCCGGCACGTCCACCACGCCCATTTTCCTGCCGCTTGGCAGCGACAGCTGGGCGAAACCGAGCTCGATGGTGATGCCGCGCTTTTTCTCCTCGGCCAGGCGGTCGGGGTCGGTTCCGGTGAGCGCCTGAACGAGCGACGACTTCCCATGGTCGATATGGCCTGCGGTGCCAAGTATCAGATGCGCTTCGCTCATGGCGGGCTCCTTTCTTTCGGATGCTGCTTGGCGCGTTTGCGCCTTGTTGGGGCGGTTCGGCTTGCGGCCGACGAGGGCTGGCTAGGAAAGCGCCGTGCACCAAGGTTTGCGGCCTCGGCGCCTGCTGGCCTCCTTGGCTTCAGGGCTGCTTAAACCAAGGAAGCCTCTCGGAAGTAGCGCGCAAGGCCTTCGGCGACTTCGCCTTCCTCGCCGGGAAGAAGTGTGCGCGGATCGAACAGGAGCTCGCCCTTACTTAGTCGGCCGACGATGGGGGTCGCCAGGCGCTGGTTGAGGAAACGATCGCATTCAAGGGCTTCCTCTTGGGAAAAGGAGAGCTTCATGCAGAAGGTGGGGATGTCGAACATGGGCAGGGCCCCGCCGCCTGCACGGCTGACCTCGGGAATCACCGAAATGCGAACGCGGGAGCCTTGCTTGCCGCCATTGCTCGTTTCCGTGGGGAGGTCTACCTCAACCCCCTCACGGAAAAGCTTCTCTGCCGTGAGCGCGGCCAAGTTTTCGGCTTGTTCCTTCATTTCCTCGGCGGATACGCTAAGCATGGCCAGGGTGGGGATTTCCCGCATGGCGCGCTCGGGGTCCAGGTAGATGCGCAGCGTCGCCTCAAGTGCGGCAAGCGTCATCTTGTCCAGGCGCAACGCGCGCGCAAGGGGGTTCTTCTTAAGGCGATCGATGAATCTCTTCTTGCCGACGATGATGCCGGCTTGCGGCCCGCCCAAAAGTTTGTCGCCGCTGAAGGATACGATGTCGGCCCCTTGCGCTACGATGCTCGCGACGGTGGGCTCGTTGGCTAAGCGGAAGATGTCAAGATCGGCAAGGACGCCTGAGCCCAGGTCCTCGTAGGTGATGATTTCCTGCCCGCCAGCTTCTTGATGCTTGCGGGCGATGTTGCGCAGTTGCTTGCTCGTCACCGATTCGGTGAAGCCGATCATGCGGTAGTTGGAGGTGTGAACCTTCAGGAGCAGGGCGGTGTCGGGGCTTATGGCGCGTTCGTAATCCTCGGGGTGCGTTTTGTTGGTGGTGCCGACCTCGACCATGCGTGCGTTGCTGTAGGCCATGATGTCGGGAATGCGGAACGAGCCGCCGATTTCCACCTCTTCGCCACGGCTGACGATGGCTTCTTTTCCCTGGGCGAACTCGGATAAGACCATCATCACGGCGGCGGCGTTGTTGTTCACGGCAATGGCGGCCTCGGCTCCGGTGATGGCGCAGATGAGTTGCTCGTAGTGGCTGTGCCGGCTGCCGCGCGTCATCGTCTGGGTGTCGTATTCGAGCGTGGAGTAGCCGCGGGCGACTTCCTCAACGGCCTTGATTGCCGCGGGGGCAAGCGCGCTGCGGCCAAGGTTGGTATGGATGATCACGCCGGCGGCGTTGACGCTGCGCCTAAGGCTGGGACTCCCCATAAGACGCAGGCGCGTAAGACAGCGGGATGCCAGGTCGTCGCGGTTGGCGGGCTCTTCTTCGATGCCTTCGATCAAGCGTTTGCGCTCGGCGTCGATTTCGTCGCGCACCACTTTGAGGGCCAGTTCGTGGGGAATGCTTTCCCCGAGGAGCTCGAATCCGGGGCTTTCGAATATCTCGTTGACCGAAGGGAGGCCTCGCAGGGCTTCCTGGGCGGGTGATGCTGTCATGTGCGCCTTTCATCAAACAGCCTTGAGCGGGTTGGGCTCAAGGCTTCAGCTCTTTTACGGGAAATTGTAAGCGCAAAGGTGACATTTTGCCGTGAAATACCGCCTGAAATGGCTATAATCCCGTTTGACCGCACGCCCGGGAGCACGATACTTCTGCAATCCGATCGCCTCGTGGGCGTCCGATCGGGGTCCCCCAAGCCTCAAAGCCCTTATCTGCACTGGGCTTCTTTTCTGCAGCCGCCTATGAGCGGCATTTCCTGTTGTCGGCGTGCCCCTGCATCCCCCTCCCATTCCTTGAGCATCGGCATGCCTAAATCCCCCTAAGGAGTAGAAATGGACTCTACTAAGAAAGAGCACATCATTTTGGCCGTGGGCGGCCTGATTGCCGCCATCGTCGCCATTCTTCTGGCTTCGAACGGCAACCCCGGCAACATGGCAATCTGCATCGCGTGCTTCGTGCGCGACACCGCCGGCGCCATGAAATTGCAGACCACCGAGACCGTTCAGTACCTGCGCCCTGAAATCGTGGGCATCATCGTCGGCGCCTGCATCATGTCCTTCGTCGGTAAGGAATTCAAAGCACAGGCCGGCTCGTCCCCCTTCACTCGCTTTATCCTGGGCTTCATCGTGATGATCGGCTGTCTGATCTTCCTCGGTTGCCCGCTTCGTATGGTTCTGCGTATGGCCGGCGGCGACCTGAACGCATGGGTTGCCCTTATCGGCTTTGCCGCAGGCATCGGCACGGGCGTGCTGTTCCTGAAGAACGGCTTCACGCTGGGCAAGGCCGAGAGCCTGAAGAAGGCTGAGGGCCTGGCTCTGCCCGTCGTTGTGATTGCCCTGTTCATCCTGAGCATCACCACCACCGTGTTCGCCGTTTCCCAGTCCGGCCCCGGCAGCATGCATGCTCCCGTGGTTCTCTCCATCATCGGTGGCATCGCCTTCGGTCTTGTTGCCCAGCGTACGCGTCTGTGCTTCGCCGGCGGCCTGCGCGACGTCTTCCTGGTGCGCGACGGCTGGGGACTTGTGGTCATCGGCATCGTGTTCGCGGGCGTTTTGATTTACAACGTGGCATCGGGCCACTTCAACCTTAGCTTCGCTGACCAGCCCATCGCCCATACCGAGGCCCTGTGGAACATCCTGGGCATGTATGTGGTCGGCTTCGGCGCCACGCTGTTGGGCGGTTGTCCTCTTCGTCAGCTGGTGCTTGCCGGCTCCGGCAACGGCGACGCTGCCGTGACCTTCGTCGGCCTGCTCGTCGGCGCTGCTTTCGCTCACAACTTCGGCATTGCCTCGAGCGCCAACGGCACCACGGAGGCCGGTCAGATCGCCACGGTGGTCTGCATCGTCGTTCTCTTCGTCATCGCGCTTGTGAACCTGAAGCGCTCCAATTCCTAAAGGTTGATTCATGGTTCGCATAGACGCGAAGGGGCTTTCATGCCCTCAGCCCTTGATGATGGTTCAAGAGGTTTTGAAGAAAAACCCTGGTGAGCAAGTGCTTGTTGAGGTTGACAGCGCATCCCCGCGCGACAACATCTTGCGCCTTGCCCGCCGCAAGAAGCTTTCCTCCTCGGTAACCGAGGCCGATGGCGTGTTCACCATCACCATCGGGTAGGAAAAGCTCATGCCTGTTGCAGGGTTGCCGTTTGGAGGTGGCGCCCCGCAGCGGGATTTTGCGAATGCCTTGGGTTTTGTACGGGCACTCGCTATTTCGAATCGAATCGGCTGCGGAGCCTTTTGGCCTAAGGCTCCGCTTAAAGCCGTTCGTAAATGTTCACACGAACCGAGAAGGTTGGGGTATCGTCTGAAGGCCGCTATGGCCCTAGGCGGTGCCTCCCGGACGAAGGGAGAGAGCAATGGCCGACAATCATGAGATGTGGAAGAGCCTTGGCAT
>CAVHFE010000014.1:0-42554 GCA_963635145.1 Oscillospiraceae bacterium
CTCGGCGGTCTTGGCGAACTCGTCGTACATGTCGGTCCACTCGAAGTTCTCGCCCTCGGCGGCGGCGGCCAGGTTCTCGGCGGTAGTGCCAATGCCGTCAAGCTCCTTGAACCACATCTTGGCATGAGCCTTCTCGTTGTCGGCGGTCTTCAGGAAGAGCGCGGAAATCTGCTCCAGGCCCTCCTTCTTCGCCACGGATGCGAAATAGGTGTACTTGTTGCGTGCCTGGGATTCGCCCGCGAAAGCTTCCTGCAGGTTCTTCTCGGTCTGGGTGCCAGCGTACTTGTTTGCCATAAGATGGCCTCCTTTTGATCTACCTCAGCGCCTCATCGGCGCTTTTAAACTACTTTGCTCTTCACTCGCTTTGCGATTCGTCGTCTTCCTTTTGGCAGTTTGGGCACAGGCCCTTGAACAGGGTTTGATGGCTTACCACCTGAAAGCCCGAGCTCTTCGCAACAAGCTCATCGTAGGCTTTCTGGTACTCGAGCGGGGCATCGACCACCGAGCCGCACCGAACGCACATCATGTGGTAATGAGGGTCGCAGCGCAGGTCGAAACGATTGGCAACGGGGGCCGCCACCTGCTGAATCTCGCCGTTGTCGTCGAGCAGGTTGAGGTTGCGGTACACCGTTGCGCGGCTGACCTTGGCGTTGCGCTCGTGCACGTCATGATAGATTTGCTCCGCCGTGGGATGGTCACGATGCTCGCGCACGACCTCCAACACCAAGCTTCGCTGCTTGGTGTTGCGCTGAACGGGCGCGTTCTCTTTCGATGCGCCTTCTTTGCTCGCCATCGGCCACCCCCTCACCACGTAAGCAGCAGCGTTTGCATAAGCCTTGAGTGCGGGAGCCTTCCTTCGTGCAAAAGGAATCGTCCACACTCGTGGTCTGCAAAATCGCAGCCTAAAAGAACAATGAACTTCTCTTGATTTTACTTTAAACAGTATTCTGTATCAATAAGAAAATAACGCCGGTGCATACGTACCGAAGGTTGAACGCCGACGAGGCCGAGCTACGGCGAGCCGAACTCGAGCGGGGGCGAGGAAAGAGACGGACGAGGCCGCAGTTCAATCGCGCGAACGTCTCCGCGCCAAACTAAGCGATGGCGAGTCGAGCAAGGCCGCAGGCCAATCGCGCAAACGCCTCCGCACCAAGCCAAGCGCAAGATCGGGCGCACACGGCTTTGCTATACTCCAGCGAAAAGCCAAGCGAGTGCAGGGCCGCTCAAAAAGCCAGGACGGGCAGGGAATATGAACGCTGAAGAATATAAGCGCTGGTCGGCGCCTTTGCGCGATCATCCGCGCGCGAAAGCCTGCATTCTTGCCGTTAACAAAGCCCTCACCTACCTGGGCTACGCCATCTATCCCCTTTTGCTGGTTGCCTTGGCCGTACAAGGCGATGCCTTCTTTTGGCGAGCGCTCATTGTGCCTGCGTGCTGCTTCGTTGGCGTGAGCATTTTGCGCAAGCTCGTCAACCGCGCGCGCCCCTACGAGGCGCTTAGCATCGAGCCCGTGATCCATAAGGACACGCAGGGGAAATCCTTCCCCAGCAGGCACGCCTTCAGCATGGCGATGATAGCGATGACCTGGCTTTATTGGTGCGCCCCCGTAGGTATTGCGCTTTTGGTGCTTAGCCTGGCGATGGCGCTTGTCCGCGTGATGGGCGGCGTGCATTACCCGAGCGACGTTTGCGCAGGCATCCTGATTGCCGTCGCTTGCGGCATAATCGGGTTCTGGCTTGTTTAGCCAAACTCAACATCGAAAACTTCGCCCCAAGACGATGCCGCACTAAGCCCCGGCAACACCATGGGCATGAAAAGAAAGCTGCAAGCATGAAACCGATTGCGCACATTCATACCGATTACCACCAGAAATTCGGGATTCCCCGCAACGCCGGGCTTGCCGCCGACACCCAGGGCGTCATCGTTTTCGAGCCGGAATTTGCCAACCCCGAGGCCGTCCGTGGCCTGCAAGAATTCAGCCACCTGTGGCTGATCTGGCAGTTCGAGAACACCGACCGCGACCACTGGCGCCCAACCGTCCGCCCTCCCCGCCTGGGGGGCTCGCGCCGCATGGGTGTTTTCGCCACGCGCTCGCCTTTCCGCCCCAACCCCCTGGGGCTTTCCTGCGTGCGCCTTGACAAGGTGGAAGTGGCCGACGGCGTGCCTTATGTCCACGTTCTGGGCGCCGACCTGCGCGACAACACGCCGATTTTCGACATCAAGCCCTACTTGCCCTTTGCCGACTGCCACCCCGAAGCCAACGGAGGCTGGACCGACGATGAACCTTGGCAAGCGCTTGAGGTTGATTTCCCCGCAAACGAGCTTGCAAAAGTGCAGGAAGAAAAACAGGACGGGCTTATCGAGGCACTTGCGCAGGACCCGCGCCCGCCCCTGCAAAACGACCCGAAAAAAAACTACGCCATGGCTTTTGCGGGCTACAACATTCGCTTCACCGTGGACGAGTCGACGCTCCACGTCACCCAGGTGGAGCCCCTGGACAAAGGAACTTTCGGTTTCGATTTATAGGGGGTTATCGCAAGGCCACGCCCGTACGGGAAGTTACTTGGCCTTCACGCTCTTCTTGCTGCTCCAGGCGGAATAGTAGGTTTTACCGTTAAGGGTTTTGTAGCTGCGAATCTGCACGTAATAGCGCTTTTTCTTTGCAAGCTTCTTTATGGTTTTGGATTTGGCGGCCACACGAGTGAGCTTGATTATTTTCGCGCGCTTCATCTTCTTCGATTTGGAGTAACGAATCTGATAGCCGCTGACGTCCGCGCTCCCCTTCTTCCAGCTAAGCTTGATAGCCTTCTTCTTAGCCTTAAGTTTTAGGCCCGCAACCTTCTTGAGAGCAGGAACGGGTACAGCTTGAACCCGCGAATCACCGGAACCCATCCCCGCACCACCGGAGCTCGATTCATCCGAATAGTCTGCTTTGAAGGTGAAGCTAGTTTCGTCACTTGTTACCTGGAGTTTCACAGATTTACCATTCGCCTGCCAGCGCATCTGCCCAAGGGCATAGGCAACGTTGCCGTTGTAAATTTGCTCCGTGTAGGAGCTTCCCGAATCAAGGCCATCTGCGGCAATAGCAAATTCCTCTATTCCAGCATCGAGCTTACTTTGCACACGATCTTTATAAACTGACGCCCATTTAGCTGCCTCGCCATTTCTCACGTAATAGCTGTTACGAAAATCGATTGAACGATAAGCGTAGCTGTCGGCTTGATACTGAGAGACCAGATCTGGATGGGCAGCGCCCATCAGCTCATCGGTGAGCCCAAAGTAAAAATGCCTCATATTGAAGCCATACCAGGTGTCGTTATTGTCGTCCCAAGTAGGATCGACCTGGCACCATGCACCATCGATCTTCACCGCATTCCACGTATGCCCATTGCCTACGATTCGAGCATTGGATATGCCTGCAGAGTTTAGAAGCCTTTGGTAAATGCGCTGATAGCTTTCGCATGTCCCCTTGCCTCGCGTAAGCCCACTTTCAGCCGAGCACCAATTAAGGGAATGGTCGTATTCAAGCTGATCAAGGGTCCAATCATGCAGCCAAAGCGCCATCTGATAGTCAGAGCCATCGGTTTCGGACTTTGCTTGAGCCACCGCCGAACCCACAATTTGATCAACGGAAGGCCGAGAAGCATCATTTACGGAAACAACAGTTGTGGCCCGAAGATAGGTAACGGAATTCTCGGTATCCATAAAAAAGAAATTGATGCTGTAGGCGCCTGAAGCAGTGAATTCAAAAGTGAAATCGTGACCGTCCTCGCCAAGCTGATAGTAGGCAAGCCACGTACCGCGACTTGGATCGCAAACACCCTCGGAGCTGTTGCCGTACCCATGTGCGGGCTGCCAATAACTTGGTGCCTCCATCCTCGCCTTGGCTTGTTCGGAGCCGCCCGTGGCCGAAACGTGGAAGCTTGTTGCTTCGCCTGCCGGGACGTCGTCGTCCCATTCCACGGTAAAAACAACGCCGCTGGAAGACGCGCTTGTCGATCGCTGGGCGGCAAAGGCGTTTGCAGGAATCGCAGAAATCGCAAACCCAAGAAGGGTTAGGAGCAAAACGACAGCGAGCGCATGCCTGGGAAATATGCGATTCTGCAGCCGATACATGGGCCCACCTACCGTCGGGAACAACAGCCCTATCTTACAAGAGAAAGGCTGCCCCCGCGCGAACGGAAGCAGCCTTTGATTCGAGGCTTATTTGCCAGCCGAGCAGGCATTGGCTTTCGTTGACTAACCGGGGTGGCCTAGCCGCCAGTTAATGCCCAAGCTACTTGACCCCTCGTTGACGAGCCGGCTTACTTGACCTTCACCTTCACGGTAACCGTCTTGCTGAAGGCGTTGAACTGACCATCGGCCGAAGCCGCGACGTTCACCCTGACCTTGATGGAATAGGTGCCCTTCTTGGTCTTCTTCTTAACGGTGATCTTGCCGTTGGAGGCGTTGACTTTGAGTTTGCCCGAGCCGGAGGCCTTGGCGAAGCTTACCTTGCCCTGGGCTCCCGACACCTTGATGGCACCGGAGACCGTCTGGGCCTTCTTCTTGACCTTGGCCTTCTTCACCGTCTTGGTGGCGGTGCTCACCTTGACGGACTGAGCCTTGGCGGAAAGCTTGGCAACGGTGCTCTGAGCCTGAAGGACGGTGCCGCAGACCGAGCACTTGATTTCCTCGGTGAGGCCGGCAGCCTTGTAAGTAGCCGCAACCGCGGCCTTACTCACCACGGGGGTGTGCTTACCGGTGGCCTCAATAACACGCCCCTCAACTTTAGCGCCACAATTGGAGCAGACCTTGGCGGGCTCATAGCCGTCCTCAGTACAAGTGGCAGTCTTAGCGGGAGTGGCATCGCTGGAGTCCACTTCATAAGAATGCGCACCGTTAGCCTTAATTGCGGCACCGCGCTTAACGTCGCCGCAACGAGAACACTTCTCGTCTGCCTCCTTGCCATCATCGGTACAAGTTGCATCCTTTGCGCTGCTCTCGTCCTTTGCATAATTATGACCAAGGGCCGGAATAGTTTCGCCCTCAATATAATCGCCGCAATTGGAACACTCTTCGTCGGCTTCTTTTCCATCCTCGGCACAAGTTGCGGCTTTAGCAGTTCCTGCAACTACCTCGTAATTATGACCAAGAGCAGGGATCACTTCGCCTTCGGCCTCATAGCCGCAATCAGGGCAGTACAGACGCCCCGATACACCATCAAAAGTGCACTCGGGTTCCTCATCATAACTACGAATATTTGGGTGTGTGCACTCCGCCGTATGAATCGTCACATACTCGGGAGACAGCTCCTGCCCCTCAAAATCACCAATACCGATTACCTTGAGATACCAAACATTGCTAGTGTCTTCGGTCACTTCAGGATATTCGCCCTCATTAAGAAGCTTAGACCCACTACTATCGTAGTGGCCCCAACGAACGATGTAATCAGTGCCGTAAACTAAAGTTTTAACGAAAGGCTCGGGTTCCTCAGGGTCGTCCGTCGAATCGCCAAAATCCCCTTTTAAATTCAGCTCCATTTTTTCTGGAAGCAAGCTATCGCCAGAAACTAGATACCGTCCGTAACTAAGACTATAGCTATCCAGTTTTGTGCAGTCATACACATAGGCACCAGCATAAGCAGTTTGGCCAGCAAAGGAACCCTTACCTATCACTTGGATTACATAGAAATCTCTTTCGGAAGGTAAGCCTTCTATAGCCTTAGGCGAATAATTGCCATCCGAATCGAAGCTATACACATACCATTTGCTGCCCAACTCAAAATCAACGCCTTGAGTCAAGGCAACTTCTTCATCGCCCAAGCTGCAAGAAGCATTGACCTTTAGACCTGAAATATCCAAATCGTCCAGGCCAATTATAAGGTTGCTTCTATCTCCACAATCAACATCGAAATCATATGAATCAAGCGAATCAAGGTCACGAACGACAATCCGAAGCCAAACGCCCTCGCCATAATAATCCCCGCAAGGTTTAAGCTTCACAGCGTAAACCCCACCCTGAAGATCGTCAGATAGACTCACTTCAGAATAAGCCTCATCGTCATCGTCACCGGCTTCGCAATTGTTGATATCGAGACCCCATTTAAGAATCTCGTAATCGGCGTTAAGAGTAAGGACGTTTTTAGCAAATTTTTCGTCACTTCTCCCGTAAAAGGAAACTTGAAGTTTGTCCTGAAGGTCTTTTACGGTCTTGTAATTAGACAAAGCCACTTCATTTTCGCTTGAAATATAGAAATTCGAAGAGTGCTTAACGTCATCGATTTTTACTTTGATATAAAGATCACCCTTATAACTACCCGTTCCATAAATACGTATCCCGTAGTAGCCATATTTAGTAGGTACACCCTCTATCTTCGTATAAGAATAGCCGTCCGACCCATCAGTCTCTTCGGCTTTATACCAAACAGGATCAACTTTGTAGGCATCTTCCGGAAGAATGACCATCCCGTTAAACCCGTAATAAGTAAAATCTGTCTCTATTTCTTCAAACGCTTGACTGGTGACATCCAGCACAGTGTCTCCAACGTAGAGCGAATAGATGGGATCTTCTGGTGAGTAGTTCGCCAAATCATAAGGATCAACATTCTTGATGGTGATGGTAACCGGTACGTAACGATCGTAGCATTCATATCCTGAGGAGTAGTCTTTCAACGTAACCTTCACGTAGTAGGTTCCCGTTTCGGTAACGCCATCCTCAACTTCGTGGCCTTCGGTATCCGAATAGAAACAGTAATCGTAGTCGTAGGTATACCTAAAAAGAAGCTCTTTCTTATCCTCCACAGCCACATAGAGTCTCAAATCCCCAGAAGAATTTCGAAGGTCTCCAACATCAATACCCTCATAACGCCCTTTTTCATCAAAGACGTACTCATCTTGAGCAAGGCTGAGTGTGACGGTGTTCCAGTCGACGTCCGTGAAATCGCTTAAACTCTTACCCCCCCCCGAAGTGCTTTCGTCGGCAAAAGACAGTGCTGGCAGTGCCAGCAGAAGGGCGCAGGCGACGAAGAATGTCGCGATACCCTTGGTAAACGCCTTCACCATGAGCGGTCTCCTTTCCTTTGATCTTTATCGGTCAAACGATTTTCCTTGCCACTTTACAGCCGAAGGAAAACCGCTGGTTAACCAAAGGAAATTTTGGCAAAAATTACTCTTGAACGGGAGTTTTACCGCAAAAGAAAACGCGACACTTTTATTCAAGTGTCGCGTTTTATACATAGATAGCAGGCTGGTCGAAAGAGCAAAGACCGTTCCCTTAATCCCTAAGACACCCGATGGGAACTACGAGCACACCGTCGTCTCGGCGATAGCCATACCGGGTCCCCGTAACAACCGCCTTGAACGTCGGCATAGGAATCGGACATTGCCTCTCCCGCTTGTTCGCCTCGCGGACAAGCTCCTCGATCTCGCAAAGATGAGCGGCGCCGTCATTCACCTCGTTCTCTCCTAGCTTGAATTCGATTAAGGCGTACCTGCCATCTCCAAGGTGAAGGACGCAATCAGCCTCCAAGCCGTATCTATCACGGTAATACGACACACGTCCGCCGCTGGTCGAAGAATAAACCTTAAGATCCCTGAAGCAGAGCGATTCAAACAGGAAACCCAACGTCTTGAAATCGGTGTTGAAATACTCCGGCGAAATCCCTAACGCGGCAACCGCGATAGATGGGTCTATAAGATTCCTCTTCTTCGATGCCCTGATTGCCGCCTTAGATCTAATCGCAGGGCACCACGCATCGACATCTGCAACGATGAAGAGTTTTTCCAAAGCTGCCACGTATTCATAGAACGAAGAGTCGGAAATCGAATGAGCGGCTTGAGCGTCAGCCTTCACCGTCTTGGTCTCAGCCAAAGTGCAAATGTTCCTGGCGAACGAACGCAAAATCGCCTCGACCCAGCGAGGGTTACGTTTCACACCGTCTATATTGCTCACATCGACTTCGCACGTTTGAACGAACAGATCCCTAGCCAAGGCAAGCTGAGCAAGCGACGAGCTATTCGATATCGCCCGCGGCCATCCGCCGCGGCATATGGCAAATATCAGCGCATCGACATCCAGAGAGGATTCGCAACCTTCGTAGCTTCGAGGGTCATCGAACAATCCTCTCAAAGAAACAGTGCCGTTCGATTCCCCGCTCTCAAACAAGCTCATAGGCATCATTTGTATACGAGATATACGCATGGTCCCGGTGTGCGGCGTCTCTACCGCCTGCGAGGTCGAACCTGTCAAAATATACAAGCCGTTTTCGCCACGGTCGTCACAGGATTTTCTAACTGCTCCCCAGATTTTAGGGGCATCTTGCCACTCGTCGATTAGCCTGGGATTCTCGCCAATAAGAAGCCTTGACGGTTGAGTCGCCGCAACCGATAAATACGCTTCACGCCTATCCTCGTCCTGAAGCTCGATGAAGCTATTTGACTGCTTCTTTGCCGTAGTAGTTTTACCGCAACCTTTAGGACCCACAATAAGGGTGGCCCCAAACGCTTCGAGCTTGAACTTGAGTATTTCATCCGCAATCCTAGGAAGATACTCCATATGACCCCCTTAGCTTATTTACCTGCCAAAGTGTAAGTTACTGGAGTGATTTGCGCAATTTCACTGGAGTGATTTGCGGTGTTTCGATGGAGCAATTTGCGGTAACTCAAATTTTACAAGTAGTAAATCTGCAATTTGCTGACGCAACAGGAACCTTGAGGTTCTGTTGCGTCAGCAAAAATTACTCTTGAACGGGAGTTTTACCGCAAAAGAAAACGCGACACTTTTATTCAAGTGTCGCGTTTTATGCATAGATAGCAGGCTGATCGAGAGGATGCAAGACCCTAGCGCGCGACTTTGATGGCCTCGAGCAGATCGCCGTAATTATCGAAGGCGGGAACTTGCGGGTACTCCTGCTTGATGGCCTCGGTGGTGTTGAATAGGAAGCCGGTCTTGCCATTCAAAATCATACCCAGGTCATTGTGGCTATCGCCCACGCAGATGGGCTCCATGCCGCAGCCCTGCAGCGCTTTGATCGTTGTCAGCTTGCTTTGCTCGCAGCGCATCTTGTAGTCGATAATTTTGCCGGTTTCATCGGTCACCAGGCTGTTGCAGAAGATAGTCGGATTGCCGAGCTTGGCCATCAGAGGCGCCGCAAACTGCTCGAAGGTATCGGACACAATGATGACCGAGATTTCCTTTTTCAGCGCATCAAGGAATTCCTTGGCACCCGGCAAGGGGTCCACCTTCGCAGCTACCGCCTGAATGTCGGGCAGGGTCATGCCATGCTCGGCCAAAACCTCCAGGCGATAGCGCATGAGCTTGTCGTAATCGGGCTCGTCGCGCGTGGTTTTGCGCAGCTCGGGAATGCCCGCGGCATCGGCAAAAGCAATCCAGACCTCGGGCAGCAATACGCCCTCAAGATCCAAGCATGCAACGTTCATGATGTGCTCCTTCGCTTCGGGGATGCGGTACCCGCTCGTGCTCGCGGGCCCGCGGCTTAGCCGACTTCTGCCGCCGCGCCATATTTTCAATGGGCGAATCATACCCTAAACGAAGTTAATGCCTACCAAGTTGATAGGTTTTCGCCGCGAACGGCACTAAATTGCACACGGCGCATCGGGCGCACAACATGTCGGCGATGCATCGGGCATGCAACGCACCCGCAACGCATCGGGAAGGCCTAACAACAAATCGAAAGGGCGATCTTCGATCGTGAACCGGGAAGGAAGCGCATCTTTCGCACGCCGAATCCTGTACGCAACACCATCATTCGGCGCCGTCTCACTTACGGCGCAAAATCAAATAAGCGTTCAGATTGCCGGTGCGCCCATCGGCCTCGAAGCGGGCCTCGGGCTTAGCTAAATCGGACAGCGTTTCCATCAAAGAATCGAGCTCGGCTTCGCTGAAGGAATGGCAGTAGCGATACACGCCCGAGACTTTTTGCCAGCCCAGAAAGTGATCGCCTTCCTCAAGGTCTCCGGAGGCGAGCTTGAGGTCGGACAATGCCTGCTCGCGCAGCTGTTCCGCTTGCTTTGCCAGCTTAGGGCTCCTCGTAAACTGCCAAAACGAAACGATGAGCACCCCGCCTGGGCGAAGAAGCTTAAGCATCTCACGCATAACGAACTCCCGCGTTTCGCAGCCCGGCACATGATGCATGAAACCGGAGCAAAGCACGGCATCAGCGTACTCGTTGAGATGGACACCTAAAAGTGGCTCGCGATTAAGGGCTTGCGTGATGATGTCGAGGTTCTGAAATGAAGCCAAGCGCATTCCAGGCGCAAGAACGCCAAGCAACCCGACGCTACCTGCCTTGTTGGCAGGCATTTCGCTGCCACGCACCCCATTGACGCTAGATCCGCCGCCACATACCTCGCCACCAGACACTTCATCGCTACAGGTCGAATCGGTACGCATTTCGCCCTTGCACAGCTCACCGTTCTGCGCGTCGTTAAAAATGTCCGGGCGCGCCTGTTCAAAAAGGGTCGATCCGAAATCAACCGCGGTAAGCTCAACAGCAAAATCAGGGCGCGCGGCCTTAAGGAAGGCCTCGAACCTCAGGTTGCCGCAACCTATGTCCACCAAAGAAAGGGGCCCTTTTGCAGCCCTGACCTCTGCGGCAGCATCACACAGCTCGGCGTCACCGGGCACAGCATTAGCCAACCCAGCATCGCCAGGCGCAACATCGCACAGCTCGGAGCCATCGGAAACAACGCCGTCGGCCTCACGCCCAGCCACCCCGGCAAGCTCATCCAAATAAGGCAAACACCTCTCCCAGCCCGGCCAGGCGGATTGGCGCGTCTGCGAAAACGACCGCGCTTGCTGCGCGTAAAAGCGGCTGGTGGCGGCGTTGAGTATGTCGGCGACCCTACGTTCCATGTGCCAGATTCTAAAGCAACACCCGTATAATGGCAGCCATGGACAAAGCCCTTGCCAACATACTCGACCAGCTCCGTGGCGAGCACGAGCTCACACCCGACGAAGTGGCAAAAATCATCCGTTCACACAACGCCGGCATCCACGACAACGCAAAGCGCGCAAGCAAGAAGAAGCTTTTGCGCCACTACTTCGAAACCAAAAACTCGCGGCCCGAGCTTTGGCGCAGTTGGAACGTTGACGACGCGCTTGAGGCAAAATTCCTTCGAAGCCTACGCGCAAAACCACGCCGAACCGCCTCGGGCGTGGCAACCATCACCATCATCACCAAGCCCTGGCCCTGCGAGGGCAACTGCGTCTTCTGCCCCAACGACCTGCGCATGCCCAAAAGCTACGTCCACAACGAGCCCGCCTGCCAACGCGCCGAGCGCAACTTCTTCGACCCGTATTTGCAGGTTGCCTCACGATTGCGGGCGCTCACTCAGATGGGGCACATCACCGACAAGGTGGAACTCATCGTTTTGGGAGGAAGCTGGACCACCTACCCCGGCGCCTACCAACGCTGGTATATAAGCCGCCTGTTCGAGGCGCTCAACGATGCCGGCCAACCAAGCCAGCGCACAACGGAGGGCAACCCGGCGGCCAACCTTGCCGAGCAAAAAGCCGCTGCCTTGCGCCAACGCTACGCAGGTGCCGGCTTTACCACCGACGACGAAGAACTCGACTCCTTTGTCCGCGAAGAACAGCAGAAGATCCTACACGGAGATTCATCGTACAACCAGGCTTTCCATGCGCTCTACGATACCGACCCTCGCTGGCAAGCACTTGCCCAAGAGCAAGAGACCACCTGGGAGGAGCTGGAGAAGCAGCAGCACATCAACGAATTCGCGGCACATCGCTGTGTGGGGCTCGTCGTCGAAACAAGGCCCGACGCCATCAGCGCTCAAGCCCTGGCCGATGCTCGACGCCTCGGCTGCACCAAGATCCAAATCGGCGTGCAAAGCACTTGTGAGGAAACGCTTGCCCGCAATGGGCGCAGCATGTCCGACGAACAGCTGACCCACGCCTTCGAGCTTTTACGCCTGTTCGGCTTCAAAACGCACACGCACTTCATGGCGAACCTGATGGGCGCCACGCCCGAAGAGGACGCAGCTGATTACCGCATATTCGTTAGCGACCCGCGCTTCAAGCCCGACGAAGTGAAGCTCTACCCCTGCGTGCTTTTAGGCGGCACCGCGCTTGAAGAACTTCATAACCAGGGAAAATGGAGCGCGTACTCGCCCGAGCAGCTGCAATGGCTCATGACCCAGAACCTCATAGCAACCCAGCCCTACACTCGCGTGAGCCGCATGATCCGCGACTTTAGCGCGCAGGACATCATCCAAGGCAACCGCACCGCCAACCTGCGCCAGCTTATCGAAGCGCAGGTAGCATACAAAAACGGCAGCATCCAAGAGATCCGCCATCGTGAAGTGGGCGGCAGCAGCCTCGAGCCTACAGAGCTTGCGCTTAACGTCATCGAATACGACACCACGGCCACCACGGAATTTTTCCTGCAGTGGGTTACCCCGGAAAATAGGATTGCCGGATTCCTGCGCCTTTCCCTCCCCAAAAGGGAAGCGATTGAGCGTTATTCTGGATTGAACGCAAACCTACCCACCGGCATGAACGATGCTATGATCCGCGAGGTGCATGTTTACGGCAGGGTGGAACGCCTCCACGAAGCGCAAGAAGGCACCCAGCATCTAGGCCTGGGGCGCAAACTTGTCTCACGCGCCTGCGAGATTGCGCGCGAGCACGAGCGTGCGCACATCTTCGTGATCAGCGCCGTCGGCACGCGCGAATACTACCGAAAGCTCGGATTCGCCGACAACGGCCTATACCAATCGAAGGAGCTGTAGTCCGCTCAATCGTTCAATGCAAAAACACCTTAAAACACTTGGACTAGAACTCCACATCCGCATAGCAGACACCATATTCTTCCTGCATCCATGCAAAGAAATCGTCACCGTCGAAGACTTTCATAAGCGACTTTTCATAATCGCCCTTGTTGCGCGTGATTATCGCATCGGCACCAATAGCCTTTGCCGCCTGGTAAACGCACGCATCCTCAAAGTCGTCCCAATCCGACTCTAGGGCGGCATCTATTTCCCCTCCGCCCAAAGGAGCCAAGCGCACATATTCGCGAAGCTCACGCAGCACTTGCTTGGCTTCGGCGGATCGGCTTTTCTTCCCTCCATCCGAAAGGATGTAGGCGGTGTCGGTAAGCTGAGACGAGCTCATGAACAAATCGAATTCGCCCAACTTCCCCATAATCAAGAGCATGCGAGCCACAGAGGAATAAGGCCGGCGCTCTAAAAGGTGGTCGAGCAGGATATTGGTATCCACAAGAAGCCTCATAACTTTTCACCCTCCTCCAGTTCGCTCTTGAGCCTTAAGCGCTTAGCATCCTTAGGGCTCAAAGTTGCGATTGCGGGGTCAATGTCACGAATCACCAGGCCATCTACTTGCCTAGCCGCATCCTTGATTTGCTTTTTTGAATATTTACCTAGCCCGAATTCCTGACTTGCGGAAAAAGGCAAGCGCTTGTTGGAAATAACGTAATCGTACAGATCGTTAACCGTCTGAGACGCATTCGTACCAAGCTGCGCAAGAATCCGATTGCCAAGCTCCTTCTTTTCAGAAGACATGCGCGCCGTAACCATCGCATCTGTCATTTGCCTCACCCACTTATAATATGTACAACGTTGTACATATTATAAACTAAAAGCAAATTTACAGACGCTCCACCGCCTACGTGAAGATTTAGGTTTTAGCGCTGCAGCCTCTTAATCCCAAGCGGTGGGGTTCAGGCAGTCGATGGGCTTGCGGCCAAGGACTGCATCTATCGCGCTTTGCATGGTGCGCGTGCGCAGCTCGACGCCTGATTCCTCGGACCAGTAGGCAGCATGCGCGCTGAACAGGGTATGAGGCGCGGCGAAAATGGGACGCGTGATGTCGGCAGGCTCGCCTTCGAAAACGTCCAAGCCGGCACCCCACAACCCACCGCGGCACAAAACCTCGGCCAAGGCATCGGTATCGACAACAGGGCCGCGCGAGGTGTTCACCAGCACCGCGGTGTCCTTCATCTTGGCAAAAGCCTCGGCATTGAACAGATGATGCGTATCGGGCGTGAGCGCCGTGTGGATGCTGATTACGTCCGAGCATGCAAGTAGCTCGTCAAAAGTAAGGCACTCGTAGCCCTCGGGCGTTCGTCGTCCGGGAATCAAGGAGCGGCTCCAGCAAACCACCTTGAAGCCCAAGCCTTCTGCCTTGCGCGCGCAGGCGCGGCCGATGGCGCCCATACCCACAACACCGAAGGTACGCCCATAGCACTGCCCCAGAGGACGGCGGCGAGCGAAATCCCAGATGCCGGCGCGGATGTCGGCATCAAGCTCGTTGGTGCGACGCAGCACGCCAAGCGCCATGGAAATGGCATGGTCGGAAACAACCTCGTTTGCGTAACCAGGAGCTGTGCAAACGAACACGCCGTTGTCGGTAGCCGCAGGAACATCGATGGAGTCGTAGCCCACGCCGGTACGCGAAACGACCTT
Organism: Oscillospiraceae bacterium; assembly: GCA_963635145.1. Taxonomy (GTDB): domain Bacteria; phylum Actinomycetota; class Coriobacteriia; order Coriobacteriales; family Eggerthellaceae; genus Anaerotardibacter. The sequence goes on from CAVHFE010000014.1 coordinate 14,445, forward strand.
GAGCTTAGGCAGCGATTCAAAGAGTTCACGGTCGAAATCGCCGTACGAGGTAACGATGCCATCGGCATCCTGACAGTTGGCGATGGTGCTCTCCGCGTCGCGCTCCTGGCTGAAACCAAGCTCGATGCCCGCCTCGGCCGCCATCTTCTCCTCGATATCGAATTGGGTGAAGTCCATGTTCACCAAATAGATTTTCGGCATGTTCGAACCCTTTACCTCGTCAACTTGAACTATCTCGATCTTGCCTGGCGACCACTCAGGCCATACGCCCGACGAACGCAACGGTGGCCGTCAAGCATATCGCCCGTTCAGCACCAGCTGCGGCAGCCGTCGGGCGCGCGACCCGCCAAACAATGACGCAATCTTTACCTCGATGAAAGCGCCGCCCTTCAGTAAGCCCGCCAAGCGCACCCGTTACTCGCTTGCCTGAGAAAGGAAGTCGCGCGTGCGCTGATGCTGAGGATTGTTGTACACCTGCTCGGCAGGGCCTTCCTCAACGATAACGCCGCGGTCCATGAACACGATGCGGTCGGCAACCTCGGCGGCAAAACGCATCTCGTGCGTGACGATGACCATGGTCATCTCCTCGGCGGCCAAGTCGCGAATGACCTTCAAAACCTCGCGCGTGAGCTCGGGGTCGAGCGCGGAAGTGGGCTCGTCGAAGAAGAGCACCTCGGGGTTCATGGCCAGCGCGCGGGCAATCGCAACGCGCTGCTTCTGGCCGCCCGAAAGGTCGCAAGGAACCATGCCCTCTTTACCTTCAAGGCCCATCTTCTTAATCAGGGCGCGAGCCGTCTCTTCCGCTTCAGCCTTGGGCTTGCCCAAAACATTATGAGGGGCATCGGCAACGTTGCGCAGCACCGTCCAATGTGGGAACAGGTTGAAATCCTGGAACACCAGGCTGAACTTGGTGCGAGCTTTGAGCATGGCCGCCTTGTCGTAGGCAGCCTGACCCTTTTCGTTATCCTGAGCCACCACCACATCACCATAGGCAAGCGTGCCCTTGTCCATGGTTTCAAGAAGCGTCGCGCAACGCAAAAGCGTGGACTTGCCGCCGCCGGACGAACCGATGATGGCCACGACCTCGCCCTTGTGCACGTCGAGCGAGATACCCTTAAGCACCTCGGTTGCCCCGAAGCTTTTATGCAGGTCGGCGATATGGACAAGCACTTCATTTTTGTTCGACATGTGAAACCCCTTGCCCTAGTCGTGGTAATAGGAAAGCTTCTTTTCAGTCTTGTTCAAAACGAACTCGACGAAAAGCGTGAAGAACCAGTAGATGAGCGCCGCCATGAAGTATGGCGTCATGTTGGCAAGCGCCGCAGCCAAGGCCTTTGCCTGCGTGAACATCTCCATAATGCCCAAAACGAAGGCAAGCGAGGTGTCTTTGACAAGCGCGATGATCTCGTTGCCGATGGCGGGTGCGATGCGCTTGATAACCTGAGGCAAGATGATCTTCAAGAAGCACTGGGCCTTGGTGTAGCCCAAGATCTCGGCGGCCTCGTACTGGCCGCGAGGGATCGACTGAATGCCCGAACGGTAAATCTCTCCGAAATAGGCGCTGTAGTTGAGGATGAAGCCGATTGCGCAGGCGACGAACTTCCAGTCGGAGCCAAGCGAAAGACCGAACAAGTAGTACGGGGCGAACATCCAAGCCATCAGCTGGAGCATCAAAGGCGTGCCGCGCAGGATGGAAATGTAGAAGCGGGCAAGCAGCGCCAGGGGCTTGAAGCTGCACATGCGGGCAAGGGCGACAACGACGCCCAAAGGAAGGGCGCCCACCAGCGTGATCACGAAGATCTGCAGGGTCATCCCAAAGCCCGAGAGCAATGCGGTGAACATCGCGGTTAATTCCATAACGACTCCTTGTTCGTTCTTCTTTACGGTTGCGCCCTGAAGGCGCGAACGTTGCCCACCGGTCCCGTTTGCGCCCGAGGGCGCACGGCGTACCTGCAAGCTCGGCCGTATCCAGGCCCGCAGCAAAGCAAAGCCTTAAACACGCAAAAGGGTGGGCAAGGAAACCCTTGCCCACCAGTTACTGGCGATACTCGCTACCGGTACATGCCCGGCAAAGCGCGAAGTGTGCGCATCAAAGGCGAAGCTTAGTCCTGCTCAAGGCACCAGTTGGCGTAATCCATACCCTGATCGGCGTACTTTTCGCAAAGCTCCTTGACCTTGCCCTCCTTGTCGAGCTCCTTCAAGGCATCGGTGACCTTGTCGGCCATTTCCTGGTTGTCCTTGGCGAAGCCGACGGCGTAGTGCTCGGAGCTCAAGCTCTCATCAAGCTGAGCGTACTTGTCGGGGTTAGCGGCAATCTGGTAAGCAGCGATGGAGAGGTCGCAGGCAACGGCATCGACCGCGCCGGACTCAAGCTGCATGAAGGCGTTGTTGTAATCGCTGATGGTCTCAAGCTTCTTGAACTTGTCGGCCAGGCTCTTCTGATCGCCCTTAAGAACATCGAGCGCTGCGGAGTCCTTCTGGGTGATGACGTTCTTGCCCTTGAGGTCGGAAAGCTTCTTAATGTCGGAATCGGCACGAACGACCACTACCTGCTTGTTCTGCATGTACAAGCCGGAGAATGCGTAGTTGTCCTCGCGGCCTTCGTAGGTGAAGCCGTTCCAGATGCAGGTGATGTCACCGGAGCCGAGTAGGGCGTCCTTGGAGTCCCAATCGATCGGGGAAACCTCGAGCTCCCAGCCGTTCTTCTCGCAAACGGCGCTTGCGAGGTCGAGGTCGAAGCCGGTGTACTTGTTGCCGTCGGAGGCCTGGTAGCCATCGCCACCGTCGGTAACCAGGTAGCCGTAGGGAGGATAAGCTGCGTCAAAACCAACGACGAGCTTTTCCTTGGAGCTGGAATTGCCCGAACCGCAACCGGCAAGCATGACTGCCGAGAACGCCAACATCAAGCAGGCGGCCGCGACGGCGAAAATCTTCTTCTTCATCAATGCCCCTTTGATTGGGATTATCTCTTGCCACTCCAGCACTACATTGTGCTAAAGCGATTGTGCGATTATAGCACGCGCTATATTTCAAGTTCGCTACATAGCCCGAAGAAGAGGGCCAGCGGCAGCCCGAGCGTAAAGCACCGCAACAAGCCCCTTGATAATAAGAAAGGCCGGCACGCATCGTGTGAAACGTGCCGGCCTTGTAAAAGCCATATGAAGAACAGGGCCGCTGTTTTAGCTGCAGCAAAGCAGCCATTCGTACCCCGCAGCTTGGCAGAATCACCCTCCCCTACGCGCGAGAGTGAATCTCCTCAAGCAGGCCGCGGGCGAACTCGTCGAAATCCATGCCGTAGGTGGTTTTGTCGGTAGAGCGATAGCGAACCGAGATGGTGCCGGCCTCGGCCTCTTTCTCGCCCAGGACGAGCATGTAAGGCACACGGTCGATCTGGCGAGCCTCGCGGATTTTGTAGCCGATGGTCTCGTCGCGATGGTCGATTTCCACGCGAACGCCCATGTCGAAGAGCTTCTCGTAAACGCCCTCGGCGTAATCCTTAGCCTTCTCGGAAACAGGCAAAACCTTAACCTGAACAGGAGCAAGCCAGGTGGGATACTTGCCGGCGAAATGCTCGGTCAAAATGCCGATGAAGCGCTCGATGGAGCCGAAGCACACGCGATGGATCATGATGGGGCGCTTGCGCTCGCCGTCGGCGTCGATGTAGCCCAGGTCGAAGTTGATGGGCATCTGGAAGTCCAGCTGGATGGTGCCGCACTGCCAGGTGCGACCAAGGCAATCGCGCAGGTGGAAGTCGATCTTGGGGCCATAGAAAGCGCCGTCGCCTTCGTTGACGATGTAATCCAAGCCCATGTTGGTAAGAGCCGCCACCAAGCCGTTGGTTGCTGCTTCCCAATCCTCGTCGGAGCCCATGGAGTCCTCGGGGCGGGTGGAAAGCTCGATGAAGTACTCGAAGCCGAACTTGGAGTACACGGAATCGATCAGGTTGACAACGCCCGTGATCTCGTCGGCAATCTGATCGGGCGTCATGAAGATGTGCGCATCGTCCTGCGTGAAGCAACGAACGCGGAACAGGCCGTTCAGCGCGCCGCGCATCTCGTGCCTGTGCACAAGGCCCAGCTCGCCAACGCGCATCGGCAACTCACGATAGCTGTGAGGCTTGGACGCGTACACCAGAACGCCGCCGGGGCAATTCATGGGCTTGATGCAGAAGTCCTCGTCGTCGATCTTCGTGGAGTACATGTTGTCCTTGTAGTGATCCCAGTGACCGCTGGTCTCCCACAGGTGACGGTTCATGATCAAAGGCGTTTTGACCTCGACGTAGCCGGCCTTGCGATGAATCTCATGCCAGTAGTCGAGCAGCGCGTTGTAAAGCTCCATGCCGCGAGGCAGGAAGAAGGGGAAACCAGGGGCCTCGTCGCGCAGCATGAAAAGGTCCATCTCGCGGCCGATCTTGCGATGATCGCGCTTCTTGGCCTCTTCAAGCATGACCAGGTACTCGTCGAGCTCGGCCTGGTTGTGGAAAGCGGTGCCGTTGATGCGCACAAGCATCTTGTTGTTGGCGTCGTTTTTCCAGTAGGCGCCGGAAACACTGGTGAGCTTGAAGGCCTTCAGCGCCTTGGTGTAGCGCAGATGTGGGCCGGTGCACATGTCAACGTACTCGCCCTGCGTGAAGAAGCTGATCTCGGCGTCGGCGGGCAGATCGTCGATGTGCTCGACCTTGTACTTCTCGCCGCGCTCCTTCATGAAGGCGATGGCCTCTTCGCGAGGAAGAATGGAAGGACGAATGGGAAGGTTCTCCTTCACGATTTTCTTCATCTCGGCCTCGATGGCCTCAAGCTCTTCCTCGGCAATGGTGCGATCGCCCAGGTCGATGTCGTAGTGGAAGCCCTTCTCAGTGGCGGGGCCGTAGCCGAACATGGCCTCGGGGTACAGGCGCTTGACGGCCTGAGCCAGAATGTGCGCAGCTGTATGACGAATTACCTCGAGTTCCTGTTCTTCAGGGCATTCGGTTACTTCGCCATCCTTGTGGATAATCTTCATCGCTGCGCGCTCCTTCCGGCAGAGTAAGAAATATACGAACCCACACTATACCACCGCGAACAGACGCCCGCGAACCAGCGCAGGGAAACTACGAAACCAGATTTTCGGGGGTACCGGCCAAATAGGATTCGACGTTTTCAGCGATGATGACGGCACGCTTTTCGAAGGCCTGATGGCTTGCAAAGGCGATGTGCGGGGTAGCCACCACGTTCTTCGCGGAAAGAAGCGGATGCTCGGCGGCGACGGGAGGCTCGGTCTCGAAAACATCGATACCGGCGCCGGCCAGGCGACCTTCGTTCAGGGCGTCGGCCAAGGCCTGCGAATCGACGATGGGGCCGCGCGCGCAGTTGATGAAGTAGGCGCCCGGCTTGCAGAGCTTCAGCTGCTCCGCGCCGATCATGCCGATGGTCTGGGCGTTTTGCGGAACGTGCACGCTGATGATGTCGGAGCTGCGCAAAAGCTCTTCAAGGCTGAGCATCTGCACGCCCGGAAGCTCCTTGGGGCTGCGGTTGCACGCCACAACCTCGCAATCGAAGGCCTGCGCGATCTTCGCCACGCGCGAGCCGATGGCGCCCAGGCCGATAACGCCGAAGCGCTTGCCCTCAAGCTCGGGGCCCACCAAGCCGGCCTTGGTGCCGCCCGCGCGGACGGCCTTGTCACAAGGCAGAACGCTGCGCATCAGGTCGATGGCCAGAGCAAACACCAGCTCGGCAACGGCAGTGGTGGAGTAGCCTGCGCAATTGGCAACCTTGATGCCCTGGGCGCGGCAATAGTCCATGTCGATGTGGTCGTAACCGGTGAAGGCGACGCAGATGTATTTAAGATTAGGATTCGCCTGCATGACGGATGCGGGGTATTTGATGTTGGAGACGACTACGATGTCGGCATCAGCGCTGCGCTCGATAAGGCTGGCCTCGTCTTCCCTGCGATCCTCGTGAGTGATAATCTCCACTTCCTCACCTGATGCCTTGAAGCTGGCGCAAGCTTTAACCAGCAAAGCCTCAAGGTCGGCGTTTGGGATTCCCAGGGGTTCAACGACGGAGATTTTCATACTCGCTCCTTCATATAAAGCATAGGTTTGAAGATGGATTCGCGCTGGAGCTCGGCTTCGGATGGCCGCTCAGGGGCTACCGCTTGAAGCTACTCGAGCTTGGCGCCTAGGGTCGTCCGCCCGAGCTTGCCCAGCGCGAAAATCGCACATTGAGCCTAGCATCCAAGCACCCAGGCGCGAGGCTAGCCAGGGCGGGCGGCGCCTCTTGCGCGATATGCGCTTGAAGAGGGGGGCAAGCAGGCTTGTGGCGGCACCACTCGCGGCGGGCGAACGGTGAAGAACTAGAGCGCTGGGGGGCGTTAAAGGGAAAACGAGTCGGATAGCGGCGCGCAGGGCGAGCACAGCGCCAAGTCAAGCAACGAGCCCCAACAAGGGCGGTCACGGCGGCATACGCACCGCAAAGCGGCCGCGCCCAGGCTACTTCAAGGTGCGCACGTAACCGAGCGTGCTTTGAAGAACGCGATCCTTGCCCATTCCCGCTAGGCGCATCTTGTGGGCATAGGCAAGCGCCTCGGAAAACTGAGGCCCCGGCTTCAAACCGGCCTCGATCAAGTCCGCGCCGGTCACGCACGGACGCGCCATCAGCTCGCGGTAGTCGGCCAGGCGGCCGCGCAGAGCTTCCTCCGTTTCCGCATAAGCATCCTCGGAGGTTCCTCCACAACCCAGATAATCCGACTTCGCAATAAGAAGAAGGTCCTCAGGCGAAACCGATGAATCAAACAGATGATTGAAGGACTTCGCTTTCTTCGCGCAGCCAACGATGGCGTTGGGACGCATATGCAGCTTAATCATGTTCTCAACGTAGGTGACAAGCTTCCGTTCGGCAGTCAGGCGACGAATGAAATCGTGGGCCACCGCAAGCCCTTCGTTTTCGTGGCCGAAGGCACGCCAGCGGCCGTCGATCAGCTCGGTGGTGGCAGGCTTGCCGAAATCATGAGCCAAGGCGGCCAGCATGAAGGCCAAAGGCCAACTTGCCTGATTGCGCAGCTTGGCGGCCTGGTCGATCACGCGCATGGTGTGCTCCCACACATCGCCCTCGGGGTGGTACTGCGGCGGCTGAGGGACGCCGACAAGGGCCGCGACCTCGGAAAACCATGGTTCAAGCTGGTTCATCGCGCGCATGCCCCTGAAGAATAGGGACGGGCGCACGGCCTTGAGCAGGGCTTTTTCAAGCTCGCCCATCACGCGTTCCTTCGAGAGGGTGGTCAAGTCCATCTTGCTGCACAAGGAAACGGTCTCGGGCGCAAGCTCGAACTCGAAGCGCGCCGCAAACTGAGCGCCGCGCAGGACGCGCAGGGGGTCTTCGGCGAAACTTTCCTCGTTCACATGACGCAAAACGCCCGCCTTCAAATCGGCCAGGCCGTTGAAGTGGTCGATTATCTCGCCGCTCAACACGTCCTCCATCAGGGCATTGATGGTGAAATCACGCCTGATGGCCGCCTCGTAGGTGCCGATGAAAGGGTCGATGTCGACCTCGAAATCCGTATGATGCACGCCCGTTGCGCGCTCGCGTCGAGGCTGCGCGATGTCCAAGCCGTAGCCGTCGAGCGCCAGAATGCCGAAGCTGGCGCCACGCTCGGAGCAATGGCCAAGCCCCTCAAGCATCTCGCGCAAACATGCGGGCTCGATTCCGTGAACCTCCAGGTCAAGATCCTTGGCCTGAATGCCCATGAGCTTGTCGCGCACGCAACCGCCCACGAAAAAGGTACGGCCACCGCGCTCGCTTACCAGGCGCGCGATGGCGTGCGCCATCGCAAGGTCCCTCTGCAACGCCGTTGCGGTCTCAGGCTTCGGCGCTTCCTTGCGCGCTATCGAAAAATCGTCGTGAGTCATCAGCGTTCCTCCTGCCCTTCCCATTGCAGGGAGGCAGGCAGGGCATGGCCCGTCGCCTCTTCGTACAAATTGGCCGCGCGCAGAAGGCTCGCCTCCCATTCGTCGCAGCCCATAGGGGCAATGCGCGTGTCAGGCACGGGCGCATTGCCGGCAAAAAGAGCGGAATCCCACGGCGCGGCATCGATGCTTCCCGGCGCATCGGTTTCCAGCAAGATGCGCTCAGGGGGTATCGCGTTAACGTAGGCGCGCCCCTTCTTCGAGCGAAGCATGCGCTCACCCACGCTGAAGAAACAGCCCAGCGAGATTGCCCGCTGAAGCTCATCACTCGAGCCGGTGAACCAATGGAAAATGCAGGCGTTGCCCTTGGTGGCGCCCCATCGCTCAAGAACATCGAGCGCCGCACTTGCCGCCTTCACCGCATGGATGCTGATGACGCGCTGGTAACGCTCGGTCGCAGACGGGCACACCAAAGGCTGCACGCAGACCTCGATGATGCGGTCGAAAGCATCCAGCTGATCTTGGGCGCTTTCCTTGCGCGGGCCCATGAAATCCAGCCCGACCTCGCCGATGAACGGGGCCTCGGGGGCAAGCCGCTCGAACAAAAACAAATCGGCTGGCTGCAGAACGCCGGCGGCAAGCCACCACGGGTGAAAGCCCAGACCGGGCTTTATCCAAGGGTTGCCGGGAAAACGCATCCTCAACTTCATGAAACCATAGGGGCTGATGGTGTTCGCGAGCAGCTTGCGCTCAAGCTCGGCCGCGCGCAGGGCGATTTCGGGGGCGCCCTCCATAAAATCCAGGTGAATATGTGAATCGAGGAACGATTGCATGGAGCTCTTTCGGTAGGTCAACGCGAACCATTATCCACGCAAAACGGGTTCCTACGCAAAGCGGACGCGCAAACGAAACCTAAGGGCGCTTGCGCTCGGGATGCAACGAAATCACACGGCGCACAAGCAGAGCCCCAGACTGCTTGCGCTCAGGGCATATCGCAAGGCTGCGCGTGGCGCGCGCGACCAGCCGCCCAACAACCTAGCCGCGCAACTTAGCCTGACGATCGCGCCAATCGGGCATCACCTTATCCATGAGCCCCCAAAACTTCGGCCCATGGTTCGCATGAAGAAGATGACACAGCTCGTGCACCACCACGTACTCAAGGCACTCCGGCGGGTAAAGGGCCAGTCGAATGTTGATGCACACGCGCCCCGTGGAAGGCTGGCAACTCCCCCACTTGCTCGTCATGTTGCGATACGCAAGCGCGCCGGCCTTAACCCCCAAAATCTGTTCCCATTCTTCAACCAAGGGAGGCACGCAAGCCTTGACAACGGAGCGCCAGGCCTCGATTTCCTTCTTGCTCGCATGGGCGGCAAGATACGAAGGCGAGCCGATGCGCTCAGCACGATGACGGGCAATCCAATCGCGCTTTTCGCGCACGTAGGAAAGCATTTCCTCGCTGGAGATATGCGGCGCGGCCGAAACCACGCAAACGCCTGCGTCGTCAACCTTGATGCGAATCGTCTTCATTCCGGGGCGATGAACTACCCGCACCGGGACGTCGCCGACCTGGGTCTCAAACGAACGGGGCAACGGGCGCCTTCCTTAAAGCGCTTTGATTTCAACCCCGGCGTCGGTCAGCGCCGCGCGGATCTTCTCCACGAAGGCCAGAGCCTTGGGGCCGTCGCCATGCACGCAGATAGTGTCGAAGTCGACTGCGACCTCGGTGCCGTCAACCGCCACGACCTTGCCCGATTTCACCGCGGCGACCGTGCGGCTTACCGCCTGGTCCTCGTCGGTGATCACCGCGTTTTCCTGGCTGCGAGGCACAAGGGCGCCCTCGCTCGTGTAGTTGCGGTCGGCGAAGAACTCGCCCGCGCAACACAAGCCTTGCGCCCTGCCGGCGTCGATGAGCTTGCTCCCGGCCAGGCCCACGAGCACCAAGTTGGGGTCGGCGTCGTACACGGCACGCGCAATGGCGGCGGCCAGTTCCTCATCCTTGGCGGCGCTGTTGTAGAGCTGACCATGAGGCTTCACATGATGAAGCGCCACGCCCTGCGCCTTGCAAAAGCCCGCCAGCGCGGCCACCTGGTAGAGCACGAAAGCGTAGGCCTCATCGGGGGAAAGCGCCATGTTGCGGCGGCCGAAACCTTGCAAGTCGGGGTAGCCCGGATGCGCGCCGATGGCCACGCCTGAAGCCGCCGCCAAAGATACCGTGCGCGCCATGACCACCGGATCGCCCGCATGCATGCCGCAGGCGACGTTTGCGCTGGTGATTAGGGGGATAACCTGGTCGTCCAGGCCCAAAGTGTAGCGGCCGAAGCTTTCGCCCAGGTCGCAGTTAAGATCGATTTTCGTCATAAGTTGTTCCTAGCCGCGCAGGTTGACGTTCTTAGTGTCGGTGATGAGCATGTGGCCCGGCGCGTGGGTAATGGCGAACTCGGGCTTGACGTTCATCACGATGGACTGAGGGGTAACGCCGCATGCCCAGAACACCGGCGTCTCACCAGGATAGATGTCCACCGGATCGCCGAAGTCGGGCTTCATGATGTCATCGATGCCGATAAGCGACGGGTCGCCGATATGCACCGGCGCGCCATGCACCGAAGGAATGGCGCCCGAAAGCTGCACCGCAGGGACGATCTGCTCGGGGGGCAGGGGGCGCATGGAGACGACCATGTTGCCGCTCATCATGCCCGCGGGCCTGCAAGCGATGTTGGTCAGGTACATGGGCACGTTGCGGCCCATGGTGTTGTGGCGCATCTCGATACCGGCCTCGATCAGGTCGGACTCGAAGCTGAAGCTGCAGCCGATGACGAAGGAAACCAGATCATCGCGCCAATAGTCGGAGATGTCGGTTACCTCCTCGGTCATCACGCCGTTGCGATAGATGCGGTAACGAGGGAAGTCGGTGGCGATGTCGCAATCGGTGGCGCAGATGTTGGCCTCGCGCGAACCGACCTCGGTCACCTCGAGCAAGGGGCAGGGCTTGGGGTTGCGCTGGGCGAACAAGAGGAAGTCGTAGGCCTGCTCACGGGGCAGGACGATGAGGTTCGCCTGGGCGTAGCCGGGGCAAAGGCCGCTGGTGGGAGCGCTGTACTTGCCTTCGCGGATGAGCTTGCGCGCCTCAAGGGGGCTCGCGGTGAGCATCTGCTGCCATACGGCGTCGTCGACGCCCTGAGGCTTTGCGGGGACCTGGTTCATTTCTTTCCTCCTTGCCGAAACCGCGCCTTTGCCGCGGCTTGTGTTTCTTTATGCCAAAGAAGCCGACTGCTGCTTCACGTCGGCGGGAACATGCCTTTCAAGCGTCTCGGCACGAACGAGGTCTTGTGCCTGTTCAACCGAGATTTCCTTGAAACGGATCTTCGTTCCGGGCTTGCACTGCACCAACTTGGGGATGTCGACGCTGGCCACCGTGGCGATTTTCGCGTAGCCGCCCGTCGTCTGACGGTCGGCCAGCATGATGATGGGTTTGCCGTGGTTGGGAATCTGCACCGCGCCCAAGGCGATGCCGTCCGAGATGATATCGGAGCCGTTGACGGTGCCCACCTCGGGGCCCTCCAGGCGCGCGCCCATGCGGTCGGACTGCGCCGTCATCTCGAACTCGCCGCCCAGAAAGGCATCAATGCCATCCTGCGTGAAGAGCTCGGTTTGCGGGCCCATGACCACGCGAACCTCAACCATGGGCTTTCCGAACTGGTAAAACTCGTCCTCGGGGCCGAAATCGCGCACGGCGATGCCGGGCTTGTAGCCGGGAATCTGATCGAAAGCCCACAGAAGGTCGTCCTTCTTCAGGGCGCGGCCTTCGTGCCCGCCGATGCCGACCTTCATGTTGGTGGAACGGCTGCCCATGACCAAGGGGACGTTGAAGCCGCCCATGACGGCCAGGTAGCCGTACATGCCCTTTTTGGCCTGGCCCATGGCGAGCGTTTGGCCCGAGCGCACCGAGATGGTGCGGTTCATGGCGATGGGCGCACCGTCAAGCGTGGCGCCGAAGTCGCCGCCCGTCAGCGCGAAAAAGCTGTCGCGTGTGAAGAGTAAGGTGGGACCCATCATGCAGAACTCAAGCACCGCAGCGTCCTCGGGGTTACCCAGAAGGGCGTTGGCGCGGCGGCGGGCACGCTGGTCCATCGCGCCCGAAGGCGAGAAGCCACTGCCCAAATACCCCCAGCGACCTGCGTCTTGGATGGTCGCCATGATGCCCGGCTTGGAAACGTACAGGGCCATTTAGCTCACCGGCCCTTCCTCGATGATGTTGCAGTGATAGGTGCCCGCCTCGATCTCGGCGGCAACGCGGTCGTACTCGCTGCGCGTGATGGGAACGAAGCGAAGGTAGTCGCCCGCCGCGTAGAGGATGGGCTCCTCGCGATCGGCGTCGTAGGGGCGCAGGGGCGTGCGGCCGATGAGCTGCCAGCCGCCGGGGCTTGCCAGCGGGTAGATGCCCGTTTGGGCGCCGCCGATACCAACGCTGCCCGCGGGAATGCTCGTTCGCGGCACGTCCAAACGCGGCGTGTGCAGGCGCTCGTCCAGGCCGCCCAAGTAGGCGAAACCAGGCAAGAATCCCAGCATGTTGATAAGGTAATCGTGGTCGGAATGAAGCTCGATAACCTCTTGCTCGCTTAGGCCCGAGTGCTCCATGACCGTACCGATGTCCTCGCCGAACTCGCCGCCGTAGCACACGGGAATCTCGAAGATGCGGCGCGTGCCCTCCTCGCCCAGGCTGAGCGATTCAAGTTGCTCGGAAATTTGGGAAACAAGCAGGGCGTGGCCGATTTGCACCGGGTCGTAACACACCATCACCGAGCAAAACGTGGGAACCAATTCCTTAACGCCGGGAATCTTGGCCTTGCCGATGGCGTCTACCGCCGCACGCACGAGCTTGCTTGCCTCGTCGGAAATGGAATCCGACAGCACCACGTTGATGGCCGAATCGCCCGAAGTCGTGATCTTGAAGGCCACGAAGGAACCCCTTCCGCACTAGATTGAATTCGTTTTCATTCTTGCGTTCGCTTCGTTAGCGAACGCTGTTGGAATCTCCATTCTAGAAAACGATGTATCCCTTTTGTTTCGCAACAGGAAAAAGGTTGCTTGTTCGCGTTCAGCGGGCGCAGGGGCGCGCGCTACGAGCGCTTGCGGCGACCGGGCGCAAAGGAGCGGTGAGGCATGGCGGAACGCGCGCACGGGAACCAAGCGCATTGCACCCACTCGCAAAACAGGCCCATGGCGCCAGACGCGCGCTAACCCCACTTATGCACGTAATTCATCAGAGCATCCCAATCGCGGCGGATCTGGTCGTAACCTGCCTGGAAGTTTTCCTTCAGCAGATGTACGTCGCGCTCCGTCCCCGAAAGGGTCAAATCATCGCAATAGAAAACGTAGGCGCGGCCATCCTTTTCCCATTCATCAAGCATGTCGCAGGATTCGTTGTAGCGCTCCGAGCGGTTTAAAGCCGCCTGGCGCATCGCAGGGTAATCGCGGAAGAAGGCGCGCGCCCATTCGTTGTGGTCGTTCTTGCGATAGCCACGTTTGCGCGTGCGCACCACCACCACGTGCTCGAAGCCGTCGTCCTCGATCTTGGCCAAGGGCAGGCCACCGCCCGTGGCGAATCCGCCGTCATAGCACACGTGCCCGTCGATCACGGGAGCTGGCATGAACATCGGCAGCGTTGAGGAGGCGCGCACCATCACGGTCAGGCGGTCGAGCGAGCTCATGTCCTTTTTGATGAAGTACAGGTCCTCGCCGGTGTCGCGGTCGATGGCAGGCACGCAGCACTGCGCCGGGTTTTGGCTAAAGGTGGCGAAATCGAAGGGAATCACCCCGTCGGGCTTGCCCGCTTGCTGGTAGATGTACTCGGCGTTGAAGGCGCCCTTGCCACGCAAGAAGGTGCCCAAGTTGCCCGTGCGCGGGTCGTCCATGAACTCCGTGAAGGAAACGGAGGTGCGCCAGGCATCGCGCGACAGGTAGTTGACCAAGTTGCTCGAACCCGCCGAAACGCCATACACCTGATTGAAGAAGACGCCCTGCTCAAGCAAGTAGGTAGCAACGGCGCTGGTGTAGGCACCGCGCATCGAGCCGCCCTCGAACAAGAGCGCGGTGTTGAAGACATTGCTTTTCAGGGCGGGGGCGGCTGAGGTCGCGGCGGCGATGGGGGCGGAGTCGTCCGATTGCGAGGTTGCGAGGGCAGCGGGCTGCGACATGGTCGCTTCCGATGCGACGGCTTGCGGTTCCAGTTCCCGCACGATTACGTTCGATTCTGCCGCGGCGGGCTGCGGCACATCGAAGGCCCGAGGCTCCGGCTCCCGCACGACGACGGTCGACTCCATCGTCGCGGCGGGCCGCGCTTCCCCGTCCTGCATCGCGGCCGATGCAGCCGTCCCTCGCTCAACGGCAGACCCCGCAGCCGGCGATGCCTTCTTCCACTCGCCCGAGACGCGCGAGCTCAGAGGCGCTGCTTTCACGCGGACAACGTTGCGGACATGCAGGCCGGCGCGGACCAGTTTCTTTACTTTTGATACGCTGCCCGGAGCAGCAGTTTTGATCTTTTTCATAGCCCAAAGGATACGCCTGCGGCACCGCTCGTACGCAAACGCCAGGCTCAAACTTCATCAAGGCTCCACCGGCCGCAAACAAAGCTCCAAGCCCAACAACGACCCGCCAGCAAAGCCGACGAAAACCGATGTCGGCCAAGCCAGCACCACGCTCCGCAAAGGGAGCCTATGCGAACGCTTCACCTGCGCTACCGCCAAAGACCACCACCAAGGCAGAGCAAGGGCCATCTGCTAGTATGTCTTTTACAGAACGCACGCAACCGGGGCAGGCGAACACCGCGAAGCGCCCCGTCAAGGCAAACCAAAGCTCAATCACTACCAAGCCTTAAGGATCGCCATGAATTTCCTTGCTTCTCACAAACGATTCCTCGTCGTCGCAGGCATTGTGCTGGCGCTCGTCGCCGTGCTTGCCGCCCTGCCCTTCTGCCTGAACACAGGCAACACTTCGAGTGACCCCTCGAACAGCGCCACCAGCATGACAGCCGGCACCAACACCGCCGAGGCCAAGGCATCCAGCAAGGCCCTGAGCGTTGGCAAAACCTACAAGTACGACCTCAACGGCGACAAAAAGAAAGAATCGCTCGCAATCAAGAGTCTCAACTACTCCAAGGGCGACCAAGGCTATTCGAAGCTCGGCATCTATGTAAACGGCAAGCTCACCTGGTCGAAGTCCCAATCGACGCAGTTCTTTTCCTCCGTATCAGCGCGCCTGATCACGCTTAAAAACGGCAAGCGCTACGTCTGGGTGAAAGCAGCCGACCAAGACGGCGTCTGCTTCACCAACTACCTGCTGCGCCTTTCCGGCAAGAAGTTCAAGGCTTGCAACCTTATGCTTTCCAGCACCTACGGCGTCGATTACGGCACCTCGTTTGTCAAGGTCAGCGGTAACACCATCACCATGAAGCACAAATACGACACCGCCACCACAGGCATCACGAGCTTCAAGTTCAGCTACAAATACACCAAGGGCAAGTTGAAGCGCACCAGCGGCACGGCCGGCATCTCCTACAAGGCCTACGCCAACTACACCAATTACAGTGGCAACACCGTTTGGCTGCACCATGGCGTGAAGCTCGTTGCCTACACCAACACCAAATTCAAGAAGAAGTCGTTCACCATTTCCGCAAAGAGCGCCTTCAAGGCGAGCAAGATCGTCGTTTCGGGCAGTAAGGTGTACTTCAAGGTGAGCAACGGCAAGAAGTGGGGCTGGATCAAGGCTTCCACCAGCTACTCCAGCCTCAACGCCCGCTACGTCTAGCGCTTGGCCTGGCTGGGCGCAGCTGGCGAGTTTAGCGCTAGCGCGTGTTAGCGGCAAAGCAGCTAACACGCTTGGCGGCGGCGCAGCTGACATTTTGGCACCAACGCGGGCTGATGCGCTTGGCGCCAGCTTGCGTGCCCGCCACCGGAGAACGCTCCGACGGCGGATGAAGCCCCTTACGGGTATCGCCCGTTCCGCTGTTCAAACGCCCAGGTCGATGACCTGGGCGTTTTCATGCGCTCACTGCTTCAACATTTTTATGCGGATTTCTTCGAAATCCTCTTTGTAGCTTTCAGAGCGAACCCTTCAGGAGCTCCGTCCGCCGCAGGGGCGTGAGCACTAAAGCCAAAAGTCCATGCGCGCAATGCCGTCTACGAAAATCCGATGAACAGATGAAATCAAAAATAAAATCTCCCTCCAGATAACTCCAGAAGGAGACCAAAATTGCACGTCCACCATTCAGTCGACAAAAAGACTTAAGCGTGTTCCTCGGAGTTCGATTCGAACAGGCAACCGTTGCTGCGCTCGCAGCCGTTGAATTCGCTTCGGGTGATGAAGCAGACCTGGTATAGCATTGCTTTTCTCCTTTTAATACCACCAAAGTTCTTTTGGCGCGTATCGTAAGAAGTTGTCTGGCAACGGTTCGTCGGCGGGAACTCTGATTGGCACACCGCCAAATTGTTTGTCGCAATTCCTGATGTTCGCCCTATGCGATGCTTCACTCTTAAAGGCTTTCTTTAAGTCTGGGCAACGCTGAATCTCTAGCTTCCTTGAAAGCTCGATTTGCTCTTCTGTCGCGGGATGAACGTAAATCTCAACATACTGCCGCTCAAACGTGAGCTTCTTCCAATTCATGAATCGTTTTGCGGCTGGCTCTATCCCGAACTCGAAAAGGCAATTCGAAAGCAACCAAACAATGCCAATCAAGCACGCAGCAAACGAGAAAAAAATAACAAAACCGAGTACAGCCATAAGAATCACCTCAATTATTGAAATCAATGGCGGATGGATGGCGGATTGGCTCAGTCCGAAAACAATCCACCATCAGGGAAAACTTAACGTCTTTGCACAAAAGAACAGGTGAAAGACAAAACAGGGGGTTGAAGGTCTCTTCCTTGCTATCGCAAATGCCTAGCACAATCATCTTACCACGGGAGCCAGCAAGCCCCCATTCGACCACCCAAAAGTTTTAACCACGGTCGAACCAGCCATCCCATCAAATACCGGGTTTATTCCTTTACGGTATAGGAATCGACACTAACTTTTACCTTTTCGGCATTAACTTCTGAACTGGTTTCGAAGCGAACTTTCTCGCCCTTCTCCCATGAATTCGCAGAAGCATAAGTCTCCTCGACCTTTACTCCCTTCTTGTCGTAAAGCGAAAGAACGATGCTTACGTCCTCAAAGGCGTAGTCGGTCTTGTTCTTTATCGTGGCCGAGTATTCGTAATAACCATAGCCTTCGCTCGTTTTCTTAAATTTCGCTTTTTTAAACAATGCATTGATGGCATCATCGCGATCCGTTTGATTCTGGGCTTCGGTGCCAGCAGAAACGAGCTCGTCTAAAACCGACTGCTTAGAATCGCTTACAGAAAGACCATAAGAATCGACAAGGGTCTTTAGCTTGGCAGTCCTCTTATCGTAAACAGCGTCCCATTTTTCGATGTATTCAACGCTTTCATACTTATAGTTCTCAACAACCTTTAACGAGTCTTCAAGGATATTGATATAAGCAAGGACATCTTCCTGCATCTTGGAATCCTTGAACTGTCGCTCCTTTAAAGCACTGTCCTTGTCGATTTCGGCATTGATTGCTTTTTTAAGATTCTCCGCATTGTCCTCGTAGGTCGATGAATCGGTAATTGCCCACCGAGCCTCAAGCCCACTTGCGATCACCTTCATTGCTTCATCGTCAGCATAGCTATCACTGCTGGACGAGCTTTGCGAAGTCGAACATCCGCAAAGCGCGAAGGCAACCAGCAGAACCGACAAAGCGGCCAGAATGTTAATTCGCATTAGTTTCATTTTTTCTCCTAAAAATAGGATTCCACCTCCCTTTTTTATAACAGATGACACTTGTTGCGAGCTGGTCGGCAAACCAAAAGGACGCTATTCATCCTCAAAGCGAGACCACAGGCAACCAAGCTTTGCATCTCATTTCGCTTTACAGCCCAAGACAAAAAAACAACGCCGCTCATTTCCCCGCATCAAGGCCCTAGTTAAAGCCAGGTCCGCCCAACCCGCGCAAAGAAGACCGAGCGCGCCCAAAACTTAAGGCGAGTCGGAAAAACGGTGAGAACTGGCGCGCTAGAAGCTTCGTGCGGTTGAAAACAGGCTCTGAGCAAGGAATTTAACCGCACAAAAACGCTAGCGCGCCAATATTTGCCCGAAATTCGTCGAAATCCACCGCAGGGAGATCGTTGCGCGCCAGAACTAGGCAAAATTCTTACTCGCAGCCCCGATTTCACCGCACGGAAGTGTTTCCGCGCCGCAATTTAGCTGGATTCACCGCTCGGAGGCCATTCCGCGCCAGGCGCCACCGCACAGAGGCTGTTGCGCGCCATCCTTTAGCGAGGCTCCACCGCAGAAAAGACCCCCGCACCCGAGGTTCGCACAAGCAACGCTCAAGGCCGAAGGCAACTAGCGCAAACGGGCAGCAAACCCAAGCGCCCACAAACCCAAACGGCCTTCCATCCCGAAAGCGAACAAGCTCAGGAATTCCAAGCCAAAAAGACACTCAAAGCTGAGATGCCATCAGGTGCAAAGGAAGGGAGGGCCGGAACACCCGGCCCCGGAAGCGCTCAAGGCCGAGCGGCAAACCCAGGAACAACCAAAGCCTACCTAAGCCTAAAGAGAAGCCACCTTGCGAGCCGTGCTGAGCAGCTGGTAATCGCGATCGCTCCAGGAAACAAGGTCACAAGCGGCCACGGCCTCGCGGCAAAGATCCAAGAATGCCGTGGCGCTCCTGCGGAAACATTTACGTGCATACTCGCCCGTGCCAAGTGCGGCCATCTTCCCATCCGCATACAGCGTCCACCTATCAGGATTGCGCCCATCGTCGCCCTCAAGAACAAGTTGCAAGATATGAGCCTTGCCACGCTCAGCAAGCTCGGATTCAAGCAACGCAACCGAATAGCGCATCTGATGGCCAAGATTGTCCTTGGCCAAAGCTGACGCAAATCCATGAGGAACATCAAGCAAATGCAGGCGCTCAGAAGCGCAGCTCAAGTTGAAGAAATCGGTGTTGGCGGTGTTGCTGGAATGCACAGAAGTATTGCCCATGATAGGCTCCTTTCATCGATGTTGGCATTGCCACCATTGCCTATTGGCTGGTTGGCGCCGGGATTATCGAGCCAACTCTCTACCCCGACTCTGGATAAAATTCGCCTGCTTGTTAGCAGGTATCTTTAACCTACCATGGATTGCGGAGCGAACGTCCCGTCACCACAACTTGAACACAAAAGACAAGATAAGAGCCAAATCCTTGTCGCTTTGCCCCGAGCTTACGCGGCGATTGCCGGACAGCACGCCGCTACACCCAATGCTTTACTCAGCTGGATGCAGCCAATGCGTCTGGCCCCAACGCAACTAACGCGCCGCACCTTCCTCGCCAGCCAACGCACCCAGGCCTCTGCGGCGGGCGGAGACCCGAAGGGTTCGCTCTGAAAACCAAAAAGAGGGCTTCGCCAGAAGCCCGCATATAAATACTGAAGCAGTGAGCGCATGAAGAAGCCCAGGTCGATGACCTGGGCTTCTGAACAGCAGAACGGGCGATACCCGTAGGGTCTTCGTTCGATGCAGGGGCAACAGCCCGCAAAGACTCAGCCCTCCGAACTTGCTGAAACGCCATGCTTACTCGACAGCGGCAATGACCTCCACCTCGACGAGCGCGCCTTTGGGCAGCTTCTCGACGGCGACGGCGGAGCGGCTGGGGCGATGGCCGGGGAATGACTTTGCGTACTCATCGTTGAAGGGCACGAAATCGTCCATGTCGTTCAAGAAGCAGGTCGTCTTGATAACGTGATCGAAGTCGGTGCCTGCGGCCTCCAAGATGGCGGCGATGTTCTTCATAACCTGGGCGGTCTGCTCCTGAATGCTTTCGCCCACGAGCTCGCCGGTCTTGGGGTCGAGCGCAATCTGGCCCGATGCGAACAGTATGCCGTTGCAAACGTTGCCCTGAACGTAGGGGCCTATGGCTGCGGGAGCATCTGGGGTGCTGATAACCTGCATGTTTCCTTCTTCCTGCCCGCGTTGCACAGACGTGCGGGCGATAAACGTCGAACTTGAATACGGCGGCAGCATCGCGATGGCCAACGCCCATACGGACGCGAGGCAATGCCACCTGCAACGATGACCTTGTTGTACCGCATAATCGAGTACGCGCAAAGGGCGAAAGCCCAAAACGAAAGCAAAGCACAAATGCCCCTGCTTGCCGCCATCAGGCATCACCCAGGAAATCAAAGGCACACAAGAAAACAACGATCCCAAACAGGAAGATCCAAGAGGCAAGCCGAAAGGTCAAACAAAACGCCGCAAAACTCGAAATCCCAAACAAAAAAACCCGATAGCCAAGCCGAAGGCCCAAACAAGGCCTCGCAAAACCTAAAGCAAAGTAAAAAGCCACAAATTCAGCACTCGGCCCTAAGCCGTCACAAGGAACGCACCATGAAGCCGCAGGAAACGCTCCACAAAAATTGGACATATTCTTGAATTTGTTTCGTGTGGGGTCTTGCCAGCATTTACCCAGGCGGTAGGATAAGGCGCGTTACAGTCGTTGAAGAAGGTCGCTATGCCCGAGATGCTCACCCTTGAATCTTTTGAAGAAGCCCTGAAAAAGGTGCATGAAGTCACCCAGAAAACCAAGCTCATCGAGAGCCCCCATTTCAGCAATCTGACGGGCAATCGCGTGTGGTTCAAACCCGAGAACATGCAGCGCACCGGCGCTTACAAGGTGCGCGGCTCCTACTACAAAATCTCGACCCTCACCGACGAGGAGCGCGAGCGCGGGCTCATCACCGCAAGCGCCGGCAACCATGCGCAGGGCGTCGCCTATGCCGCACAGCGCTACGGCGTCAAGGCAACCATCGTCATGCCCACTGCCACTCCCCTTATCAAGGTCGAGCGCACCAGGCACTACGGCGCCGAGGTCATCCTGCACGGCGACGTTTACGACGAATCCTACGAATACGCCTGCAAGCTGGCCGAGGAAAACGGCTACACCTTCGTGCATCCCTTCGATGATTTGACGGTGGCCACCGGCCAAGGCACCATCGCGATGGAGGTTTTCCAGGAGCTGCCCTTGGTGGACTACATCCTGGTCCCCGTCGGCGGCGGCGGACTGGCAACCGGCATCTCAACCCTGGCGAAGCTTTTGAACCCCAACATCAAGATCATCGGCGTTGAGCCCGAAGGGGCCGCCTGCCTTAAGGCATCCCTTGAAGCGGGCGAAGTCGTGAAGCTCGACAGCGCCTGCACTATCGCGGACGGCACCGCCGTACTCGAGCCCGGCCACAAGATCTTCCCGTATCTGCAAAAGAACCTCGACGGCATCATCACCGTCCCCGACGACGAACTGGTCGTCGCCTTCCTGGACATGATCGAGTCGCACAAGATGGTGGTCGAGAACTCCGGCCTTCTAACCGTTGCCGCCCTTAATCATCTGGACGTCAAGGGTAAGAAAGTGGTCAGCGTTCTTTCCGGCGGCAACATGGACGTCATCACCATGAGCTCGGTTGTTATGCACGGCCTGATCACGCGCGACCGCATCTTCACCGTTTCGGTGCTTTTGCCCGACAGGCCCGGCGAGCTGGTGCACGTTGCCCAGACCATCGCCAACGTACGTGGCAACGTGATTCGCCTTGATCACAACCAGTTCGTTTCCACCAACCGCAACGACGCGGTCGAGCTTAAGGTCACCATCGAGGCCTTCGGCACCACGCACAAAAACCAGATTGTGAAGGCGCTTGAAACCGAAGGCCTGCACCCCACCGTGGTTGCCGCCCAAATCTAAAAGAAGGGCTGCGCCTCAGTGGGATTTGAAGATACCCTGCTCACCTTTTTGATCGTGTGCCCCTTGGTCGGGCTTGCCGGCTTCGTCGACGCCATCGCAGGCGGTGGCGGGCTCGTCTCGTTGCCGGCCTACCTGATTGCCGGCCTGCCCGTGCATCAATGCCTGGGCACCAACAAACTCAGCTCCTGCATGGGCACCGCAGTGGCCACCTTGCGCTACTACAAGGAAGGCTTCATCTCGTTCAGGCGATCGCTGCCCTGCGCCGTGCTTGCGCTTGCCGGGTCGGCAGCGGGCGCCGCCCTTGCCATGATGATCCCTGACGGAGCGTTCCGCATCGCCATGCTGTTCATCATCCCTGCAACGGCAGCCTATTTGATGCGCAGCCATTCGATGAACGCCTCAGCCGAATCGTCCACCGACCTGCGCACCTTGGCGCTTTGCGCGCTCATCTCGCTTGCAATCGGCGCATACGACGGCGCTTACGGCCCCGGAACGGGCACCTTCCTGATGCTCGCCTTCACCGGTGCAGCCCACCTGACCTTGAACGACGCCGCAGGCACCACCAAGGTGGTTAACCTGAGCACCAACCTTGCGGCACTGTTCGTCTTCTTGGTGAACGGGCAGGTGCTTTTGGTGCTTGGCCTGGTTTCAGGCGTGTGCAATATGATCGGCGCATGGTTGGGAGCCAAGACCTTCACGAGCAAGGGCGCCGACATCGCCAAACCCATCATGCTGGTGGTGCTCGCGATATTCATGATCAAAACGATTTACGAACTCGTCTGCGGCTAAAAGAAACGGGGGTTGCAATCCATTCGCAACTGCAACCCCGTGCAAATCCAGTATTTCCGCGCTTCGGCTTCAGGCTCGGGCACAACGAATAAGGTGTCCCTGCCGTCAAGCGACGCTCGGGACGAGCCGCCTAAAACTCGCCGAAGCCGAACAGAAGCGCCTGCTCGTCCTCGTCGCCCCAGTAATCTTCCTCGGACATACCGGCCGCATCGCGCGATGAAGCAGCGCTAAAAGCTGACGCGGAGCTGTGTGCGACACTGCCGCCCTCGGGCTCATCAACCAGATGCGCACCGGCAAGCTCGGAGGATGCCCACTCGGCCTCCTCGTGCGCCATAGCCGCCTGCTCAAGCGCCATTTCCGGCGTCATGTACGCGCCCGCGGAAGAAGACCCAGTATCCTGCTGATAAGCCGCAGCCATCGATGGCTTGGTTACCACGTCGGCACCGGAATAGCCCTTGTAGCCCGCGCCGGAAAACATCGCCGAGCTGGTGAACAGGCCATATTGCTCAAAGGCCTCGTCATCGTCGTCGTAGCCGTAATCTTCCTCGGTCAATCCGAACATCGAATCGCGATCCATCGCATCCTCCAGCCAATATCCAATACCGTCAAGCAAGCACGCAAGACGAAAGTCCAAGCCATCCGCGTCGCGCTAAAGCACCCCGCCAAGGACCGTTGCGTCGCACCTGAAACTAAAGGCCGAAACACAGCTTGAACGAGGGTTTCAGCACTTCCGTAAAACAAAATGCCACGCGGCGCGAAGCTCACACGTGGCATTCGATTTTGCGCTATGCGCAGTTTAATTCTTCTTGGGCTCGCGAACGGTAACCTCCACTTTATTCGCAACACGCGAGTTGGGCCCCACCGACTCGGTGACGAAGGCTCCGCCGGCAATGGTCGAGCCCTCGCCCACCACGGTCTCGCCGCCAAGGACGCTCGCGTTGGAGTAGATGGTCACGTTGTCCTCGATGGTTGGGTGGCGCTTGATACCCGCAAGCAGCTGGCCCTTGCGCGTGGAAAGTGCACCGAGCGTCACGCCCTGATAAACCTTCACGTGGTCGCCGATGATGGTGGTCTCGCCGATGACGACGCCCGTCGCATGGTCGATGAAGAAGTACTCGCCGATCTGCGCGCCGGCATTGATGTCGACGCCCGTCTTGGAGTGAGCGTATTCCGTCATAAGGCGGGGGATCAGGGGCACCTTCTGCACATAGAGCTCGTGCGCCAAGCGGTAAACGAAGATGGCGAAGGTACCCGGGTAGGTAAGGATGATTTCTTCCTTGCTTTGAGCGGCAGGGTCGCCGTCGAAGGCCGCCTGAACGTCCTTCAGCAGCAAAAGCTGCAGCTCGGGCAAGCGATTGATGAAGGTTGCCGCAACTTCGTCGACCTTTGCCGCGATTTCATCGGCGCTGAGCTTGTCGCCATCGCGGAACAGGAAGGCCTCGCGCAGCTGGGTGCGCAAAATGTGGTTGACGCGGATCAGCGTCTCGCCGATGAAATAGGTCGGGTCGCTGTTGCTAATGGACTCGTCGCCAAAATAGCCCGGGAACAAAAGAACCCTGATGTCCTTGATCATGCGGATAATCTCGCCGCGGCGAGGGAAATGCCTATCGGGCTTGCCGAAAAAAATCTCATCGGACGAATCGTAGTTCGCGGAAATCGCCGCCACGTTGCGGTCGAGATTGTCTTTGAGCATGGTTCCTCACTTCGTTTCAGGCGCCAAGCTTGCCGCCGCCAAGCAGCACCGCCGTCACACAGCGGACGCTCGGGCACGCGGCAAAGGCGCTCTTCATTAAGGTATCGCCTGCAGACAAGCTCGTTTTCTTCGGGCAAAAGCCTTGCTGATCGAGCCGCTGGGACGAATGCCCTCCTCTTCTCTTGCGCGACTATACCACCAAATCAATACGTTTCGAGTTAAAACCTAGCAACTTGATAGGTTTTATTTAAAAATCGTCCGCCACGGCAAGGCAGTCCAAGCCGGCGCAAAAAGAAAAGCCCGGCAAAATTTGCCGGGCTGAAAATGCCGAATATGCAAGACGAAGCTTGGACGCGCTCGCAACGCAAGCCGCACGCAGGCAGCCAGTCGCTCGTGGCACCGAAAGCGTGCAGCACGAATACAAGGTGTAAACCGCGCTCAGACGCAACCGGCAGCCGCCGAAGCTAGATGCTCGCCACCTTCTCAAGCGCGTTGAGCACTCGGGCCTCCTCGTCGAGCGAGAAGCCGTCGACGCCGACGATGTTCTCCTTCGTCACGCCATCGACGCTGCCAAGCTTCACGGTGTGACGCAAATACGAGCGCACGTCGACGAAACTCGGAAGAAGCGACTTGCGGGTCTTTTCCTGCAAGCGTGCGACGATGCCGTAGGCGCCCCAGTTGGAAACAGTAGCAATAACCAGCTTATCAACAGGGGTTTTACAGGGACGGATGGGCAGCTCGTCATGGATTTCGTCCAAAAGCGAGCCCATGCCGATTTCGTTGCCGCCGTCACCGACACCGATGGAGGGCACCTTGCCGCGCGAAAGCTCGAACAGGTAGTCGACCTTCGAGGTAAGCGGGGCAACCGAAACGCCGCGCATGTTGGCGTAATCATTGTCCTCGTTCACGCCGCAACGCTCGATGGCGATGATGCCCACCGGATTGCGCTTATCCAAAATCTCCTGGTAGCGCTCTTCACCGTCTTCGGGGGTTACCACCTCAACGTCGAAATCGGCGAAATAATCCAGGCCGAAATCCTCGCAAACGAACACGGGCACAAAACCCAGGCGGCGCAAGGCATGCGCCAAGGCGACCGTGCCCGCAGGACCGTCGGTCTCGGGCTGACCGGCCACGAAAAAGCCCGTGGTAAGCAGAACCGTGCCGCCCTTTTCCCAGGACAGAATCTCGTCGGCGGCCTCGCCGCAATAATCCTTGGGCAGGTAGGGACGCAGCAAGGTCATGCCGCGGCGCGAGTAGCTCAGGATAACGTCTTCAACCGTTGCCATCGTGTTCCTTTATGCCTCGGTTGCGGCCAGGAACTCGTCCATAACGGCCTTGCGGATGCTCTCGATAAGCTCGGGCTGCTTGCCGCCCACGGGGATACCGTCAATCTCGTTGGCGTGCAGGCACAGGTTGCTCGAGCTGGAAACCAGAACCTCTTCTGCGTCGAACAGGTCGTCCAGGCTGAACGCGGTCTCGGAGACGGCGATGCCCAGGCGCTTGCAAGCGGAGATGATGTGAGCGCGGGCGATGCCAGGAAGGATGAGCTCGTCGCAGGGGTGCGTGTAGAGCTTGCCGTCCTTGATGATGTGGACGTTGCTATGTGCGCACTCGGTGACCTCGCCGTTGGGGCGGTAAAGAACCGTTTCCTTGGCGCCTGCGCGCTTGGCCTTCTCGGTTGCCATGACGGAGGGAATCAAGTTCAAGGTCTTGATGTTGCAGTGGAAGAAGCGGGTGTCCTCGGCGGTGATGAGCTTGATGGGCTCGATGCCGTCGGAGATGCTTGCGGGCTTGAGCATGACCCACAGGTTGCCGGGGCCCTCGGTGAAGGCGTGATCGCGGATGCCGGTACCGCGGGTGACCTGGTAGTACACGAACAGATCGCCCGTATCGACCTTCTTCACCAGGTCGTTAAGCAGATCCTTGAGCTCCTGCTTGGTAACGGGCATCTCGATCTCGAGCAGAGCGGCGCTGTTGAAGAAGCGGTCGATGTGCTCGTCGATTGCGAAGATCTTGTAGTTGCGGGACGGACCGGCGTCGTAAACGCCGTCACCGAAGAAGTGAACGCGATCGTTGAAGGGAACAACAAGCTCGTCAAGCTCGCCGATGTGCTCGACGCCGTCCTGACCCTTGTAGTAACCGAGGTTCTTCATGCAACATGCTCCTTTATGTTGAACGTATTAGCTCAAGCAAGCCGATTGGCGATTGCTTGGCTTTGCATTATCAGCAACGAAAATAGCGCAGTGATGTTTCAATCACGTTTATTTCTTTGAAGGAGCGCATGCCACAGGCTAGGCGGCAAAAAGCCCGCCACTCGCCGGTCGGCGAACGGCTTCATGTGACACAATACGGTGACGAAGAATACGAAGTTCGAAGCTTCAGGAGGAACGATGGCTAAGCGGAATACGAGTAAGTGCGCGGTGGCGCATCTGTGCGGCGCCTGCGATGCTATCGACGTCCCCTACGAAAAGCAACTTGAGGAAAAGCAGGCGCGCATCGTCGAGCTGTTCGACGAGATCGCCGACGAGGATTGCGCGCTGCACCCCATCTGCGGGATGAGCAAGCCTTACCACTACCGCAACAAGGTGGCCTCGCCTTTCGCCCCCGGCAAACGCTTGGGCGGGAGTGCGCAGGGCAACAGGCGAGCTGCAGGCAAGGGCGCTCGCGGTAAGAAGAACGGGGCACGACGCGAGATTTTGTGCGGCATGTACGCCAAGGGCACGCATCGCATCATCGACAGTTCCTGCTGCCTGCTGGAAAACGAGGAAGCCAAGCGCATCATCCAGGCGATCAAGCAGCTGATGCCCAAGTTCGGCATCGAGCCCTACAACGAGGACACCGGCGCGGGCTTCATGCGCCACGCGATTGTGCGCATCGGGCATAGCACGGGCGAGGTTCTGGTAACGCTGGTAACCAACGGCGCGCAGCTCCCCGCATCGAAGGCCTTCTGCCGCGAGCTGTGCAAGCGCGTGCCGGGAATCACCACCATCGTGCAAAACGTGAACACGCGCCAAACCAACGTGATCTTAGGCGACGAAGGCGAGCAGCGCCTGTACGGCCCGGGTTTTATCCTGGACGATTTGTGCGGCCTGCGCTTTCGTATCAGCTCGCATAGCTTTTACCAGGTGAACGCCACGCAGACCGAGGTTCTGTACCGTCGCGCCATCGAACTTGCCGGGCTTACCGGTAACGAAGTGGTAATGGACGCCTACTGCGGCACCGGCACCATCGGTCTGGTTGCCGCCAAGGGGCTTGGTGGGGCTGACGGTGCGACGGGGCCCGCGGGCGAAGCGGGCAGCGAGGCCGAGGCAACAGGCGGAACCAGAGCAAACGGGGGCAATTCAGACAGCACGGGCAATTCGATTGACGACGCAACGGAAGCCAAGACAAATCGCTCGGCTGGCGCGGCAAAGGTCATCGGAGTCGACAAGGTAGCCGAAGCCATCAAGGATGCCCGTAACAACGCACGCCACAACAAGATCGAGAATGCCGAGTTCTTCGCCCAGGACGCCGGCGACTTCATGCAACGTTTAGCCCGCGAAGGAGGGCGGATCGACGTCCTCTTCATGGATCCGCCGCGTGCAGGATCGAGCCTGGAGTTTTTGCGCGCGACCTGCATGCTCAAGCCGCAGCGCATCGTCTACATCAGCTGCGGCCCCAACACGCAAGCACGCGACGTAGACTACCTGGTAAAGAACGGCTACAAGCTCACCGACATCCAGCCCGTCGACATGTTCCCCCACACAGAGCACATTGAAAACATCTGCCGGCTCGAACTAAAGGCCTAAGTCCAGCGCAAAGGGGCCACGTCAACCAACATTCCCGACCGCCACGGTGGTCCAAACCAAACCCAGCGAACGCGAGCCGAAAAACCAGCCCGAAATGGCGCGCTACGGCCTCCGTGCGGTGAAATAAGCCCTTTGAGCAAGGGAAT
>CAVHFE010000015.1:0-41516 GCA_963635145.1 Oscillospiraceae bacterium
GCGCTATCACGAGACGCTGCGCTTCTCGCTTATCTACGCCACAGCCGTGGGGGCGGCCATGACCTTGGCTTGCTATGCGTTCACCGGGCAGATCGTCGGCGCGTTTTTGAGCGATCCAGACGCCTATGCCTACGCGTTCGCGTTTGGACGTATCTTCCTGACGACCAGCTTCCTCTTCGGCATTTTCTACGTGCTGGTCAACAGCCTGCAGGCCATGGGCGCCGCGCTCCCGGCGCTGATCGTCAACATCAGCAGGCAAGGCCTCATCTTCATCCCGGCGATGTACGTCTTGAACAGCGTGGCGGGCATCGACGGCATAGCGTGGGCACAGCCGCTTGCGGATGTTCTCTCGGTGCTGCTCGTCGCGGCGCTTTCCATGGCGGCGAGCAAGAAGAAACTTGCGGAGCCCAAGCTGCAGGCGGTTGCGGCGTAACGGCAACGAAGAGCGCCCATGCATGTTGCATGGGCGCCTCTGGTTGGGGCGAGGCATGAATTTACCCCGATTCCATTGACAGCCTTTACGCCGCCTTGGGGCGGCCTTCTGACTTAGGCCAATTGGCCTCTTCGAACTCGGCGGGGCTCAAGTCGCCCAGCGCCGTGCGCATCCTCGCCCTGTTGTAGACGACCTCGATGTACTCGAACAAATCGAACGCAGCCTCGTCGCGCCAGCCGTTCTCGCGCATGATGCGCGCCACGCGCTTGCGGGAGGTCCGCACGCCCATGCGCTTCAGCCTGAGAAACACCTTGGGCGCTCCGTATATGTCGCGAACCTCGCTTCTGACCTGCGATATCAACCCTGACAGCTCCTTGTCGTGCATCGCGTGCGCGCTTGGCGGCCGCCTCTTCCACGCGTAATATCCCTGGCGGGTGACTTTGAGGGCGGAGCACATCTCCGACACCGTCCACGCGCCCTCGTTGGGGAGTATGAACTCGAACTTCGCCTTCTCCTCCGAGCAGCCTACGGCTGCCTGCTGGCGAAGAAGGCGCTCGCTTTTAAAAGTATCTCGTTCTCCCTCTTCAGGCGGGCGTTCTCGCGCTTGAGCCTGCGCAGGTCCTCGGCCATCTGGAAGGGGTTGCCGTCGGGGGCGGCCTCGGCGGCTTCGGCCTTCCTCACCCAGTCGGAGAGGCTCCCCGGGTCGCATCCGAGGCCGCCGCCATCCTTGCCGCTCAGCTCCTTGCCTGCGCGTTCGCTTCCGCATCGGGGCTTATCAGCAGCATCTTCCAGGCGGAAGGAAAAGGCATTGCAGCGAATGTGGTCTGCGTTGTGCGCGGCGGCGCGATGGTCCCCTGCATCTTCGTGGGCAGCGCCCTGTTCGGGCTTGATGGCATCGTGTGGGCCCTGCTTGCCGCCGAGGTCCTTTCCTTCCTAGTGTGCATTGGCGTTTACGCTATTATCCGCATTAAACGGGCACTGCCTAAGGCTTCCGTCGTGCAGAATGCGTAGCAGCATCGGGCTATACCTGTTCGCAAGTTGGATTGCCGGCTTCCGATTTGCAGAGCAAAGCTTGGCGAGGACAAGGGCGTGAAGGGAAGGAGGCCTTCTAGCGGTAAATACCTCTATTTTCGCCTTATCAAGAAATAAGGCTTGTCGTCAA
Source organism: Oscillospiraceae bacterium (assembly GCA_963635145.1). GTDB lineage: Bacteria > Actinomycetota > Coriobacteriia > Coriobacteriales > Eggerthellaceae > Anaerotardibacter. The sequence goes on from CAVHFE010000015.1 coordinate 1,596, forward strand.
TGCGGCGGCCCGCCCACAACTGCAGGGCCGCAACAGAAAGACGCCTAGATCTGCCCCTCCATCCAATCTGCAAGCTGTTCGCAGGAAATACTTCCGTCCGCCACACCGAGCATAGTCGCCAGCAACTCACTATGTGAGGGCTTAAAGCTGCAGCCATTCATTCGCAGGAAGGTACCCATCACGGCCGTCGCCGTTCGTTTGTTTCCATCGGCGAAAGGATGATTGCGCGCTATGCCGTAAGCGTAGCGGGCCGCCTTTTGCGCTATGGAGGGGTAAAGTTCTAGGCCGCCAAATGTCTGGAAGGGCTGAGCAAGCGCCGACTCGAGCAAGCCCTCGTCTCGCACCCCGTCAAGCCCGCCGAACCTGGCAACGGCCGCAGAATGAATCTGCAACACCACACCCTTACCCAAGGGCTCTGCGAAGCCGCTCATTTGGCAAGCTCCTCGAACACATCGGCGTACTCGTCCATGAAGTCAACAGCCACATCTACCGCGCTTTTGCCTGCGCCACTTGTCGTTGCGGCTGGGCTGATAACCACCCATGGCTTATTGTTCTTCAGCACGGTGACCGGGCGACCGCTTCTGTTCACCTCGGCGGTAACGCGCGAGAAGTTGTTCTTAGCCTCTGCAAGACCCATCGTGATCGCCATAACGCCCCTATCATTCGGATAGTTTATCTGTCCAGAACTTTAGCCACTTTCATCCTCTTTCACAAGATGCGCAGCGGCATGCAACGGCGCTGCCGCTTCATCGGTACGAAGCGCATGCACGGTCTAGCAGCCCGCCAAACAGCTGCCTCCAGGGCCGCAGGCAACCCGCCTACAACGGAGCCTCAGAAATAAGCTTGAAACGGATGTAACCCGTAGCGGGAGTGACGCAACCAGGCTTGCCGATGACCCAACTTCGGCCCTTTCATAGCCCGGTCACCACAGGCTGCATCAGTGCTCAAAAAGCCAACCAAAAGTGATGCCCGCGTCGGCTGCGTAGCCGGCGCGGGCATGTTATCGGCGCTCACCTATAGTCGTCTTTTTAGGCTTAACGCCCTAAAACACCTGTGTCGTTTGAAGGTGGCGTGTTTCGCCGTGTTTCGCCGTGTTTCGCTACTCCGCTTTCGCCGGGGCATCGAAGGCGCCGGCGCAATGGGGGCAACGGGTGGCGCCTTCCTTCACCTCTTCAAGGCAATAGGGACACTGCGGAGCAGCTTTCGGCGCCTCCTCCTTCTTGCCCGCAAGCTTCTCTCCTACCGCCTGCGCATGGTTCACGGCCTTCACCAGCAAAAACACAACAAACGCAACGATAAGGAAGTTGATGCATGCGCTGATGAATGCACCGAAGTCGATGTCCGTGCCCGGCACAACCAAGCCCGATATCGTCCCAGCCCCGCCGCCGGCAATCACCGAGATAAGCGGATTGATGATGTTGTTGGTAAGCGAAGTGACGATAGCTGTGAACGCACCGCCGATGATAACGGCGATAGCCAGATCCATTACGTTGCCACGGTTGATAAACTCTTTGAACTCCGCCAGAAACTTCTTCATGCTGCGTCCTTTCGGTTCGAGTATCGATGACGAATGCAGTTCGCTCGAAAGATTATCAGAAAGCCGCCGGCAAGAGGATGCCCCGCAAGCCTACTCGCCTTCGGGCAAAACCTCGTCGATAACCTTGGAAATGGCCTCCATGCTGATGGGCTTGGAAACATGCCCGTTCATGCCGGTCTCGAAGGCCTTGCGCTTGTCCTCCTCGAAGGCGTTGGCCGTCATGGCGATGATGGGGACGTTCGCCTTCTTGTTGTTTGACAAGGTGCGTATCTCGCGCGTGGCGATATAGCCGTCCATTCGGGGCATCTGGATGTCCATAAGCACCAGGTCATAGGTACCCTCGGGCGTATGGTCTATGGCATTAACCGCTTCAATGCCATCTTTGGCGCAATCGACGCGCATCCCCGTTTCCTCCAAAATGGCGGTGGCAATCTCCATGTTGAGCTCGTTGTCTTCAACAAGCAAAACGTGCTTGCCGCTGTAGTCGTATTCCTTCGCTTCCACCCGAGCAAACGGTTTTGAAGCAGTACCGGCGGGCTGCGTAAGCACTTCCCTTAACTCGGACATGAAGATGGGCTTGGCAACAAACGCCGTCACGCCGGCCTCGCGCGCCTCCTGCTCGTAGTCCGACCAATCGTAGGCCGTCAGCACGATGATGGGCACATCCTCGCCGATCACCCTGCGAATGCGGCGAACCGCCTCGATGCCGTTCATGTCGGGCATCAGGTAATCGACGATGTAAACCTTGTACTCATCCTGAAGCTCCGCGGCGTCCTGCGCGCGCAACACGGCCTCCTTGCCCGACGCCGTCCAATCTGGGCGCATGTTGATGCTGCGAAGCATCTTGCAGACGCTGCGGCAGGTATTGATATCGTCGTCGATAACCAGTGCACGCGCACCTTCCAACTCCGGGATCGGTTCGTTCTTCACGGGCTGGGCCGACAGCTTCACGTTCAGCGAAACGGTGAAGGTCGAGCCCCTCCCCTCTTTGCTCGTAGCCGAGATGCTACCGCCCATCATCTCCACAATGTTCTTGGTGATGGCCATACCAAGTCCGGTACCCTGGATACCGCTCACGGTGGAGCTGCGTTCCCTGGAGAAGGTGTCGAACACGTGCTCGACGAATTCCTCGGACATGCCCACGCCCGTGTCCTTGATGGTGAACTCGTAGGTCGCATAGCCCTTGCGCGAACACGGCTTCTCGATCAGACGGATGATGATGTCGCCGCCCACCGGCGTGAACTTGATGGCATTGCTGGTGATGTTGAGCAGAATCTGGTTAAGGCGCAGCTTGTCGATGACGATGTCCTCGTTCTGCACATCCTGGGTGTCGATGTAAAGATTCTGCTGCTTGGAGCCCACCAGGCCCTGAATCATGCTGCGCAGATCATGCAGAAGGTCCGGCATGTGCACCGGCTTTTCGTCCAGCTTGACGCAGCCGCTCTCGATGCGGCTCATGTCCAGAATGTCGTTGATCAGGCTCAACAGATGCGTGCTGGAGGTGCTGATCTTTGCCAGGTAATCTTGCACCAGATCAGTGTTATCGATATGGGTCTGCGCCAAAGCCGTGAAGCCGATGATGGCGTTCATGGGCGTGCGGATGTCGTGGGACATATTGTTCAAGAAGGTCGTTTTCGCACGACTGGATTGTTCCGCTGCGGCAAGCGCCAGCGACAGACGTTCCTGCTGGTCTTGCTCCTTTTGCAAGGCGTCCTTGAGCTTTGCGTCCATCTCGTGCTTTTCATCCACAAGCGCGACGATGCCGTTGGCGCAGATCGGCGTGCCGTCCGCCCTTCGGCTGAAGTACGCAGCATCGCGGAACCAATGATAGACGCCCTGTTTATCACGCATGCGATATTCGATATCGTAGCCCGTGCTTCCCGCGTAATCGTTCTTTGCCTTCTCGTACTCCTGGTTCATGTAGTCCAAGTCGTCCGGATGGATTTTGCTGGCCCAGCCATCCCAGGTGTTCGGCAAATCAGCCGCGGAATCGTAGCCAAGCGTTTTCCTGAACGCATCGGACCAGGTGCACTGCGCTATCTCGCCGTTCTCGTCGTAATCGATGCACCACAAACCGGAGGTCACCGCTGAATGCAAGATGTTGGAAGCGTTGCTGTCCATGCCCATCTGCTTTTTGTATCTGGTGCCCTCGTCGGTGAAGATCCAGAGGGAGAGGTTCTTTTCCTCCTCGCGCGTTGAATACCTTGCGATTTTAAGGCCCACCAGCGTGCCGTCGTTTTTACGATAAGACAGATCTACTTCCTGCCCCGACCAAAGCTTGCCGTAGAGCTGCTCGTAATCCAGCACCTGCCCTAAGGCAGCGCGATCCTCCTCAAGCACAAGCTGCTCGTTGTAGATTTTGAGCGCTTCGGAATAACGGCCTTGCTTTTCCTTCACGATTTTGCGGAAGTAATCAGGCCCCACGATATCGCGGAAGAAGTCAGTCTCTTTGTCCAGCACGTATACGCCCAGGTACTGCGGCGCGATCATCCGCAAGAACTGCTCGGCGTCGCGCTTTTCCTTCAAAATCTGCTTGAGCACATCGGAATAGGGATTCTTTTCGTTGTTCTCAAGTTCGCTAAGGCTGTAGCCTCGTATCGTGGCGTCTTCGAGCATTCTTTCCACTAACTCCTTGCCTTTTGTTTAGCGAATATCATAAGCAATTTTCACCCGGACGTGGTATTTCAAACGACTTTAACCACACCCCGTCCGCCCCTCTTAGTGCAGCGAAGCGATGCTTGGCAGCGAAATGCACAACTTCAAGCGCAGCAGGCCTTCATGCAGTCGCTCGGGCGGGATCGAAGCGTAATTGACCACGATATGCCGGGCCAAAAGCTGTTGTTTATCTACATCGCTCTTTTGCCCATAAAGACCTCTTCGTAATGTCGAGACACCCCGGCATCACTTTTTCGATTACGTAAAAGATTTAACAACGAATCATGCGCTAGCTTCGCTGCATGCCGCGCGCATGCGACCGATAAACTCCTCGCACGCGCGGCTGCGCAACCGGTACTTCTTCCACACCAAAAACGAACCTATAGTCAGCGGCGGGTCGAGCGACACAAAACGCAAGTCGGAGCCATCGAGCTGAAGCAGATGGTCGATGCCCATCGCGCACGCTTCGCCCGTGCGCACCAAGTGTGCCGCATTGCCAAGAAGATCGAAGCGCCCAACTATGTTAAGGCTCTCGGGCGCCAAACAGTCACCAGACCATGCGGCCAAGTCAACGGCCTTGTTCGATGTGCGCGAGCTCAGCAGCAACGGCATCGTACGCACATCTTCCGCGGTAGCCGTTTCAAGGCCGCCCCACGGGCTATCGGCCGCAACGGCCACGCCCACACGATCGGCATCGGGCATGCGCAGCCACTCGTACTTTTCCAAATTGCTCACCGGCTCAATGAGCAGGCCGAAATCCAAAAGACCGCGCTCCAGGCGCTCTTCCACCGCATCGGCATTACCGGTGTAGAGTTCAACCTGCACGCCGGGATGGTCGCGATGCAGCTCGGCGAAAACCTGCAGCACGAGCCGCATGACCCGAGTCTCGCCGGCGCCGATGCGGATTGTGCCGGCTAGATCCCCTTCCCCATCCGCCAGCTCGGCTTCCGTCTGCTCAACCAGCGAAAGGATTTCCTCGGCACGTTGGCGCAAACGCATGCCATCACCCGTAAGCACGCACGAACGGTTCGTGCGGTCGAAGAGCGTCACGCCCAGCTCGCGCTCCAAATCGGCGATCTGCCGCGAAAGCGTCGGCTGCGTCACATGCAGCACGTTGGCCGCCTCGGTCATGTTCTGCTCACGAGCAACAGCGAGAAAATATTTGAGCGTCCTTAGCTCCATCGCCATTATCCATTCATGCATAAAGTGTATATCCAACTAGTTATTATAGGCATTTCACATAGAACAACATGCAGCCTATATTCGAATTGCGAAGAAGCAAGCTCGAAGAAAGGCGACGCACCATGAAGTACACCACCCTCGGTCACTCCGGTATCAAAGTATCCAAGCTCTGCCTGGGCGGCATGAGCTTTGGCGAAGCCAGTCCCGATTTCCATCAGTGGACCATCGGCCCCGACGAGACTCAGGCCGTCATCAAACGAGCCTTCGACAAAGGCATCAACTTCATCGACACGGCCAACTGTTACAGCTTCGGCACCAGCGAAGAATACATCGGCCGCGCACTGAAGAACCTCGGCATCGCACGCGAAGACGTGGTGCTGGCCAGCAAAGTTCACTTCAACGAAGGTGGGCTTTCCGCCAAGGCGATCGAACGTGAGATAGAGGGCAGCCTGAAGCGACTGGGCACCGACTACCTAGACCTCTACATCATCCATCGCTTCGACTACGACACGCCCATCGGGGAAACCATGGAAGCGCTCGACCGCTTGGTGCGCACGGGTAAGGTGCGCGCCTTGGGCGCCAGCGCCATGTACGCCTATCAGCTGCACAACATGCAGGTCGCAGCCGAGCAGAATGGCTGGACCAAGTTCACGAGCATGCAGTGCCACTACAACCTGCTCTACCGCGAGGACGAGCGCGAAATGATCCCCGTCTGTCGCCAATACGACATGGCCATCACGCCTTACAGCCCCTTGGCATCCGGCCACCTCACGCGCCCGACCTGGGAATCCTCCAGCACACGCGGCACCACCGACACCACCATGCAGAACAAGTACGACCACGACCGCGCCATCGACATGCCCGTGATCGAGCGCGTAGCCAAGGTCGCCGCCGACCATGGCGTTCCCATGGCGCAGGTGGCTCTGGCCTGGCACTGGGCGCGCGGCATCGAGTCACCCATCGTGGGGTGCAGCAAGCCCGAGCGCGTGGACGATGCGGTGGCTGCGCTCGACGTTGAACTCACGCCTGCAGAGGTTGACTTCCTGGAGGAACCCTACCAGCCGCACAACCTCGTGGGACCCAAGGGCCGCCCGGGCGAGAAGGCGCTGGCCGGCACCACCAAGGTAAAGCTCACCCGGTAAGTGCACCATCCGATGGATGAAAAGACCCTTGCCAACCTACATGATGCTGGCTGTAACCAGACGTTTATCGACGAGTTCGATGCCCTGCCCGGCACCTGCGCCAAGCGCTGCCGACTCAAGGCATACCGCCGCGAGCTGCTGGACGGCATCCACACCGAGCAGAAAAAGCTCGAATGCCTTGACTACCTCATCTACCAACTGCGCACCGACGGCAACGATTGCTGCCGCAAGTAACTACCAAAGGAGAGCCCCATGACCATCAAGCAAACCGCAGGGCGCGATGCACTCGGCGAATTCGCGCCCGACTTCGCCCACTTCAACGATGACGTCCTTTTCGGCGAGAACTGGAACAACGCCGACATCAGCCTGAAAACACGCAGCCTTATCACCGTGGTTGCCCTTATGGCGCAGGGCATCACCGACAGCTCGCTTTCCTACCACATCGCCAACGCCAAAGCACGCGGCGTAAGCAAGGAGGAAATGGCAGCGGCCATCACCCACACCGCCTTCTACGCCGGCTGGCCCAAAGCGTGGGCAAGCTTCAATCTGGCCAAAGAGGTCTACGCAGACGAGGCCAACGGCGAGGCAGGTGCAAATGTGCAACCCAAGACTGCCGAAGCCCACGGCGGATTCTTCGGCCTGGGCGAACCGAACACGGCGTTTGCGCAGTACTTCATCGGCCAGAGCTACCTGAACCCCCTTACCAGCGAAGGCTACTATCTGCCCATCTTCAACGTGACCTTCGAGCCGGGCTGCCGCAACAACTGGCATATCCACCACGCCACCGCAGGCGGCGGACAGATTCTTATCTGCGTCGACGGCGAAGGTTGGTATCAGGAAGAGGGCAGGCCCGCACGCGCGCTCAGGCCTGGCGATATCGTTGAGATCCCTACCAACGTGAAGCACTGGCACGGAGCGAAAGCCGACTCATGGTTTTCCCACCTGGCCTTCGAGCGCCCCGGTGAAGGCTGCTCGAACGAGTGGTGCGAGCCCGTTGACGACGATACCTATAACGCATTGGAGGGTTAAGAGGCACGACCCCGACCTCCTCGCAACCAAGGAACCACTAGAGCTTCTGCGCACTACCCTAGCGGAAAACGATGTAGCATAAATAGCTAACATCACCGATCAACGCACTGGCCCGAAACGCATACGCCCCCAGGCCAAGCAACGCAAAGAATGAACCAGCGAGCTTCCTTAAATATCAACTACGAACCTGGGCAATTCGACTTCGTGCTCAAACGACTGTCTCGCTCCAAATTCAGGAGCCGCTTCAAGCTGAACTCGGAAGATATCACTTACGCCCAGAAAAAGGGCCGCGAAACCATCTATAGCCATACCTGCGATTTTGTTCGAGGCCGCCTAGCTCCTGCATCCCCAAAAAACGACGGCAAACAGACCCCCATGAAAGGCCACCCCAGCTTCAAAGCCATGCACGCTTGCGCATGTTGCTGCCGCGGATGCCTGAGCAAGTGGCACGGCATCCCGCAAGGTCGCCCGCTCAGCGAGCAGGAACAGCAATGGATCGCTTCACTACTCATGGAGTGGATCAACAAACAAGTAAACTGGCAATAGAGCAGCGCATACCTACAGTTCAAGTTGCCCAATCAACGCCTTTCGGCTACGAGAGTTACTTCCCCGCTTTCTTGAGCATCCGCTTTACGGCCGAATTCAGCACGAGATTCTGCAGGAAATTAGGACGTTGCTCGGCGGCGCAATGCAGTGCGTTGTTGAACTCCACCAACAGATGCCACTTGTGGCCTTCCAGCATTTCCTTCGGCGCTGCCTGGGGCAAATAAACGCCGAGCTTGATTTTTAGGCCGTCATTGCAGGGCTTGAACTGATGGAACCCCACCAGCTTGGTATCGACTTTCCCGTTGACTAGGTAGGTGTTGCCCATCATGGACGTGACGGTATCGGCGTCGGGCTCAACGGGCCTCCAGTCGTCTTTGCCCGGCTCAAGGTGCAGATAGCTTGGTTCGCCGTACATGCCGAAGGTTTCGATGATGGTTTGGCTCCCGCCTGCGCCTGCCTCGAAGCTGTAGTGCTCGGGATGGATGTGCGAGGGCCCGCCCAGCTCATTGGCCTTCGTCATGCTTTTGTTGAACATCATGAACATAGGCAGCGTGATGCCCTTGGCGTGAACTTCCACAGCGCCTTGCTGCAAGCTGAAGCGATAAGGGGATTCGCTTGCGATTTCCTTCCACATGGCGTCGCTGCGCTGGATGCTGTCGTGCAGCAGCTCGATCATCCCTTTTCGTCCGATGCTTACCTTGGTTTCGGCCAGAGCGCTTTTCGCTTGCTGCAAGGGCAGTTCGCAAGCTTGCCTCAAAGATATCCTGCTTCCATTGTGAAGAAGACTTGCGCCGGAATCTGCCATTTTGCCGAAAGCCACTCGGTAGCGTTGCGCCTCCATACTGCGAATGCTGTCCTCCGCAACGATCTTGCCATCGACGGTGAAAGTGATTTCGAATTCGCTGCTCATGGGAGCCCCCTTCGTTAAAATACGACACTGGTTGCATAAAAATTCTACGGGTCGCAACGACGCACGTTAATGCGTCGCCTTGCGAAACTTGGTTGCATTAGGAAAAGGTATGGCCAGACCAAAAAAGAACGCGGGCGTTGCGCCAATGGACAAACGCATATTAGAGATTTTTGCCGAACTGACAGGCAAAATACCGATGTCCGAGATAACCGTGACTGCGGTATGCCGCATTGCCGGATGCAACAAGACGACGTTCTATTACCACTTTGCGACCTTTGCGGATCTGGTTGACCGCTATCTTGAGGGGCTTGATGCGGAAGGCCTTTTGGAACATGCGTGTCGCGTTCTTCTAAAACAAGGAACCCAAGGAATCGGCGAGAAGGAGCTATCTCGGCTCTCTAGCAAATATGACCATCTTTGCACCCTGATGGCACTCAACCCGCAAGGCGCCTTCGCTCAACGCATGCACGAGATCATGCAGCGGCGCGTAATGTTGATTTTGGACATTGGCCCTACGCCTACGCAGCGTCAAAAGATGCTTGTGGAATTTGCCGCAGGCGGCTTCCTGTCGCTTCTGGCCTATCGCGGCAAAGAGGGCAACTCCATCGAGTTGGCTCAAATAATGGAAGTCTTTTATCCAAAGGTTGTTCCGGCGATCATTCACGCAGCAAAGGAAGGCTAGGTGCGCTGAACTTCGGGCAACTTCGCCCTGCCGCCATGATCGCATTCGTTGTTGCGCGGGCGGCGACATGGCGCTTTTCCCTTATTGCGTGGTGATGCTTGTTCGGGTAGCCTTCGCAAGCATGTTAAAGATAATCCTCTCCAAACCATTCGCCGTTGCTTGTGCCTTGACGCTCGTATGTTCCGTTTGCGGAAGCTTGCTGGCAGGGCTTCCCTACCTTGCCGTGCTCGGCGCGCTCGTAATCTCGCTCATTCTGGGCATGTGCTGCCAGGTGGCGCGCCCTGCCGTTGAGTATGCCAAGCCCGGCATCGCGCTCATCTCCAACAAATTTCTACGTGCGGGCATTATCTTGCTCGGCTTCAAGCTCAATCTCGTCGCGCTCGCGCAGGCGGGAGTGAAAACCATCGCTCTAGCATGCGTGGTGGTAACAGGCACTATTTTCCTTGCCTATCATCTAGCACGCCGTTTCGGGGTCGACAAGCACTTGGCCATCCTTACCGCTTCCGGCACGGGAATCTGCGGCGCGGCGGCCGTCATGGGCATTGCCTCGCAGTTGCCGTCCAGCGAAAAAGATGCTGCGCGCCATGCCGAGAACAAGGTGGTGGCCGTCGCCATCATCGCCATTTTGGGCACCTTGTTCACTCTTGTGGACATTGCCGTGGGTCCGGCGCTTGGCATGAGCGCCACGCAATTCGGCGTGATGGCCGGCGCTTCGCTTCACGAAATCGCTCATGCGGTAGCCGCAGGTGGCGTGGGCGGCGGTGAAAGCCTGGACATCGCCATCATCACGAAGCTGTCGCGCGTGCTTTTGCTGGCCCCAGCCGCCATTATCATCGGCGTGTGGTATCGCAAATCGGAAGGCAGCGCTAGCGAAGGAAAGGGAAAGGTCCCCATCCCTTGGTTCATGGCGGGCTTCGTTGCGGCGAGTGTTTTCGGCACTTTCGCCCCGCTGCCGCAAGAGGCGCTCGATGCCTTGGTAAAACTTAGCTACCTGCTCTTGGGGATGGCCATGGCGGCGTTGGGAATGACCGTGAATTTCCGCGTTCTGCTTGCCACCGGACGTAATGCCTTCGCCGCCGCGCTAGTTGCCTCCATCGTGCTGCTAGCCTTCGCCGCCGCAATGGCTTTGATGCTCTTCTAGGCGGCCTTTTGCAACAAACGAAGTCCGGTTATTTTCAGACAGCAGTTGGTGCCGTTTAATTGTCGTAATGATTTCGAGTGCGCATCAGCCGCGCTAATCAAGCAGCAGCCTGATCTGCCTGTTCTTAAGGCGATTCACCGCATCGAGCTTCCACTGCGGGTAGTCGAAACCGGGATCGGTGTATTCGAAATCCTTCAGCTCGATGAGCTTCGCCTTGATGCTCGAGGTCATAACCGCGCGGGCAATGGCAATAAAATCGGTGCCGATCTTGGGTCCGATCATGCTCACGTACTCTTCGAAATCGTCCTGTTCCATCATCATGGGTAGGCAGGCCATGTTGTGATCGAATAGCGGTGCCATGCGCAGTACTTCGCCCGTAGCGTTGTCCACCAAAAAGCCGTAGTTGCCAGCATGACGGTCGATGTTCGCCATAACCGCGTCCATCACGATCATCTCGCGGAAGCTTTCCTCGGCGCCGTACTTCGACGAAAACCCGAGCATATCCGTCACGCTAAAAGGCCCATCAAAGAAGCGATGCGCAGAAACAAAGCCTCGCTCTTCCGAGGTGAAGATAGGGCACTTACAGGCAAGCTTCCCGTGAAACTTCATCAAACTGTACGGCACATGATCGACCTTGACCGCCTTGAGCAAGTCGGAGGCAAGCTCCTCCGAATACGGCTCGAACCCAGCATTGGCGTAGCCGGTGGAACCACGCTTAAGAAGCTCTATCTGCTCCCCTTCGCGAATCCAACATTTGGCGAACGAGCCAGAGGTGGCGAACTCCGGCGACGTAGGCGAATTCCCTCGACCGTACATGCCCGTGCCATCGAAGGCGATGCGCGCAATGACGTCATCGAAGGGATTGCGATACAGGGATACGTCTTCCCATTTAAGGGGCTCATCTTCACGCTTCATCCAAAACGTATCGGTAAGCGAAAGACAGCGCGCCATCCCAATGAAGTCATGACGGGTGGTAAGCCCGAGCTCCCTCATCAGTTTCTCGATGGAAATGCGATGCTTGGCGATCTGCCGCCCATCAACCCAATCATTGATGTCAATGAAGCTATAGGGGAGATACGGGTCTTTCTGCTCTACCAAGTCATAGAAATACTCGTCGAGCTCTACCCTCTCCCTATAGGTGGCAACCACCACGTCCTTGTTCATAAGCTGATACAGCATGGGGCACCTCCTTCAAGACCTTGGTTGATGTTCGTATTATACGGTACCCCGATGTCCGCACCTGGCAGCACCCGCACAGTTGCGACCTCGCCGCCGCAAACAGCCCAGCCACGGACACCGGATAGCAACATGCCATAAGTTAAAATCATCTTGGGATCTTATTTCCTTCAAGGCAAGCTCAAGCATCACCGGAGAACCACCATGGACTCAAGATTTTCCAAGCTATCCGTCCGAGCCCTTCTTTTGGGCGTAATCGCAATCGCGGCCGTCGTGGCCTTTTCCGCGAATTCCACCGCGGCCTGGGCACACACCTACTCCAATTCCGGCACGCTCACTTACGTGAAAAACGGGAACACCACCACCAAGGAGTACACCGACCTCGAGGATCTTTTCGACGACGCGGACGACCTTGAATGCGACGTCACCATCGACATGCTGGGCGATTGGAACACCGAGGACATGCGCATAGTCGTCCCCTCGGAAAGGCACTACACCCTCAACATGCACGGGCATGTCTTGGACCGCCACCTGGCCGCCACCGACAACGACGACATCTGGAACGGCAAATCGAAAGGCGACGTCATCTGTCTGAGGAGCGATGCGAAGCTGACCGTCAACGGCGGCAACGAGAAAGAGCAAAGAACCGCCCATATGGGCGAATGGGTTAAATCCCTATTCTGGAAGTTCGACCCCGACCGCGGAACCCAATACGAATGGGGCGCCATCATCACGGGCGGCGCGGGTGAAGGCGCGGGCGGAATCCTTCTTGACGGAAGCGATTCCACGCTCGAGCTCAACGATGTCACCGTTGCCGGCAACGTGTCCGACAAAAGCTTCTTCGCCATCGGCTACAACATAACGGGCGATGGCGGCGGCGTCACCCTGCAGGGCAACAGGTCCAAGCTCATCATGAACAACAGCGACATCTCGCAAAACCATAGCGAACGAGACGGCGCGGGCGTTGCCGCAACCGGCTACGATTGCGTCATCTCGCTTAAGAACGGAAGCCTTATCAACTCCAACCGATCGGCCGGCGACGGCGGCGGCGTTGCCCTGTCGGAAAGAGGCTGCAAACTCACGCTTGAAAGCGACTGCTACGCAAACCGATGCCTCATCTTCAACAACAGCGCTGAAGATGACGGAGGCGGCGTGTACGTCAACAAAACCGAAACGGAGATCACGATCGACGGCGCTGACAGCCAGATCAGCTCCAATCGGGCGGACGACAACGGTGGCGGCGTCTTCGTCGATGCCGGCGACAGTACGATCACCATCAACAAGGGCAAGATAGACGGCAACTACTCCGATGAGGGCGGTGGCATCTACCACAACGCCTCAGGCGGCAAGGTGATCTTGAAGAACGGCGGAGCCATCAGCGGCAACAGCGCCGAAGATGGCAACGGCGGCGGCGTGTACAGCTACTACAACGGAACCATCTTCGACCTGGACAACGGCTCCATCTCGGGCAACACGGCCGAAGGCGATGGCGGCGGCCTTTACCTCAACGATTGCGCGACGCTCAGCCTCAAAAACGGCTCCAAGATCGATGGCAACAAAGCGCAGATTGCCTATCCTTCGGGCTACACCACCCCGTCCTGCGATGGCGGCGGCATCTACGTGAACGATGACGACACCACGATCACGCTCGACAACTCGAGCATATCCTCCAACAGCGTTCAGTACGGCAGCGGCGGCGGCATCTACCACAATGCCAAAAACGGCACCGTCGAGCTGAAGAACAACTCCACCATCTCGAATAACACGGCCAGCGAGCATGGCGGCGGCGTGTACAACAGCTACAACGGCACCAGCTACACGCTCAACCAATCCTCCATCGAGAGCAACACCGCCGGCAGCGATGGTGGTGGCCTTTACTTCAACGACGTGGCAACTCTTAGCCTGAAGGCGAACTCGGCAATCAAGTCGAACAAGGCTTCCAACGGCGGCGGCGTGTATGTCGACGACGACGGCTGTTCCATTACGCTCGCGAATTCCCAGGTCATAAGCAACACGGCGTCTGCCAACGGTGGCGGTGTGTACAACAACGACAGCTCGACAAAGGTAACGCTCGACGGAACCTCGGGTATCAACAGCAACACTGCCAAGGGCAACGGCGGCGGCGTTTACTCCCTCAACCAGTTAACTCTCAAATCCTCTACTCAAAGCGGCATCAGGTGGAACTCCGCAGCAAACGGAGCGGGCATCTGGTTCGAGAAAACCCTTCACCTGACCGACCTCACCGTCTTCCAAAACACGGCCAGCGAGCACGGTGGCGGCATCTATTGCAACGAAACCGACACCTCCAACGCCTTCAGGCTGTGCGGCACCATGACGATCTCGGACAACGCCGCCGGCAAAAACGACGCGAAGAGCAATATCTATCTGAAGGGCGACAAGCACCTGATCGGCGGCGTGGGCGATGAAGCACTGACGACGAACAGCAAACTCGGCATAAGCGTAGAGGGCTTCTCTTCAGGCGAGCACCTGGTAAGCGACAACGGCAACATAATCAAAACCTTGGGCGAGCAGGTCACGGACGTCTTCAGCGCAGACGACCCCCTGTGCTCCATCCTGGTCAAAAATAGCAAGATATATCTCACCGGCACCCCCGTGCAGTCTTCGCTCATCTGCTACGGCGCCTCCGACACGCCGGTGCTTTCCACCAATCTTGCCTACGGAACGCAGGTTACGCTGAAGACCGAGGAATATCTGGACAACGGGCTTGAACCCGACTGGTGGACGCTCAGCAGCGAAAACGGCAGCACCAGGCTCTACCCCGAAAACGGCACCGCCAGCTTCACCATGCCCGAAACCGATGCCACGGTGCGTGCGCACTACCCGGATTCCAAGACCCTCACTCTTGAATACGGATCCGGCCAAATGAAGACTTTGAAGTACGTCGCCGGCACGGAAGTCGAATTCAAGACGAGCGATTACGCCAACGAAGAAGGCGACAACCCCACTTGGTGGGAACTCAAAACCGCAGACGAATCGACCAAGGTCTATACCGGCACCAACACCTTCTTCATCATGCCGACGGAAGATGCCACGGCTACCGCCCACTACCCCAAGGCGCTCAGCACCTTGAACCTGACGCTGGGCGAGAGCAGCTCATGGGATGAGCTTGCAAACGCCGAGACCAGCGGAAATTACAACGAATACCTCTCCAACGCGCCCGTCATCAAGCTCAAGATGAAGGACGTCGATGGCAACGCCGCGGATCCTAGCGCAGAATGGATCGGATACGACACGGGGACGATGAAGCAGGAAGTAAGCGAGATCAAGGACTCCTCTGGCAACGTCACCCAGAAGAAAGTCGACTACACCGTCAGGGTCGAAAACTTCCTAACCTACTACTACGGCATCAAGCTCACCGGGGACCCCGCCAGCATCAAATCCAACATCAAGGTGATCCCCACCTCGCTTGAATCCCCCGCAATCCACGACGTTGCCATGAGTTTCCAGCAAGCCGCAAGCGGCGGCTCCGCCTTGGACCTGATCGTCAGGTTCTCGGCAGTCTACGATTGCCCCAACACCGCAGCGCACACCGTGAAAATCAACGGTTACGACATCAACAACCCGAAAACCAAGCTAGCCTCAACCGGCCAGAGCTTCGATGACGATCAGCCCCTCATAGTCGAGCCCCCCAGTGCCAGCGGCTGGGAGTTCGTCAAATGGGAGAAGCTGCCTGAGGGCGCGAGCGAGGACGAATCGACCCACGCCGTCACGCTTACCGAAGCAGCGAAGAACATCGAGCTTGAAGCAAGCTATCAGCCTGTCGTCTCGAATCTGAAACTGGCAGTTGCCGCCCCCACCATCGGCGGCAAGTTCCCCAGCGAAGTCGCAAGTGCCAGCATCACCATCGGCGGAAAAGACCAAAGCGTGATAAACGACGCCAACAGCGGTATTTCGTTCACGTGGCGAAAATCCGACGGCACCGATGCCGGCAGCGTCGTCGAGGGCGACACCACCTACGAGGGAAGCATCTGCATGAAGTTGCCCGGAAGCGGCTGGCAGTTCGCCTGGGACGATTCGACCGCCGCAACCGTCAACAACATTGCCGCAAGCTCGGTGGCAATCGACAAATCAGCCGGGACCATCACCGTCTCCTGGCTGGCAAAGACGGGCCCCGACAAGCGCTTCGACAGCGTGAGCACCGACTTATCCGATGTCAGCATCAACCAGGTAAGCGACTGCGAGGCCTACTTGCCAAGCACCATCAGCTACAAATTGAAGGACGGCGAATCCTGCTCGGCAGACGCCACCTGGGACACCTCGGCCAAGGACAAGGCAATCACTTCCAATTCCTTCACCATCACTGGATCTTTCAAGGACAAGTACGACCAAAAGCAAACGATCAGCCGCACCTTCAAGCTGCCCTGGATCAGCGCACCGAAACCCCAGCTTAGCGGCTCCTCCGACCAAGCACAGCTTGTGCAACTCACAGCAAGCTCCAGCTGGGACGAAGCCGCGAAGGTGCAGATTTTCTACGCGATAACGGAGCCAGGTGCCGCCGAACCCGCGGATAGCGACTACATCGAATACTCGAACTCGGAATCCAGCGCAGAGCCCAAGGCCATCACCATCGATAAAAGCTGCGTCTTGTACGCCTACGCCATGGTGGACAACCGCAAAACCGAGGTCGCCAAATGCACCTACAGCATCGGCAAAGAGCGCAGCGTCTCCATCACAGAGGCTTCCAAGGGGGCAAGCTTCCTTGTGAACGGGAAGAAATCCAGCACCGCTAAAGCCGGGGACACCGTCACCGTGGTGGCAGGAGATGCGCCCGACAGCAAGCAGTTCGACTGTTGGAAGGTAATCTCGGGCGACGTGGAACTTAAAGACCCAAGCGCAACGAAAACCAGTTTCATCATGGGCGATGCCGACGTGGAGCTTGAGGCCACTTACAAGCAAAGGGAATTCACCGTGAGCTTCGACTCCGTCGGAGGCAGCGCTGTTAACGCCCAGGCGGTAACGGAACGCGCAAACGCGAGCAAACCCGCCGACCCGAAGCGCGAAGGCTACGTATTCCTTGGCTGGCAGCTTGACGACAAGATCTTCGACTTCTCCACTAAGATCAAGCGCGACCTCACGCTCCGCGCCAAATGGAGCAAGCTATCCAACTCCATAGCCGACGCCGACATTGAACTTTCCAAGACGAAGCTCACCTACACGGGCAAAACCCAAAAGCCCAGCGTGAAATCGGTCGTCCTTGGCGGAAAAACCCTTCAGGATGGCAAGGATTACACCGTGAAAACCCAGGCCGGCAAAAAGGTCGGAAGCTACCAGGTGGTCATCACGGGCAACGGCGATACCTATAAAGGCAAGACCACCCTCACCTACACCATCAACCCCAAAAAGGTGAGCAAGCTCAAGGTCTCCAAGGCCAAGAAGTCCTTCAAGGCCAAATGGAAGAAGGGCAAAACCGAGCGCTCCGGCGTCCAGATTCGCTACTCCACCAAGAAGTCCATGAAGAACGCCAAGAAAGTGAAGGCCAAGGGCGCCACCGTCAAGGCGAAAAAGGTGAAGAAGCTCAAATCCAAGAAGAAATATTACGTACAGGCGCGCGCCTACAAGGTGGTCGATGGCAAAACCTACTACTCCGATTGGAGCAAGGTGAAGAAGCTTAAAACCAAGTAGCAAGACGCTCAGCTGCAAACTTCACAGCTGAGCTCGGACACGCAAGCAACGGCTTGTTGCAAGGGCCCGACCCCGAAACCCCCGGGGTCGGGCCCTTCGTCATCTCCTGTAAGCACCCACGAGCCCTCGTCCAAGGCCAAGAAACCTAAAAGCTAGCGCCAAAAGCCCATTTATCGAAGAGCAACGATCACCAACCGTTCTGGCAACCAAGCCCTGCGCCCTGAAGCTTTAAATAGATGAAGAAGCACATTTTCAACCCACGGTGCAAGCAAGTATGAAAAAAGACCCTGTAGAAATACCCACGCTTATCAACGACAAGAATTTCCGTGACCTACTGCGCACGGCGCAGCGTCGGGCGCTGACGTGGGAGCTGTTCCTTGAGCATCCCCTGCCCACAGGTCTGAGCGCCTACGACTGTTGGCATGCCATGGAGTCGCTTGGACGCTGCCAGGGCGTCCACCTATTCGAAGGCTTCGACGACGAGCTGGTATGGTACCGGCGCACTTACGAACTCGAACAGCTTTCGCTCAAGTTGGACCAGCTGGGCAGGCCCGGCTCGCACCTTGATCGCGCCATCAAAGAATCGGCATCCGAAGGCCTTGCGCACGATCTATGGCTGCGCGAGCTGCGCGCTTCCTTCGATCGGTCGGGCATTTCGCTGGACGAGATCCTTGCAACCAAAGACCCTACCAACGGCAAAGCGCTTGACGGTCTTGAGCGAATCGCCGCCAACACCATCACGCTCGATCACGAGCTCGACGAATTCGCCGGCCGCCCACTCGATCGCAGCCTGCTCGCCGAGTTGCGCGAACGCTTGATCGAAGGCGTCTCAAGCGGTTCCCTAGATGAGCACGCCATAAAGCTTGGCGTCGATTACGGCAGCAAATACCAAACGGACTCGGCCTTCGACACGGCCCTGCGCGCGCTCGAATACGCCCAAAAAGGCGAGCCGCACAACGAGGATCTGCCCGTCCTTCGCGCCCTTATCGTAAGCGAGACCTTACGCCTGGTGCGCGCCGGAGGAGTGGCATACGCTCCCCTCTCCTCGTTTTTGCGCCGATTGATATTCCTGAAGGACGGCTTCGATGCCTTGGCCGTTCTGCCTTTCTCGGAAACCTACTGCGCCTGGAAACGTGGCCAGTTCCTGGGCGACTCCCCTTATTCTTTCGACGAATGCCGTCACACCATGCGCCACATCGTCGGTGACCGATCGCTGCTTTCCACCGTCGGTCTGTTGTGCCTGGAGCGCACGGCCAACGATGCCGCCGCCCTGGCCGACAAGCTCGCCCAGGCCCAATCCGCGCTCGAGAAGCTCTGCCTTGAGGATGGGCGTATCAACCCTCGACAGCGAACTATCTTGGCCAAGGCCTTTGCCGAGCCGGGCCACACCTTCACCGTCGAGAGCCACCGCCTTGTGCACGGAATCTCGTATGCAACATCGCGCCGCGACCTTATCAGCCTGCAGGAGGCGGGCTTTTTGGATTTCAAGCATCAGGGCAAAGCACACGCCTACGTTGCCTCGAAATCTTTCCTGGCGCTTCGTGCAACTTATCATGTGTGAAAACTTGAAATGAAAATGACACCTCAGAGCTTTGAACGGGTTCAAAGCTCTTTTTTCGGCCCTATTTTTCAACTATTTCGAAATTATTAAGCGCTTTTCAATTCCATAGAAAGTTGAAAAAGCGCTTTTTCTCAGCTCCTAAGTGTTCACCGCATCAAAAGAATGAAAACTTAAAAGCTCGAACCTAGCGATAAAACGTCGCTTTGCCCCGCCAACTGTTCACGATGAACAGTTAGAGCGCCAGCCCGCACGTAAAACACCCTAAAACCTCGTCATTTTGAGCAATTTTACCTGGTCAGATGACCAATGCTACTTTTTCCTCATCGAAAATGATGAGGAGGAACAAATGACAGAGACCATCCTATTCAACCAAGGGGCGCTGCTGATATTCATCATGCCGTTCCTCGGGTTCCTGGTAGCGGGGCTTAGCCGACGCCAAGACCCGGAAATCAGGGGCGATCGCATTCTAAGGCACGACGTCCCCGCGCGCGTTGCGCACTGGAGCCATGCCATCGGAACCGTTCTGCTGCTCGTTTCGGGCTTCCTTTTGGGAACGCGCATCACGCCTTCCCTGGTTGGCGGCGGCGAGGGCTCGGCACCCTGGTTCAACGTGCACTACGTGTTCGCCTGCCTCTTCTTGTTCGGCACCTTCTACTGGGTCGGCAACACGATCATCTCGACCTATCGCCTGCGCGAGCACCTTCCCACAAAGCGCGCCTTCATCTACACCATCAACCACTACGGCTCGCTCATGGGCTTCAAGCGCTTCACCTACCCGCGCGAGGAAAAGTACTTCGAAAGCGAGCGCATGGCCTTCGTCGGCGCCGTGGGCATCGCTGCCGCCATGGCGGTAACGGGCATCTTGAAAACGCTGACCCGCTGGGTCGCGATCCCCGGCGAGGTCATGCTCGTGGCCAATTGGGCCCACGACCTCTTCGCCGTGCTCATGCTCCTGTTCTTGCTGGCGCATGTGTTCTTCGCGGTCGTCATCCCCTCTTCCTGGAAGACCTTCCCCTCTATGCTGCACGGCACCGTTCCCTTCGATCACGCCAAGGAAGAGCACGCCGCCTGGGTTGAGGAATTGGAAAAGAAGCAGGCGCAAGGCAAAGCCGCAGGCACCAATGCCAGCACCAAGAAGGAGGCTTAAAAGATGGGAACCAACACCGAAACCACGGATCAAAACAAGATCCAGGAAAGCCCCCGGCAAGCCCCGAACACCACCCCCGATGCCAAAGCCAAAGGCGCGGTTTCACGTCGCCACTTCCTGGCTATGCTCGGCGGAGTCGGTATCGGAGCGCTCCTTGCGGGCAGCGGCACGGCTGCCTGGTTCATGGGCAACGGCGTCTATGCCGTTGAGACCTCGGGCGGCTACCTGCTCGTCGACACCAAGAAGTGCGCCGGTTGCGAAACCTGCATGATGGCCTGCTCGCTGG
Source organism: Oscillospiraceae bacterium (assembly GCA_963635145.1). Classification (GTDB taxonomy): domain Bacteria; phylum Actinomycetota; class Coriobacteriia; order Coriobacteriales; family Eggerthellaceae; genus Anaerotardibacter. The sequence goes on from CAVHFE010000015.1 coordinate 22,233, forward strand.
CCCATCATGGCCACGTCAACCGCAGCCTTTCACGCATCCAGATCAAGAAGAACCCCCTTGGGTGCTTCCCCAACGAAATCGGCCAGATGCAATGCCGTCAGTGCGCCGATCCGGGCTGCGTGAAAGCCTGCCCCACCGGGGCGATGCACGTCGATCCCGACACCGGCGTTCGCATGGTCGATGAGCGCATGTGCATCGGCTGCGAAAGCTGCGTTGCCGGCTGCCTGTTCACCCCCTCGCGCGTGCAATGGAACTTCGAGGAGCGTCATGCCCAGAAGTGCGACCTGTGCACCAACACCCCCTACATGGCCGAAGACGGCGGCCCCGGCGGATGCCAAGCATGCGTTTCGGTTTGCCCCGTGAGCGCCATCAAGTTCACCACCGAGCTGCCCCAGCAAGACGACTCCGGTTACGAAGTGAACCTGCGCAACGAGCACTGGGCGATCATCGGCTTCCCCGTCGACGACGAAGGCAAGGTCCCCTCGGACGTTTCCGTGCCGGTCGACCCGAAAAACATCGCAAAAGAAGGCGAAGAAGCCTGGTAGTCGCTTAGAAGCTGCTTAGAGAAAGAGGTACACCATGGCAAAGGCTATGGGCGGATATATGGGTAAGATTCTTGTCCTGAACCTTACCGACAAAAGCTACGAGGTCATCGATTCGGAGCCTTACCAGAAGTTCGGCGGCGGGCACGGCATGGGCACCGCGCTGTTCTGGGACTACTGCAAAGACAAAACGATCGGCCCCTTCGATCCGGGCAACGTCGTGACCATTTGCTCGAGCCCTCTGTCGGGCACCCCCGTTCCCGCGGGCGCCGCACGCGTCGAGATCCAGGGTATCGGCTCGTTTGCCGATCCCGAATGGTTCACCCGCTCCAACATGGGCGGACGCATCGCGGAATCCATGAAGACGGCCGGCTTCGACGCTACCGTCATCACCGGCGCGTCGAGCGAGCCCGTGTGGGTCGAAGTCCAAAACGAGGAGGTCACCTTCCACGATGCCAACGACCTTTGGGGCAAATGGACCGACGACACCCAGGAAAGCATCTGGAGTTTGATCTTGGACAACGCCGAGGACGGCTCCTGGCACGACATGGGCCCCACGCGCGATTCGGGTCGCTCGACCCAGAAACCGGCCGTCATCTGCATCGGCCCCGCATCCGAGAACCTTGCCCGCAGCGGCACCATCACCACCGATGGCGCGCATCAAGCAGGCCAAAGCGGCCTCGGTGCGGTTTGGGGCTCAAAGAAGCTCAAGGCCATCAGCTTCTTCGGCACCAAGAGCATTCCCATCGCCGACCCTGCGGCACTGCTCGATCTGCGCATGGAATACCAGAAGCGCTTCGTCTACAAAGTGGACAACCCCTCCTACGAGCAGCCTGACCCGGGCGCAACCACCTACGACGCTCGAATCTTCGGCACGCTCACCCGTCAGCCTGGCTCGGGTGGCGCGCACTGGACCTCGCGTGACTTGCTGGCACGCCCCTACGGCTGCCCCGGCTGCACCCGCAACTGCCGCCACAACTTCGACGACGGCTTTGCCAACGGCACCATGTGCGCAGCTTCCATGTATTACCTCACCGCCGACAAAAAGGAAGACATGCTCTACGCAGCCGGCCTGCTCAACAAGCTGGGCATCAACGGCTTCGACCGCGGCTTCCTTGACTATCTGCGCGCGCTGTACAAGATGGGCATCCTTGGCAAGGGTAAGGAAATCGACACCGACCTGCCCTTCGAGAAATACGGCAGCCGCGAGTTCATCGAGGAGTTCCTTTACTCGATCGCCTACCGCAAGGGCCTGGGCGACACCATGGCCGAAGGTCCGGCACGCGCGGTCAAGGCATGGGGCCGCTGGGATGAAGACACGAAATCAGGCCTGTTCCCCTACCCGCAGTGGAATTACTACCAGCACTACGACCCGCGCTTGGAAGTTGAATGGAGCTACGGCTCGGTATTCACCGACCGCGACATCAACGAGCACGGCATCAACGCCCATGTTCACTGGCTGCCCACCATCTGCAACCTTTCCAAGATCGACTACCTGCTGCCTGCAAAGGACGTCGTCGAGCGTTTGGCAAAATCCACCGGCCTTGATGTCATGGGCTTCGACTACAGCAGCAAAGGCATCTACAGCGACGAGAAACTCGAAACCGTGGCCTGGATGCGCCACTACGGACGCTTCTGGCTTTCCTCCATGGGCCTGTGCGACTCCGTTTGGCCGACGCTCTTGAACTACAACGACCCCGATTGGGACACCACCGGCGCCACACCAGACTTCGAGCCGCGCATGTACAAAGCCGTCACCGGCCTGGACTTGAGCTTCGAGGAGAGCCTGGAAATCGGCCGCAAGATCTTCATGATGGACCGCACGATCTGGTACCTCCAGGGCCGCACCAGGGAGATGGAGACCTTCGCCGATTACGTCTTCGAGGTTCCCACCTCAACCGATTACTGGCTGACCGTCTACGAAGACGGCGAATGGAAGTTCGACGGCTGCAAGGGCCGCACGCTCGACCGCAAGAAGTTCGAGGACGTGAAAACGCGCTTCTACAAGCTTGAAGGCTGGGACAAGAAGGGCGGCTGGCCCACCCGCGAATCCCTTGAGTCCTTCGACCTTGAAGAATACGCCGACGCCCTTGAAGAAGCAGGAATCATCAAAGGAGAGTGAGCGAGATGATCCACGACGTCACCTGCGCAGTTGCAAGCAAAAGCCAATGCCAATCGGACGAAGCCGAAAAGCTCGCGGTCGTTTCTGCCGCAGCCAAGAACAGCTCCGACAGCGCAAACTCGCTAGCCTCCCCCGAGGAACTTGCGAGCCTGGGCGGCTTCGACGTGCCCAGCGAAAGCGAAGCGCGCCATCTTATGCGCGAACTGGATTGGGGCGACCATCTTGACGTTATGGATCTGAACGCCGCGGCAGGCGAAAGCTGGCTTCATCTGTATGCCCTGTCCGAGGCTGCGAAGTTCTTCCGCTACGGCACAGCCGGCCTGGGCTTCAAGACGGGCGGCAGCGGTTCGGTGAGCTACGCCGACCAAGACCGCCTTGTTGATTGGATCGACACGAAAATCGGAGACAGCTCGCTTGCGAGCACCTTGCGCAAGCGCTTCGCCGAAGCGAACTCGTACCACGATGTGCTCCTGATCGTCTCAAGGCTCATCGATTTGCGATGCACGCAGCTGGCCCTTATCGCGCAGGAGTAGCAATGACGCGCGCCCCTGAGCATATCGTTTGTCGCACGGACTTCCCCGCTCTCGCCCAGAACAAGCTGGCCTACCTGGACAACGCCGCAACGACCCAAATACCCTCCACGGTGCTCGAAGCCGTGGAGGTCTACTACCGCGAAGGCGCCGCCAACCCCGGCCGCGGCGAATATGCGCTGAACCTCCAGGTAACGCAGCTCTACGAGCAGGCGCGCCTTAGGCTAGCCTCCTTCGTTGGCGCCAAACCTGAAGAATTCGCCTTCACCCCCGGAGCCACCGAGGGCCTGAACACCGTGGCGCAAGCATGGGCGGCGAAAATGCTTTGCCCCGGCGACGAAGTGGTCGTTTCGGCAGCAGAGCACCATAGCAACCTCCTTGTTTGGCAGCGGGTTTGCAACCAAACAGGCGCCCGCCTGGTGATAGCGCCTTTAAATGAAGAGGGCCGCCTTGATTGGGCGCAGCTTGAATCCCAGATAAGCACGAAAACAAAGCTTGTCGCGCTTGCCCATGTGTCAAACGTGCTCGGAACGATTTTCCCCGTTAAAGAAGTTGCCGAGCTTGCCCATGAGCACGGGGCCGCGCTTGTGCTCGACTGTGCGCAAAGCATCGGGCACCTACCCCTTAACCTGCATGAGCTCGACGTCGACTTCGCTTCGTTTTCCGGCCACAAGATGTATGCCTTAACGGGCATCGGCGCCTTGTACGTGAAGGAAAGCCTGGTCCCCGAAATTAGAGCCTTCATGCTCGGCGGCGGCATGGTCGATGAGGTTTGGGAGCGCCGCTCAAGTTACCTGGACGACATCCGCAAGCTCGAGGCGGGCACCCCCAACGTACCGGGCGCGATCAGCATGGCAGCCGCCGCCGATTACCTCGACGGCATCGGCTTAGCCGCAATCCGGCAGCACGAAAGGGAGCTTACGGGCTACCTTTTCGAGCGTCTTTCCGAAATCCCCGACTGCAAGGTTTACGGCATCCCCGAAAACGCATGCGATCGCACGGGGATCGTCTCCTTCAACATCAAGGGGGTGCATCCCACCGACGTGGCGCTTGCCCTTGACGAAGCGGGCGTCTGCGTGCGCACGGGGACGCATTGCGCCCAGCCCCTTCATCGCCGACTCGGCATCGAGCAGAGCTGCCGTATCAGCCTCGGGCTCTACAACACGCTTGAAGACCTCGAACGCACAACGAGAGTGCTATCCGAGTTGAGGAAGAACCTCGGACGGCGCATCTTGGGCATGTTCCCCTAGGGGCAAGCAAAGATCGCACCCGAACAAAGCCCACCAACAGGCAAACCAAGCTCGCTTGGATACCAACCTCGGAAAGCGACAAACAAACAGCAAGCAAACTGCTCACGCACTGCGAGGGGTGGATTTCCACCCCCTCGTTTTTTGCGCTGGAAGGAGCTGCGCAAAGCTGAACTGGCGGGCGCCAACGTACGTAGCTGCGCCGGCCCTCCTAAAGCCTCCGAAGAGGGACGCGCACCCGCTAGCCGAGCTTCCCCGTGCGCCCGGGCTTCGCGATCCTACACTTTGCATAGTTTTAAAAACGCTGGTCAAGGCTCGCAACGCCCTTAACCGGCAAACAGAATACGGCTTTAAAGCCAACCAGCGAAACCTAAGGCCCTAGGAGGAACCATGAGCTTCAAGAAAATCGTCATCGCCGGCGGCGGCGTGCTCGGCAGCCAGATTGCGTTCCAGGCGGCTTACTGCGGCTTCGACGTCACCATCTGGCTCAGGAGCCAAGGAAGCATCGGCCGCACCCAACCCAAGATCGACAAACTGCTTAGCACCTACCAAGAAGCCATCGAAACCATGGCAAACGATGCGAGCGCTTGGTGCGCCGGCATCGCCGACAGCGACAAACCGCTTAACAAGCAGGACTGCCTTGAGCGCGCCGAAAAGGCGCACGATGGCCTTAAGCTCGAGCTCGACATGGCCAAGGCCGTGGAAGACGCCGACCTCGTCATCGAAGCGATGGCCGAGGATCCCAAGGCCAAGATCGAGTTCTACCAAAAGCTCGCCCCACTCCTGCCCGCAAAAACCGTCATCGCCAGCAATTCTTCCACCCTGCTGCCCAGCCAGTTCGCAAAATACACGGGGCGTCCCGACAAATATCTTGCCCTGCACTTCGCCAACTCCATCTGGAAAAACAACACAGCCGAGGTCATGGGGCATAACGGCACCGCCCAGGTGCACTTCGACGAGATGATGGAATTCGCCAACCAGATTCGCATGATCGCACTGCCCGTCCGCAAGGAAAAGAACGGTTACCTGCTCAACTCCATGCTCGTCCCCTGGCTTTTGAGCAGCCTGGATTTGTGGGCCAGCGGCGTAAGCGACCCCAAGAGCATCGACATCGCCTGGGAGCACGGCACCGGCGCCCCCAAAGGCCCCTTCCGCGTCATCGACACGGTCGGGCTCAACACCGCCTACAACATCGTGATGCAGTTCCAAAGCGTGCCCGGACTTCTGAACCCGCTCTTCAAGAAGATGATGCTGCCCTACAACTACAAAGCAATGGCCAAGCTCCTGAAGGAAATGATCGACGAAGGCAAGCTCGGCATGAGCACAGGCGAGGGCTTCTACACCTACTAAACCCGCATCGGCGCACCCCGGCTATCCGCCCCAAGCAATCAAACCAAGCTTCAGCGCACGGTAAAGACCAAACAAACACCTAAACAAAAAACCCGGCGACAAGGCACCACCTTGCCACCGGGTTTTCGCATTTATCGGAAAAGCGAGCTGCTCGCTGAACAGCTTCCACCGCTGCCTCTACTGCTCGAAGTCCACGTCCTTGCTCTCACGGAAGAAGAGCAGCGCGACAAGCGCGATCAAGGCCATGCCGCCCATGTACCAACCGAGCGCCTGAATTCCGAAATTCATCACCAAAGCCGAGGCGATGGTGGGCGCGAAGGCGCCGCCGGCAATGGCCGCCAGGTTATAGCTCAGGCCCGCACCGGAGTAGCGAACCTTGGCGGGGAAGAGCTCGGGCAGATAGCTTCCGCAAGGGCCGAAGATCGTGCCCATGCAGCAAAAGCCCACGCACAAGAACACCATGACAAGCACCATATCGTTGCCGCCCAAAAGCGTCGGCGCCAACAGCGAGAAGATCAGCGTGCAGGCGTTACCCACCAAAAGCAGGGGCTTGCGCCCGAACTTGTCGGCCGAAAGGCTGCCAACCAAAACGAAGGCCGCGAAGAAGAACACCGACACCAATTGCATGCCCAGGTACTCCTGCTGCGAGAAGCCCAAGGTGCTCACGCCGTAGGAAAGCGACCAGGTGCCCAGCACGTAGAACAAGGTGTAGGTGATGGACATGATAGCCGTGCCCAGGATGACGCGGCGCCAGTGATGGCACAGATCGCGCAACGGCGTCTTGGTGGTGCGGTTCTCGGCGGCGGCCTTTTGGTAAACAGGGGTCTCGCTCATGCGCGCACGCACCACCAGACCGACAACGATCAGCAGGCACGAAAGAAGGAAGGGGATGCGCCACCCCCAGGCAATCATCGCTTCCTGGCTTAAAGTCAAACCAAGCAAAAGGTTAACGCCGTAGGCGCAGAAGAAGCCGATAGGCGCACCCAGATTGGGGAAGCTGCCATACAAGGCGCGCTTGTTGGCAGGGGCGTTCTCGGTTGCAACGAGCGCGGCGCCCGACCACTCGCCCGCAAGGCCAAGGCCCTGGCAAGCGCGGCACACGCACAAAAGCAAAACGGACACGGGGCCAAGCACATCGTAGCCAGGCAAAAGGCCCACGCAGAAGGTCGCGATGCCCATCATCAGCAAGGCGGCAACCAGGGTTTTCTTACGACCCAAGCGGTCGCCGAAGTGGCCGAACAAAAGGCTGCCGAAGGGGCGCGCCAAAAAGCTCACCGAGAAGGTCACGAAGGCAAGCAGGGTTGCCAAAAACGGATCGGACTTGGCAACGTCGGTGAAGAAGATAAGGCCGAAATAGCTTGCCGCTGCAATGGAGTAACAGTAGTTGTCGTAGAACTCGATTGCGGTGCCGATCATGGATGCGACCATGACCTCTGCCGCCGAATCGCGCTTGATGGGCACCTGCACCCCGCCTTCCTGCGTACCGTGAACCACGCCAGCAAGCGAGCCCGTGCTTTGGACAGCCTGCGTCGAATCGTTCGACATTTGCCTTTCCTTTCTTTTCCACGGTCCCCCGCTGCGCTCCCTCAAGTCGCAGCACCCTCAATATTCCAACCTGCCCATAATCGTCCTTTATCCGATTTATTCAACCGGCGCGAAGCATCGTCACAAAGCTTTAACATTTCGCCAAAGGCTCAAAAGCCGCAGCTCGGCATGAAGCGGCGGCGCTTCAGCGAACCGCACGACTGCAGGCCGGTGCTTAGGCATCAAACGAGAAACCACAGCAACTCTTCGCCAATACGCAATCAACTCTTAAACGAACGCAAAAATATCGGGCGACCCTGATCTGGATCGCCCGATTGGTTCAATGAAAGCAATTAGAAAAACGCGCTAGATGATAATGCTTGCGCCGGGCATGCCAAGAACCGCAGACACGCTCTCAACGTGCAAATCGGGGGTACCATCGGCAATGCACAAGGTCTCCGCATCGCGCAGGTAGCGCGCCAGGCCCGTTTCCTCGACGATGCCCAGGCCACCGTGCAGCCAGATGCACTGCTTCGTCACGTCAACTGCCATCTCGCAGGTGCTGTACTTCGCCGTGCAAATGAGAGCCTTCGCCTTCGCACCAAGCGCCTTGTCGCCGGTTGCAAGAACCTTATCGGCAGTCGCCAGAGCTTCGAAAACCAGCGCTCGGCTCTTTTCCACCTCGCCCCACATACGTGCAATGCGATGACGCACCACCTGGCACTCGGCGATGGGGGCGCTATCGTGGGTGCGCTGCTTCACGAACTCCATGGTCTTGGCCAGGGCGGCCTCGGCGCAACCAAGTGCAACCGCAGCGCACAGCGCATTGCCCGGCCCCATACCGTCGAGCGGGTTCTTCGGGAAGCTATAGGAATCAGGCACGCGCACGTCGGTCAAGAAGTACGAGCCCGAGCAGTTGCCGTTAAGTCCGATTTTCTTCTCAACGTGCCTACCGTCGACCCCTGGGTCCTTGGTCTCCACGAAGAAGCAGCGCATCTCGCGCTCTTCTGTCATACCCAAGAAGGCCACAAGATCGGACTTAGAGGTATTGGTAACGTAGAGTTTGCTCCCATTGAGCACCCACTCATCGCCATCCTTCTTCGCCATAACGGGCCACTCGGAAAGGTTGGTGGAACCCTGAGGAGGCGTAATACCCGCGCCCATGATGGTCCAACCAGTCATAACGCCGGGCAGGTACTTCTTCAAAAGCTCAACGCGGTTCGGCGACTCCATCAAATAGCTCGACATGCAGGAGTCGACGTAATAGCTGATGGCGAAGGCAGGCGAAACCTTGGCGATTTCCTCAGTGACAATGCCCACAGCGGTAAGGCCCAAACCCGCACCGCCAATCTTCTCGGGAACGATAAGGCCCAGAAAGCCCAGTTCACCGGCCTTCAAATACAGCTCGCGCGGAAACTCGTTTTCCGCCTCCATGCCTTCCACGGCTGGCGCCACGTAGCGCTCGGCAAACTCGCGCGCGCTTTCCTGCAACAGCTCCATTTCATCGTTTAGGAACAACGACATTTTCAATCCCCCCTGTCGTATCCAAGCGCCGGCGGCCCCAAGCGCGCCGGCGCACATATCCAAGTTCAGCGACCCTATGCCTTCATGGTCAGTCGATCGACATTGTCGCCACCGCCCGTGATTCCCTGCGCAGCAAGTTTCTCCGCATAGAAGGCGAAATCGACAACAGCCTGATCGCAGGGCTGACCGTTGTTGTTCAGAGCCTCGGCCTCGGTGGTCACCACGCGCTCGGTCAGATCGGCATGAGGAAGCAGATAGAAGTTGCCCGCATCGATTTGATCGAGAACGATGGTCGCAACCTCTTTCGCGGTGAGCATTCCCAGACGATCGCCCGACTCGGTGTGAGCCTGCGACACGGGCATTTCCTTGCCGTCGCCTGCGATGTTGTGATACTTGTCGCCACGACGAAGCGTGGAGTTGGCAATCTCGCTTTCAAAAACTCCCGGCAGCGAAACGTTGTACTTAACCTTGTCCAGATTGAACTTGAGCGCCTCGGCCTGATAGCACTCGCACAAACGAACGAGTGCGGTCTTCGTCACCGAATAGGGCGACCAGCCGCTGAAGGCCGATACGCCGGCGGTCGAAGCCGTCGTCACGATGCGGCCGCCCGTCTCCTGCGTGAACATGAGCCCGCTGAAAGTGCGCAAACCGTAGAGCGAGCCCCAGAAATTCGTGTCGACGATCCATTTCCAATCCTCGATGGTGGTTTTCATAAGCGCATTTGGCTGCAGCATGACGCCTGCGTTGTTGAACAGGTAATCCACCTGACCGTATTCACCCTTGACGGCGAAGGCGAGCTTCTTCCAGCCCTCCTCGGACGTGATGTCCTGCTGCATGAACTTGATGTCGTAGCCCTTATCCTTAAGCTCGGCTTCCACCGCCTCGCCCTTAGATGCTGTGCGTGCCGTGATTACCACGCGGGCGCCGCGCTCGCCTAAAATATCGGCAAGAGCATGGCCCAAGCCCGTGGTGCCTCCGGTGATAACTACGACTTTCCCCTTGTAGTCTTCCATGGTTTTCCTCCTTGATAAAAACCCACGCGAAAAGCGACGTCCAAGCGTCGCAACGCTTTCACAACCCAAAAGCTACCTGTTCAACTACCAAAAATCGATTTGCAATCAAGGCGTGACGTTTAGAACTTGAACACGTTCATCACGATTGTTCACCTTACGCACGATGCCCTAGGGATTGTTTAGCCTTACAATCTTTCCCTGAAGGAACTACCGAGGGAAAGGGCGGCCATGCGTCGAAACGACCTCATGAAACGCGAAATGTCGCGCGCGTTGAAAGAGCTTGCCAAAAAGCATGGCCTCAAATCCATCTCGGTCACACAGCTTGTGGAAGCCTGTGGCATGAGCCGAGGAACCTTTTACAACCACTTCCTCGATATATACGACCTTATCAACTGGACTTTCGAAACCGACGTCATCGAGCCGCTTCAGCAATACATAAACTCCCACGACGAAACCTGGTCGGGCATCACGCAGCAATGCCTTGAGAAGATGTACGCCGACCGCAGCTTCTACACGCAAGCCGTGCAACGCCGCGGGCAGAACTCACTGCGCGACTACATGCGCAAACGCAATCTCGACAGCTGGAAAATGCTCATCGCTAAATACATGGGCGACAACAAGACCTTCGACCCCGACGCCCTCGATTTCATCGAGCGATACACCTCGCAGGCCGTAGGCAACATGATCATCAAGTGGGCCGAAGATGGCATGCCCCTGCCGCCCGAGAAGATGGCCTACATGGACAAGGTGGCCACCCGCGGCATCTACGGGCTCATCGATGAGGCAAACGAACAGGCTCGTTCGTAAGAATCGCGAAATCCAACACACCTATACTCAAATAGCAGCAAGCATAAGCAAGCCCGCCTACAACGTCGGAAGGAAATTTATGAACATCTCGCGCGTAGCCGTTATGGGAGCAGGTGCAGTTGGGTCGTACCCCATTTGGGGAATCTCGCGTTGCAAAGACGTCGAGCTATCCCTTGTCGCCAGCGGCGAGCGTGCTGTGCGCCTGAAAACCAACGGGGTCGTCGTGAACGGCGAAAGTTACCGTCCTCAAATTCTCACGCCTTCCGAGGCGCACAACGTCGACTTGCTCATCGTCTGTCTGAAGTACGGCGCACTTAGCGGGGCCCTTGAATCCATACGCCAGGTCGTCGGCCCGAACACAACGGTGATGAGCCTGATGAACGGCGTGGAAAGCGAAGGCCTCATCGCCGAAGCCGTGGGCGAGAGCCATGTTCTTCCCGCGCTGATCAAGATTGCCTCCAGCCGCCAAGGCCAGGGCTTCGCCTTCGATCCGGAAACCACCAAGGGCATCGTGTTCGGGGAGCGCGAGGCTCCTTTCAAAAGCAAGCGCGTCAAAGCCATCGAGGCCCTTTTCGCCGAAGCCGGCCTGCGCTTCCGAAGCACGGAATTCATCAACGAGGAAATCTGGAGCAAGTTCAGGCTCAACGTCTGCAACAACCTGCCGCAAGCGATACTGGGCGTAGGCGTCGGCTGCTACACCAGCAGCAAGCACGTTGCCGCCATCCGCTCCGGGCTCGAGGCCGAGCTCATGGCCATCGCCAAAGCCAAAGGCATCGATTTGTCCAAGGCCGATTCCTCGTCGGGAACCGGTAGCGCAGTGCCACCAACGGCCCGCTACTCCACCTTGCAGGACCTCGATGCCGGCAGGCACACCGAAGTTGACATGTTTTCCGGCGCGCTGATCCGCATGGGACGCGAGCTCGGAATCCCCACCCCGTTCAACGAGTACACCTTCCACATGATCAAGGCCCTGGAAGAAAAGAACGACGGCCTGTTCAACTTCAAAGACAACGCAAAGGCGACCTGCTCCGAATAGAGCCTCACCTTGCCCTTTGCCACCCGCCTACAACGTCGAAAGGAGCGCCCATGTTCAGGACGCTAAGAAGAAAAGACCGCGCAATAGCCGATGAGGCCGCAAAGGAGCTTCTTCGCAATGAGCGACGCGGCGTACTGGCCGTCAACGGCGACGATGGCTACCCTTACGCCTTCCCCATCAACTACCTCTACGATGCCGATGCGGGAAAAATCTATTTCCATGGCTCGAAATCGGGCCACAAGGTCGACGCCCTTAAGAACTCCGACAAAGTGTGCCTTACGGTGTACGGCAACGAGCATATCGATGAGGAGGAAGCCTGGGCGCCCTACGTTCAGAGCGTCGTGGTCTTTGGGCGCTGCAGCTTCACCGACGACCTTAGCCAAGCCTCCGAAGGCGTGCGTCGTGTAGCCCAAAAGTACTACCCCGACGCCGAGACGGCCGAGCAGGTGATTGCCCGATCCGCAAAATACATGTACTTCTACGTGATGGACATCGAGCACCTCACCGGCAAGCAAATTCAGGAAAAATAAGGCAAAGCTTAATCAAGCTAAACTTAATTACCTAAAACTTTATTCAGATACACTGCTCACATGGCAAGCTACCGACACATAGCGCACGGCTTCGAACCCGTGTTCAACGAAAATTCGCGCATCTTGATTTTGGGCTCCTTCCCTTCGGTTCAGTCGCGCAAAAACGCCTTCTACTACGGCAACCCGAACAACCGCTTCTGGCAGGTTCTGGCAAACTGCCTGGACGCTCCGGTACCGCCCAACGAAGGCGAACCTTTCAAAGGCGAAACCGCAAGCCTGGAACGGTCCATCACCGCTAAAAAGGAACTTCTACTTGCCCACGGCATTGCCCTATGGGACACCATCGAATCCTGCGACATCAAGGGCTCCAGCGATGCGAGCATCAAAAACGTGATGCCCGCGCAGATTGGGCGAATCCTCGAGGCGGCACCTATCGGCGCCGTAATCTGCAACGGCAACACGGCGGGGCGCCTCTACCGCAAATACTTGCAATGGCAGGTAGGCCTTGACGCCCACGTGCTGCCATCCACCAGCCCCGCAAACGCCGCCTGGCAGCTTGAGCGCCTCAGCAAACGCTGGCGCGAAGAGATGGCCCCGCTCCTTAGGGCCGCAAGCGAAGGCAAGCTCGAGGTAGCCGCAGCCGAACCCACCCGCGCAACCAAGCCCACCGGCACCGTCGAATACGCGAGCGTGCGCATCCCCGCCCCACCGGCATCAAGCTACGCCGTGCACAAAAGCATGCAGGGCAACAAACGCAAAGACACCAAACCCGAGCTTTTAATGCGCCGAAAACTGCGCGAGGCGGGGCTTACGGGCTACCGCCTGCAATGGAAAGTACCGGGGCACCCCGACATCGCCTGGCCCTCAAAGCGCGTCGCCATCGAGGTCCGCGGCTGTTACTGGCATCGCTGCCCACATTGCAAACCCAGCGTCCCGAAGAAGAACGTCGACTACTGGGAGGCCAAGTTCGCCCGCAACATCGAGCGCGACGCGGAAAACCTGGCAGCCCTTGAGGCCATGGATTGGCGCGTCCATGTTATCTGGGAATGCCAGCTGAAAAAGAGCGAGCTCAAGGGCACCATGGCCGAGCTCCTCCCCCAACTTGCCGAAGAATTGGGCAAGCCCCTTGCAGAAAACGCGCTTGCCTAGGGCGCTTGGCGAAATGGCCGGCGTCCAGCACGGCACCCCGCGCTAAGCTAGTACAGCAAGAAGCAAGGAGGAACGCATGCCCAACAACACGAAGAGCGCCCTGGGGAAGGCCCTGCGCAACCCCCACTCGCTCACGCCCCTTGTGCTGCTTATGGGCTTCATCGGCGCGAGCCTGCGCTATATCCTCGAGATGCTCTTGCCCGCAGGCAGCGGCTTCCCCTTCGCAACGCTTGCCGTCAACATCTTCGGCTGCTTCACGCTCGAGATCATCAACCTGTACATCGCGCAGCGAAGCATGCTCCCCACGCCGCTCGTCAAATCCATGGGCATCGGTCTGATCGGCGCCTTCACCACGGTAGCCGCCTTCTCAACCGAGAGCCTTTCGTTCCTGCAGCAAGGCCTCTATCCAACGTTCGCCCTCTACTTAGGTGCCACCGCCGTAACGACCCTTGCCGCCGCATGGGCGGGCAAGCTGGTGGCGGACAAGTTGGGGCAACACGCTGAGCACAAGAAGGTTCGCCGATGAACCTTCTTACCCTCGTACTTGTGGGCGCAGGAGGAGCCCTTGGCGCCCTTTGCAGGCACAAGGCCTCTTCCTTTATGAAACGCAAATCTGCAAGCGAGTTCCCCTGGCCCACGCTCGCCATCAACCTCTGCTCGTGCACCATCGCAGGTTGCGCGCTTGCCGCATCCACCGCGATGGGCACGCTTGCCTTCACGGTGCTGAGCATGGGCTTCCTCGGGGGCTTTTCAACCCTCTCGACGATGAACTGCGAGGCGGTCGATCATCTTACGCAGGGGCGCGTCAAGACCGGCATTGCCTACCTCCTGGTCACCTACCTGGGCACACTCGGCGCTGCCGCGCTCGGCTTCGCGGCAACCTCAAGCATCATCAACCTTTAACACCTGCGTCAACGCCTGCTCTTAGCCCAGCCCGCAAATAAACCGAACGCACACGAAGCGCCCGCGCCGGCGCAAGGCCCCGGCACATCCGACAAGCAGCCCAAGGCACAAGCAAACAGAACGCATGCACGAAGCCCGCGCCAAAAATGCGCCTAGGCAACTGCGCTATAATCGCATTCTTCAATACGTGCCAAAAAAAGCGGGCGGGCACCGAGCCAGCGCACAAGCTCAAGCCAAGCTCGTAACCACGCAACCCCGCTTTTGAGCATCTAGGCGTAAAAACAGAGGTGACAAACCATGAATAACCAAACACAAAACACCTCGCCTGCGCAGAATGCCAAGCAAGCCGAAAGGCTCAAAGAGCTGCTTGCCATCTTCAGCGCGCTTTCAAATGCCTACGCCAACGTCTACCTCATCCATGCAAAAGAAAAGAGCCTCAAGGTTCTGAAGCTCGACGGCTACGTCACAACGGGCGTCGAGAAAAACGGCGACCTTATCTACGATTACGAAACCGTGCAAAAGCAATATGTTTCGGAGCGCGTGCACCCTGCCGACCGCGACATGATGCACGAAGCCATCAGCCTTGAGCGCGTCAAGCGGGAGCTTAAAGACAAAGCGGAATACAACGGCAACTACCGCGTGCTCGAGGACGGCGCGCTGCACTACTATCAGTTCAAATACGTGCAGCCGGAAAACGTCGAGTACATCGTTGCGGGCTTCCAGAACACCGATGCGATCGTCGCAAAGCATCTAGAGGAAGACAGGAAAAAACGAAAGCTCGAGGAAGCCCATCGGCGCGAGCTGGAGGAGCAGCTTTCCATCTTCGACGTACTCTCGCGCAACTACCGCAACGTCTACAAAGCGAACATCGTCAAAGGCACGGCCAAGATCCTCAAGCTCGCGGACGATTACGACTTGGAAAAGCTCTTCGAGCTCAAAGACAAGGTCTTCCCTTACGAGAGCGTCTTGGATTACTGGATTGCCAACCGCGTGCATCCCGAAGATAAGGAGCGCATTAAAAGGCAACTCGGCACCGAAAACCTTCGCAAGGTCCTCTCAAGGCAAGACGAATACGCCGGCACCTACCGCAGCCTCGACAACGGCGCTATGCACAATTACCAGTTCTTCGTGGCGAAAATGGACGATGAGGGAACGGTGATCGCAGGCTTCCATATCATCGACGACATCATCGAGGAGCATCTGGAACAGGAACGCGAGCAGCGCGAAAAGGAAGAGGCCTACCAGCGAAAGCTCATCGCGGCGAAGCAGGACGCCGAGCGCGCGAACCGCGCCAAAACCGACTTCCTTTTGCGCATGAGCCACGATATCCGCACGCCCCTGAACGGCATCGTGGGCATGCTCGACATCGCCGAGCGCTGCGGCGACGACATCGCCAAGCGCGACGATTGCCGCAGGAAAATCAGGGAGTCCGCGAACGTGCTTCTGGAACTCATCAACGAAGTGCTCGACATGAACAAGCTCGAGTCGGGGAAGGTGACGCTCGAACACGTCCCCTTCAACATGCTCGAAGTCTCGCGGACCACCTACAACATCATCGCCAAACAGGCCGAAGAGCACGGCATCGAGATCGTTCAGCTTAACTGCCACACGCCGCACGCACGCCTTATCGGAAGCCCCATCCATTACAAGCGCATCGTGACGAACATCCTCTCAAACGCCATCAAATACAACAAGGAAAATGGCAAGATTTACGTCACCTGCCGCGAGCTTTCGAGCGACGACGACACCACCATCATCCAGTTCATCTGCCGTGACACCGGGGTTGGCATGTCGAAGGAGTTCATGAAGCATCTGTTCGAACCCTTCTCGCAGGAAGACGACACGCCGCGCTCGGAATACGGTGGCACGGGCCTTGGCATGTCCATCGTCAAGAACATCGTCGACGCCATGGGCGGCACCATCAGCGTCGAAAGCGAGAAAGGGGTCGGCTCCACCTTCGAGGTGATCGTGCCCTTCGAGATTGATAAATCCGAACCCATGGAAAGTGCTGCACCCGAAGCGGGCGAAGCCGTCTCCATCAATGGGCTTAAGATCCTCGTTGCCGAGGACAACAATCTGAACATGGAAATCAGCGAGTTCCTGCTGGGCGAAGGAGGCGCACAGGTTGTCAAGGCGGGTAACGGGCAGGAAGCGGTGGACGCCTTCCTTGAAAGCGAGCCCTTCGAGTACGACGCGATTTTGATGGACATCATGATGCCGAAAATGAACGGGCTGGATGCCACGCGCGCAATCCGCCGGGCAAAGCGCCCCGACGCCACCAAAGTGCCCATCATCGCCATGACCGCGAGCGCCTTTGCCGAAGACCGCATTGCGGCGAAGAAGGCCGGTATGAACGACCACTTGGCCAAACCCCTGGAAGCCAAACTCGTCGTTCAGGCCATTTGCAAGTGCGTGAGCGCCTATCGCGCAGCCATGCCTAAAAGCAAGGAAAGCTAGCGCGGGCTCGGCCAAGGCACTCGATCGCGGCAGGCAAGCCCCAAGTCGGGACGCTGCCTGTCTTGAAAGGCTGTTGCAAGCAAGACCCACCCAAGCACGGAGCCGGGGCGCTCGTCTAGGCACGCAAGCCAGGCGCCCGCAGGCCTCGGTGTCTGCAAGCTCTTCCGGTCACCGCTAAAAACCAGACCCTACTCCGCCAGGTCGAACAAGGTCTTCATGTCGGAGTCCTTCATGGGCATGCCCGACGAAGGCAGGCTTTCCGCGCGAAACTTCTCAACCGAAGCATCGCTGCCTAAGAACTCCTCGGCCGTGCCGACCATAGTCACGATACGGCTCCCCTTAGGCGTGAGCGCACGGACGCCCTGCGTGCTCGTGCTTGCCTTCGTCTTCAAGAGCGAGGTGTTGAAGTTGATCAGGCGACGATCGCTCGAAACCAAGGCGATGTCGCGCTCTTCCTTAAGCACCGTGGCAAACAAGAGCTTGCTGCCGCCGTAGATGGCGTTCTTGAGCTTTTTGCGGTTGGTCTTGGTGGCGTAACCTGCCAGGGCCACACGCGCCACGCGCCCATCCTCGAACACGAAGAGCACGTCGGCCTTGTAATCCTCGGGATCGATAACCCAGATCACGCTCTCATCGGCAGCCATTCCCAAATCAGTTGCCAAGAACGATCCCAACTGCGCAGATTTGGTGTCCTCGAACTGGGACAGCTTGCACTTGTACACCTGGCACTGATCGGTGAACACCAAAAGCTCGTGGGTGTTGAACGAGGGGAACTCGATGAAGGCCTCGTCACCGTCCTTGTACTTGAGCGACGTTGCCTTGCGCAGCACGCGATCGGTCAGCTTCTTCAGGTAGCCCTGACGCGAGAGCATGACGGTGACGGGGTATTCCTCGACCTCGGGCTCAAGGCTCACCTCGACGATGTTCTCGGGCGAAACCAGGCCCGTCTTGCGCGGGGTGACGTACTTCTTGTTCACTGCGGCAAGCTCATCGCGGATGACCTTCTTGATCTTCTTCTCGCTTGAAAGGGTGTCGCGCAAATCGGCGATGTCGCCCTCGAGCTTGGCGATGTCCTTCGTGCGGTTGAGGATGTACTCCTCGTTGATGTTGCGCAGCTTGATCTCGGCCACGAACTCGGCCTGCACCTCGTCGATGCCGAAGCCGGACATGAGGTTGGGCACAACGTCCACCTCAAGCTTGGTGTTGCGAATGATCGCGATGGCCTTGTCGATGTCCAGCAGAATGGCTTCAAGGCCGTGCAGCAGGTGCAGGCGATCGCTCTTCTTCTTCAGGTCGAAGGAAATGCGGCGGCGCGTGGACTCAACGCGCCAGGCAACCCACTCGCTCAAGATCTGGCGCACGCCCATGACGCGCGGATAGCCGTCCACCAGCACGTTGAAGTTGCACGAGAAGGAATCCTGCAAAGTGGTGGACTTGAAGAGCTTGGCCATCAGCAGCTCAGGGTCGACTCCCCTCTTCAGGTCGATGGCGATGCGCAGGCCGGAAAGGTCGGTCTCGTCGCGGATATCGGCAATCTCGCGCAGCTTGCCTTCCTTGGAAAGCTTGATAATGCGCTCGATAACGATGTCGGTCTTGGTGGTGTAGGGAATCTCGTAAACCTCGATGATGCGTTCTTCGGGGATGTAGCGCCAACGCGAGCGAATCTGAAAGCTGCCCGTGCCGGTGTTGTAGATGCGCTCCATTTCCTCTCGCTTGTAGATTATCTCGCCGCCGGTGGAAAAGTCGGGCGCGGGCAGGTGCTCATGCAGGTCGCAATCCGGGTCGTCCAAGAAGTGCATGGTCGCCGTGCAAACCTCGTTGAGGTTAAAGCCGCAGATGTCGGAGGCCATGGCAACGCCGATGCCCTTGTTAGCGGAAACGAGGATGTTGGGAAAGGTCGTGGGCAGAAGGCGCGGTTCCTTCATGGCGCCGTCGTAGCTGTCCATAAAGTCCACCGGGTCCTTGTCGATGTCCTTGAAAATCTCGGCGCAGATGGGCGAAAGCTTCGCCTCGGTGTAGCGGCTGGCCGCGTAGCTTAGGTCGCCGGAGTAATACTTGCCGAAGTTGCCCTTGGACTCGACGAAGGGGGTAAGCAGCGCTTCGTTGCCCGTAGCCAGACGCACCATGGTCTCGTAGATGGCCGCGTCGCCATGGGGGTTGAGCTTCATGGTCTGGCCCACGATGTTGGCGCTCTTCTGGCGCGCACCGTTAAGCAAGCCCATCTTGTACATGGTGTAGAGCAGTTTGCGATGCGAGGGCTTGAAGCCGTCGATCTCGGGGAAGGCGCGCGAGACGTTGGTGCTCATGGCGTAGGGCATGTAGTTGGACTCGAGCGTCTGCGTGATCGGCTGCTCAGTGACCTCGGAATGCAGGCCGATGACGTTCGGATTGTCCACGCGCTTCTTTTTGACTTCTTTTTTCTTCTTAGCCACGGTTTCCCCTTGGTGTGCTAGTGCGTTTTCTCAAACTTGCGCTTGCCTGCGCCGCGTGCAGTCGGCCGGCGCCCTGCCAAAATGCCCTTACTGCAAATCGAGCTGGTCGAGGTATTCC
>CAVHFE010000016.1:0-40858 GCA_963635145.1 Oscillospiraceae bacterium
TGCCCTTCAGCATGTCGGAAAGGCTCTTCAGCGGACGGTTGCCCGGGCCCGTTACGGGGCGGCCACGACGACCGTTGTCGAACAGGGAGTCAACGGCTTCCTGCAGCATGCGCTTCTCGTTGTTCACGATGATCTCGGGGGCACCAAGGTCGAGCAGGCGCTTCAAGCGGTTGTTGCGGTTGATGACGCGACGGTACAGGTCGTTCAGGTCGGACGTAGCGAAACGGCCGCCGTCGAGCTGGACCATCGGGCGCAGATCCGGCGGGATAACCGGAACGACGTCCAGGATCATGTCGGAAGGCTTGTTGTCGGAGTGCAGGAACGAGTCGACCACCTTCAGGCGCTTGATGGCCTTGGTGCGCTTCTGGCCCTTGCCGGTGGCAACGGTCTCTGCCAGCTCTTCTGCGGTTGCCTCGAGGTCGATGCTGTCCAGCAGGTCGCGGATGGCCTCTGCGCCCATGCCGCCCTTGAAGTAGTCGGAGTAGTTCAGGCGCATCTCGCGGTACAGGGCCTCATCGGAGATGAGCTGCTTGGGCTCGATCTTCAGGAAGGCCTCCAGAGCCTCGGAACGCAGGGTCTTGCGCTCGTTGAACTCCTCGTAGATGTCGGCGATCTCGTCTTCGACTTCCTCGGGCGTCATGCGCTCGTCTTCGTCGATCTCGTCGACGAACTCGTCTTCCTCGGGAACGTAGTCCACAGAAAGACGGCGCGTGGCCTCGATGAGGCGGTCGCGCTCGGCGTCGAGTTCTTCGAGGTCTGCGGAAAGCTCGTCGCGCAGCTCCTCTACGTCCTCTTCGCGGGCTTCCTTGTCCACCATGGTGATGATGGAGGAAGCGAAGTACAGAACCTTCTCAAGCTCCTTCGGCGGGATATCCAGCAGATAGCCCAAACGGGAAGGAGATCCCTTGAAGTACCAGATATGGCTTACCGGAGCTGCCAGCTCGATGTGGCCCATGCGCTCACGGCGAACCTTGGAACGGGTAACCTCAACGCCGCAGCGCTCGCAGACGATGCCCTTGAAGCGGATGCGCTTGTACTTGCCGCACGCGCACTCCCAGTCCTTGGTGGGACCGAAGATCTTCTCGCAGAACAGGCCGTCCTTCTCGGGCTTGAGCGTACGGTAGTTGATGGTCTCGGGCTTCTTTACCTCGCCACGGGACCAGCCGCGGATATCCTCCGCAGACGCAAGAGAGATGCGGATCGCGTCGAAATTGTTAACGTCGAATTCGCTCATTTAGTTCTCCTCTCCCTTACCGATAAGGTCGTTGTCTTCGTTGTTGTCGCCCATCAGGTTGCCCAGCTCGGCAGTGATGGAACCGAGGAGGTCGTCCTCCTCTTTCTGCGGCGTCTCGCCCAGGTCGAGCGGTGCGCCCAAAAGCTCATCCTCGTCGGGGTCGTGGGTGACGTCGATGGTCTGATGCTGATGGCCCTCAAGCTCGACGTTCAGGCACAGCGAGCGCATTTCCTTGATGAGTACCTTGAAGGACTCGGGAACCTCGGGTGCCGGGATGCTCTCGCCCTTGACGATGGCCTCGTAGGACTTCACGCGTCCGGAGGTGTCGTCGGACTTGATGGTGAGGATCTCCTGCAGGACGTTCGATGCGCCGTAGGAGTACAGCGCCCAAACTTCCATCTCGCCGAAGCGCTGGCCGCCGAACTGAGCCTTGCCGCCCAGAGGCTGCTGGGTGATGAGGCTGTAGGGGCCGGTGGAGCGGGCGTGGATCTTGTCGTCGACCATGTGGCCCAGCTTCAGGATGTAGGTCTGACCGCAGGTGATGGGCTCGCGGAAGCGCTCGCCGGTACGGCCGTCGTAGAGCCATGCCTTGCCCGTGCGGGAAAGCTGCGGAACGAACTCGTCGCGCGCCTTGTCGCCGTACTTGGCATGGTTGATGTTGATGAGGTTGCGGTTGGCTGCCTCGATGGCGTTGGAGATCTCTTCCTCGGTTGCGCCGTCGAATACCGGGGTGGCCACGAACTGCGGGCCCTCTACCGGCTCGGTGGACTCGGGATCGTCGGACCAACCCCACTTAGCGGCCCAGCCCAGGTGGTTCTCCAGCAGCTGACCGACGTTCATACGGGAAGGTACGCCCAGCGGGTTCAGCATGACGTCGATCGGGGTGCCATCTGCCAGGTAGGGCATGTCCTCCACGGGCAGAACGCGGGAGATAACACCCTTGTTGCCGTGGCGGCCGGAAAGCTTGTCGCCCTGCTGGATCTTGCGCTTCTGGGCAACGAACACGCGGACGAGCTCGTTGACACCGGGAGCAAGCTCGTCGCCGTTTGCACGGGAGGAGCGAACCACGTTGATAACGCGGCCACCGGAGCCATGGGGCACCTTCAGGGACGTGTCGCGGACCTCGCGGGCCTTCTCGCCGAAGATGGCGCGCAGCAGGCGCTCCTCGGCGGTGAGCTCGGTCTCGCCCTTGGGGGTAACCTTGCCAACCAGAACGTCGCCAGGGCCAACCTCAGCGCCAACGCGGATGATGCCGTCGGCATCGAGGTCGGAGATCATCTCTTCGGAGATGTTGGGGATCTCACGGGTGATTTCCTCGGGGCCAAGCTTGGTGTCGCGAGCATCGATCTCGTACTCGGAGATGTGGATGGAGGTAAGCAGGTCCTCGGCAACCACGCGCTCGGAGATGATGATGGCGTCCTCGTAGTTGTAGCCTTCCCAAGGCATGTAGGCGATCATCAGGTTGCGGCCAAGGGACAGCTCGGCATGGTCGCAAGAAGGACCATCAGCCAGAACGTCGCCGACCTCGACCTTGTCGCCGGGGCGCACGATGGGCTTATGGTTGATGCAACCGCCCTGGTTGGAGCGCTTGAACTTGGGAACCAGGTACTCGTCGTACTCGCCGTCGGGGCGCTCGACGATGATGGTCTCGCCATCGACGTAGTCGACGACACCCGCGTTCTGAGCAACCAGAACCTCACCGGAGTCGACAGCCAGACGATGCTCGATGCCGGTACCGACCAAAGGAGCGTCGGGGCGAAGCAGGGGCACAGCCTGACGCTGCATGTTGGAACCCATCAAAGCACGGTTAGCGTCGTCGTGCTCGAGGAAGGGAATCAAGGAAGTTGCGACGGAGGTCATCTGGCGGGGCGAAACGTCCATATAGTCGACGCGATCGGGCGTGACGTCCATAGCCTCGCCGAACACGCCGCGAGAGTCGCGGCCACGGCAAAGAACACGCGTTGCGGGAATGAAGTTGCCGTTGGCATCGCGGCGACCGAACTCACGGGTCTCAAGGTCGAACATCTCGTTCGCCTGAGCGATGGTGTGATGCTCTTCCTCGTCAGCGGTCATGTAGTCAATCTCGTCGGTGACCTTGCCGTCGACGACGCGGCGGTAAGGGGTCTCGATGAAGCCGTAAGGATTGATGCGTGCATAGGTTGCCAGCGAGCCGATCAGGCCGATGTTAGGACCTTCAGGAGTCTCGATAGGACACATACGACCGTAGTGGGAGGTATGAACGTCTCGAACCTCGAAGCCCGCACGCTCACGGGACAGACCACCGGGGCCGAGTGCGGACAGACGGCGCTTATGGGTGACGCCTGCGGCGATGTTCGCCTGGTCCATGAACTGGGACAGCTGTGAGGAACCGAAGAACTCGCGGATGGCGGCGACGATGGGACGGATGTTAACCAGCGTCTGAGGAGTGATCTCGTCAGGCTCCTGCATGCCCATGCGCTCGCGAACGACGCGCTCCATACGGGAAAGACCGATACGGAACTGGTTCTGGATCAGCTCGCCGACGGTGCGGATGCGGCGGTTGCCGAAATGGTCGATGTCATCGGTGGAGAAGCCCTCCTCGCCATCGTGCAAGGCGACGATGTAGCGCATGGAGGAGATGATGTCCTCCTGCGTGAGGGTGGAGCAATCGTTCTCGGGGTCGAAACCGAGCTTCTTGTTGATCTTGTAGCGACCGACCTTTGCCAGGTCATAACGCTGAGGATTGAAGAAGAGGCCGTCGAGCATGGTGCGCGCGGAGTCGATCGTGGGGGGCTCGCCCGGACGATAACGACGGTAAAGCTCGATCAGGGACTCCTCCTTGGTGGTGGCGGGGTCGCGGTCGAGGGTGCGGATGACCATCTCGGAATCGCCCAGGATCTCGATGATCTCCTCGCGGGTCTCGGCGATGCCAAGGGCGCGCAAAAGCAAGGTGGCGGGCTGCTTGCGCTTGCGGTCGATGCGGACCGAAAGGATATCGCGCTTGTCGGTCTCGAACTCGAGCCATGCACCGCGGGAAGGAATGATCTTTGCGTTGTAGAGCGTCTTGTCGGAGGTTTTGTCCTGCTCGGCGGCGAAGTACACGCCGGGGGAACGGACCAGCTGGGAGACGACGACGCGCTCGGTGCCGTTGATGATGAAGGTGCCGCGAGAGGTCATGAGCGGGAAGTCGCCCATGAAGATCTCCTGCTCCTTCACAACACCCGTCTCGGTGTTGACGAAGCGGATCTCGGCGAAGAGCGGAGCCTGATAGGTGACATCGCGCTCTTTGCATTCATCCACGCCGTATTTGGGATCGTCGAAACGGTACTTGCCGAACTCGACGAACATATTCTTGTTGTTGGAGTAGATGGGGCTGATGTCGGCGAAAGCGCTTGCGAGGCCTTCCTCGACGAAACCCTTGAAGCTCTCCGTCTGGATTGCGATAAGATTAGGGACGTCCATGACGTCGGGAATCTTAGCGAAGCTTCGACGATTCCGATAACGGCTGGTAGAAGCCTGGTTTTCAGATTGAACCACGAACTGTTTCCTCCTTCGATGGAACCGGGTTGTTGGCTAAAAACACAAATACTAAAATATATGTGCGAACCCCCCCTTCGTCAAGGATTTTTTTTACTAATTATGTAGGTTTAGTGTTCTTTCCTAATATTTATCAAAACCGTCTCAAACCAACAAAACAAGAAGAAGGACCCCTAAGGGGCCCTTCCCTATCCGGCTTTGCATTGCGTTCGCCCTGCCGGCAAGCGAACACGCGCTGGATCATTTACGCAAAGAGCTTCTAGAGCTTACGAACCTTGCGACACTTGATCACCGATTTGTAGTGCCTAAGGCTGCTCTTGGGAACCTTGATCTTTGCCTTCTTAGGCAAGGACTTGAAGGTCTTGTTGCGCACGAACAGGCTCTTGGACTTGATCTTCACAAGCTTGAGCTTCTTGCAGCCGGCGAATGCCTTGGCACCGATCTCGGTCACCAGATACTTCTTGCCCTTGATCTTGATGCTCTTGGGGATGGTGACCGACTTCCTCTTCTTGTTGGAGAGGCCAACCACCTTGACGCTACGACCGAAGGATGCCTTGGTGCAGGTTACCTGATAACGAATGCCCTTCTTGGTGACGATGGACCCCAAAAGGGAGCTTGCCTTGGCGCTCGAGCCCGAATCGGTCTTGTTCGCCTTGAAGATGGCGCTAACCGTGGCGTCACACGGGATGGTGATACCATCGTCGCCGTCTGCGTAGATGGTCGAGAAGTTATAGCCGTTCTCCTTGATCTTATTCGCCTCGGTTTCGCCGACCTGCTTAACCAGCTCGTCCCAAGTAAGGCTGTTGGCCTTCAGATACTGCTCCAAGCTGGCGCGGTAGGTGACCTGCCATCCCACGAAGGTGGAATCTTCTTTAGTGGGTTCCTCGCATTCGGGCACCAGGTAGTCACCGGCGTAAATCGCCTCGGTCTTAAGGACGCTGTCGCCGTTTTTGTAGGTAACCGTGTACTTGTCGGGCTGCAACTGGTCAAGATGAGCGTCAACCCAATTTATGCGCAACTGCACCCAATCGCGCAGACGCTGCGTTTCGTCGTCGAAGGTATCGTCGGTAGTGGAGCTGGCACCGTAGTGCTGGGTAAAGCCGTATTTCTCGCAATTGTAGGAAACAGCCGTTTCGATACGTTGCTTGTACCAGTCGAACTGGCCGCCCTCTTCGAAGAGTTCGTTCACCTTCTGCTTGACGGCCTTCCAGCGGGAAATGAACTTGTTGGCGAAGACCTCATCCTTAAGCAGACGACCGACCCACATCTTGCCGCTTTGGGTCCACTCGGCAACTTCGTCCTCGACGGTTTCGCCCGTCTCCTCGTCACCGAAGTCGAGATTGCCCCAGGCCACATAGTCGAAATCCCAAGCAGGACCGAAATAGAGCTTGCCAGGACGTCCCCCATCGCGCTTTTTGTACAAATAGTTACTGCCACCGACGTAAGCATCGCCGTTCATGGTGAACTCCTGAAGCCACAGGTAATCGACCGCGGAATCCAAATCAAGGTACTCATCGTAGCGCTTGCCTTCGCTGTTCTTGAAGGTATCGCTGTACAAGGCCTCCTCGGTTTCGTCGATGTAGTTTTTAATGTAGTTGTACTGGGCTTCCTGGGCAGCCTCGGAATGGTTCTCGAAATTGGGACTTTCGATACTCCAACTGATCATGCTGCCCTGGGTATCGAAATCCTGCTTGGAATCGTCGCTGTCGCCCAGGTTCAACAAATAGCCGCCCGTGATCGTAGAGCCATCGGTGGCAGTGCGCCCCTCCTTGCTCTCCAGGTCGTCGATGTTGACTTCGCTTTCGCCGACGCGCACCTGTTCGCAGAGGAAATAGCTGCCGTAGTACTCGCCGTCCATAACGACCTCGACCGGCTCAAGCTTGACGGTGTATTCCATTCCCAACTGCTCGCTCAGCCAATAGGTGATCTTGTTGTGCAGCTGGGTATTGTCGTAGTAGTTGGCGATGAGCGTCCAATGCTTGCTCTTACCCATGCCCAGCAAGCCGGTTTTCTTGTCGAGCTTGAGCTTGTAGGGCCTATGCGTCGTGTTCGCCGCCCAAGTGGAATTGCCGCGACCGCGCACGTAGTCGAGCTCGTAGCTCTGGCTTTCCTCGTGCTTGCCGGTGTATTCGCTGGTCCAGTTCTCGGGGACGTTCACATCGATGCTGCCGTAGCACTCCACGCTGTGATCGACAGAGGAATTCATGTCGGAAACGGTATGGCCCTTGGATTCCTTGATATTGAAATTGATGACAGGAACCGAGAACTTCATGAACTCGAAGCTCTTGAGCAGGATTTGCTGCGTTTCGCTTGCGCCCTTCTTTCCCGTATCGGTGATCTTGAAGGAAACGCTATGCTCGCCGGTAATGGCCTTCTTGCTTATGTCGAGGCAGTAATCTTCCGTGCCTGGATCCCACTTGCCGGATTTTTTCTGAGTGCTTAGCTCGAAGGTCGTCAAGAGCTCGCCGTCAAGATAGCAGGCCAATTTCGCGCTTGTCTTGCGTGCGGTTATCGCCTGGACGCGGATACGGCTGACGACCTCTTTGTCGTCGAAATTGAACTGCTTGGTAACAGCAATGCCGTCGTTGGCAAGCGCATCGGCAGGGCCGCTTACCAGCAAACCGTTGGTGTTGTCGTCGATCGCCACGGTTTCGGCCTTGGCGCCTTGCGGCAACTCAAGCTGATCGGCATCGTAGAGGCTCGCGAAATTCTGGTTCTCATAATCGCCAGCCTCGGTAGCCTCGTCATCGCCATCCGTGTCCTGATCCGTGTCGCCAGCGTCGCCGGTGCCTTGATCGGTGTCGCCGGCGTTTTGGTCACCATCGCCCGAGGCGTCACCGTCAACGGTACCGCTCGGCGAATCCGCATCGCCTGCGCCCTCCGCCGATGCCGTCGTGGGCACCACGAAGCACATCGTCGAAACGAGCACGATGCTCAGAAACGCACGCAGCAGGCAATCGGCCAAATTCTTACGTTCTTCCATTGATTCCACCCAAATCCATATAACGCATGGTGCTCTCCTTGCTGGCACACATGCCTTGATTTAAACAAGATACCCTACAAAGACCAAAAGCAAAAACGCCTTTACCCTCTTTTTGCAAAACGAAAAGAAGAGCCAAAACCCAAGCTCATCGCACAGACAAGTCGAAATCCAAGACCACGAGGGCTTATTCTTTCTTACAGGCCGCAATCAAGGCAAAAGAAAGCACCGCCATGCCCGCAAAGGCGAATTCGAGCCCCACGGAATTAAGCATGCTGACGAAAATGGCGACACCCAATGCTCCGAAGACGTTCCTTGATGCGGTGAGCATCGCCGTGGCCTGAGGCATGTCCTTATCATGCACGGAGTTGTTACCCCAGGTAACTAGGGGCATTTGAGCAAGACCAACACCGACATAACGCATCGAAGCACAGAATGCAGCCCAAGGAACACCTTCGTTCAAACCCGGCACGCACATGAGCAAGCTGCCCGCAAACAAAAGAAGCGCGCTTGCAAGGGCGATGCGGGGCATGCCATACGCATCGAACAGCTTTCCCGCCAAAGGGTTCACCAAGGCCATGAGCAAGGCCGCAGGAAGCACGGCCAAGCCTGCAACCGAAGCGCTGCAGCCCAAATCTCCTTGCAGATACAGAGGCAACACGGCAGCACCGCCCATCATCAAGGAATAGAGCGCAGACGACGCAATCACAGCACGGGCAAAGCAGGCGTTCTTCAGCAGCCGCAGATTCAAGAAAGGTTCCTGGGCGCGCAGTTGACGCGGAACGAAAACGAAAGAGGCAGCAAGCCCCAGAATGATAGCGACCATCGTCACGGGATCCAGCAGCCCCTTTGAGGGAAGCTGCCCCAAGCCAATGGCCAAGCCGCCGAAAACAAGGATGCTCAGGCCGAAACTGGGCACGTCCATTTTCTTGGGTTCGGGCGCAAGCGCACTTTTCATCAACATGAAAGCAGCCAAAAAGCAAAGCGACGCCGCACAGCCCACGATAGCGAACAGAGCTCGCCATCCAAGGGCGTCGACAACGAAGCCTCCCAAGGCAGGCGCAACGACAGGCGCGAATCCGACGCTCAAGCCGAACCAACCCATGTGAGTGCCACGTTGCTCCTCGGGAAACATGCGCATGATCGTAACTTGGGTCAGGTTGGACACAAGAGCGTTTGCTGCCGCCTGCCCAACACGAGCAAGCATGATCAAAGGGAAACTTGAGCCAAGGGCGCATGCAGCGCAACAAAGGCAAAAGAGCGCCACCGCAGCCAAGTAAAGACGCCGGGACGGAAAGCGCGACACCAAATAACCCGTGGCGGGCATGAACACCGCAAGAGCAAGCGCATAGCCGCTCACCAGCCATTGCACGGTGGCATCATCAACACCCAGCCCAAGCCCGATTGCAGGCAAGGCGGTGTTGAGCGCCGTGGCAAGCAAAGCCAAAACAACGCAGGTAGCACACAGATTCGCGAAAAATAGATTTTCAGACTTCAGCAGCATGAAACCATTTTCGCAGAAAAACCAAAGCAACTAAAATGCCCTGTTTACAAAAAAATCCCAGCCCCGATTTCGCAACTTCAACGTCACGAAACTAGAGCTGGGTTAAATGAAAATCTTAAGCCTGCCGAAGAGCTACTCGAAATCGTACAGGTCCTTAGTAGCCTGCATGAAATCCTGGTAGACCTCTTCAAGGATGGAATCATCCAAAGGGAGCTCGAAACCGCTCGGGCACTCATCCTCGTCGAACTCGGTCACTTCCAGGATCACGATCTCGCCAGAATCCCCAGTCCCCTGCTCTTGCCCCTGAGCAACAGGGAAGAAGCAGGCGTACTGGCGATCCTGATGGATGATGATTCCCAGAAACTCCAGGTAAGTCAAATCGCCCTTGACGTCCTCGAACGTGAACACCACGCCCTCTTCAACGGGAGGGCAGAAGTTAGGTGCGGAACCTTCGCGCATGATGTCTCCTATTTCTTCTTGCGACGATAGCGCGGACGCGCAGCCTCGGGAGCCTTCTGCTTGGGCTTGAATTTCTTCTCAGTGGAAGAATCGCCCGATTCGCCATCCTTCGCCTTTGCGTTGCTCGTGCCGGCTTCATCGCCCGCATCGGTTGAAGCAGCCGGAGCGGAAACGCCCACAGAGCCGGAAGCACCGGAAGCGCTCAGCGCCAGGACAGGCGTACTTGCAAAAGTGAAGATCTCGACCGCATCGCCCAGCTTGCGACGAAGCTTAGCGAAGACCTCCTCGCGGGACTTCCAAATGCAGAACAAAGGCGTTGCAACGCAAATGGAGGAATAAGAACCGGAGACCAAACCGATGACCATCGCGAACGCGAAGTCCTGCAGAGTTTCCCCGCCGAACAGGCACATTGCGATAACCGGGACAAGAGAGGTAGTCGTGGTGTTGATCGTTCGGATAAAGACCTGGTTGATGGAATGGTTGGCCATCGAGAGGAAGGTGGTCTTGACCCTGGATTCCTTCATGTTCTCGTTGATGCGGTGGAACACGACCACGGTGTCGTAGAGCGAGTAACCCAGGATGGTAAGCAGGGCCGCAACGGTGTTAGGCGTGATCTCGCGCCCTACCAGAGCGTAGATGCCCACCACGATGATGAGGTCGTGCAACAAGGCAATAACGGCCATGACGCCCATCTTGTACTCGAACCTGACCGCGATGTAGCAGATGATCAGGAGCAGCGAAACGATGAAGGCGATCAAAGACGAGTTAATGACGCTCGCACCCCAGTCAGGACCGATGGTGCTTACCTGGTAGGAGTTGGTGGACAGACCAAGCGAGCTGGCAACGGACTGAGCATGCGAGGCGGCGTCCTCGGCGGAAGTGGTGGTGGTACGGATCAAGAAGCCGCTGGCACCATTGGATTCCGTAGTCTGGATAACGGCATCGCTCTCGCCCACTTTCTCAAACGCAGAGCGCATCTGATCGGCAGTCACATCGCCGGTATCGCTGAAGGTAATGGAGGTACCGCCAACGAACTCGATGCCGAAGTCGACGCCCTTCACGCCCACCACGAGGAAGGAAAGAACGATCAAGCACGCGGAGAAGGTGAGCAGATATTTGCGCGCGCCCATGAAGTTGATGTCCTTCTTGATGAAGCGACCCTTAACCGCCTTGAAGTGCTCCGCCGCCTCGGAAACCACGGAGGGCTCGGGGTTGGGAGTGTTCTGCAACTCGGTGAGCTCGGCATAAACGGGGGCCGCCTTCTCGCAATCCTTAACGCCCCAGAAGCCGGGATGCTTGGCGATGGAAATGGGGGCAAGCAGGCGAACCAAAGGCGCCTTGAGGATGAGCATCATGACGATGTCGCAGATGATGCCCAAAGCAAGGGTCATGCCAAAGCCCTTGACCGAAGCGCTTGCCAGGAAGAACAGGGTAAACGCGGAAACGAGCGTGACCAAGTCGGCGTCGATGGAGGTCAGGATGCCGTGGCGCACGCCGGTAACGGATGCTGCACGGACGCTGCGGCCCATGCGGATTTCCTCACGGAAGCGTTCCAAAACCAGAATCGAGGAGTCGGCAGCCATACCGATTGTCAGAACGACGCCGGCCAAACCCGCAAGGGACAAGCTGAACAAGCCAAGCGACGACAAGAAGCCGAGCAAGCCCATGTAGAGGACCGCGAACACGGCCATTGCGGCAGCCGTCAGCAGGCCCAGACCATGGTAGAAGAACAAAAGATAGAGGATAACCAGGATCAAACCGATAAGCGCGACGAGCACGCCGGTTGCCAATGCGTCCTGACCAAGGGTAGGACCAACGACCTGGCTCTGCTCGTACTTGAAGCTCACGGGCAGCGAGCCGGACTCAAGGACGGTCTGCAGGGCCTGGGCTTCCTTCAGGGTGTAGTTGCCGGTAATGGAAACCTCGCCGCCGGTGATCTCTGACTGAACGGCAGGCGCGCTTTGAATCTGACCGTCGAGGATGATGACGATCTGACCCTTATCGGATGCAAGCTCCTTGGTGGCCTCGGCGAAAGCCTTGGTGCCCTCGGAGTCGAGCTTGATATTAACGGCGTAGTCGGTACCGGTCTCGGAAGCGCGATCAACGCTGACGCTGGTGATGTTCTCGCCGGTGATCAGCGGGGTGTAGCTGCCCTTGACGCTGGCATACGTGGTCTGGGAGCCCTGGAAGGAGTTGCCGAAATCGTCGGTGAAGGTCTGCTGGCTTGCGTAACTGCCGCTGGAGATTGCGGTTTTGTCCTCATCGTTGGTGAACGAATCGGCACGAGCGAACTCAAGGACACCCGTCTTGCCGATGGTGTTCAGGGCGGTCTCCGCGTCGGTCATGCCGGGAATCTGAACCAGAATCTGGTTGTTGCCCTGAACCTGCACAACAGCCTCGGAAGCACCGAGCGCGTTGACGCGGCTCTCGATGACGGAGCGGGATTTCTCAAGGTCTTCTGAAGAGATATCGGAACCATCGGTGGTGTTTGCCGAAAGGACAACCGACAAGCCGCCCTGAACGTCCAGGCCCTGGTTGATCTTCTCTTGAGGAGGAATGAAGGCGAAGCATGCGCCGATGACGAGCAAGGTGGTGAGGATGATCAGCCACACGTTGCGGCGGTTCGGGTTCTTAACCTTGCTCTTCTTCTTGGCGGCACGGCGAGCGTTTTCCTTAGCGATGCTGACGGAGCGCTCATGCTTATCTGCCTTCTTCTGAGCCTTCGCGCGCTCTTTGCGCTGGCCTTTCAAAACCTTGGCAGCAGCTTTCTCCTCGCGCGTGGGCTTAGGAGCCTTGGCGGATTTGCTGACCTTGCCGCGTGCTTTGAACTTAGGAGTTGGAGCTTCCTCAGCTTTGCCGGCTGCACCTTCAGCGGCATCCTTGGGCTCGGAGCTCTTCTCGCCCTCAGCTTCCTTGGAGGATGAATCGGCCTTCACTTCGGAATCGGCCTCAGGCTTGTCGGCCTTGCCTTCTTGAGCCTGGCCGTCGGACTTGACCTCGGGCTCGGGCGAAGCGCCTTCGGACTCGTTTGCGACGGCTTCAGGCTCTAGCCCTAGAGCCTCGTCCTTTTCGGATGATTGCTCGTTATTTTCTTCAGACATACGCTCCCCTATTGGAATCGCTTTCATTACCTAAATAAACAAAGCAGTGCGCTTTGCCCGTAAAACAGGCAAATGGACGCACTACGCGAATATGCAATTGTTCATAATACCGCGAAAAAGGGCTGTTTCGATCAGTTTCTATTAGTAATCATTTGCAGCCGGGGAATTCATCCAGTCTCGATAGAATTCCTCGAAGGTCCCCGCATGGATGGCGGCACGAGCCTCGTCCATCAGGTGCAACAGGAAATACAGGTTGTGAATCGAAAGAAGAATGCCGCCGAGCATTTCCTTTTGCTTGACCAGATGACGAATGTAGGCACGCGAATGCTTCTGGCAAACCGGGCATGAGCAATCCGGGTCAAGAGGACCGAAATCGCGGGCGAACTTGGCGTTCGTCATATTCATACGACCGGCGTGGCTGAAAGCCGTGCCCATGCGGGCCGTGCGAGTAGGAAGAACGCAGTCGAACATGTCGACGCCCTCATGCACCGCACGCATCAAGGTGGTTGGGTTGCCGACGCCCATCAGGTAGCGGGGCTTGCTCTCGGGCAAGGCACGCGCGACCGTGCCGAGCGTCTGGAACATGAGCTCATGGGGCTCGCCAACAGAGTAACCGCCAATTCCGTAGCCACCGAAGGCCTGACCACCCTTGGCAAGCGAATCGTCGTTGATCTGCATCAGGCGCTCGACCGACTTCAGGCGCAGGTCAAGATGCATGCCTCCCTGGACAATGCCGAAAAGGGTTTGATCGGCGCGAGTATGGGCCGCCAGACAGCGCTCAGCCCACGCAGACGACAGATCAACGGCGCGCTCGACGAAGCTTTTCTCGGCAGGATACGGCGTGCATTGATCGAGCTGCATCACGATATCGGCACCGAGCTTCTGCTGGATGTCCATGTTTTCCTCGGGCGTCCAGTAGTGACGCGAACCATCGTAGATGCTCTGCAGCTTAACGCCGTTAGGATCGAGCTTCAGCGTCTTGGCCAGGCTGAATACCTGGAATCCACCGGAATCGGTAAGGGTAGGACCATCGTAGGCCATAAAAGAATGAAGGCCGCCCGCCTCGGCAATAAGGTCGGCACCAGGGCGCATCGCCAGGTGATACGTGTTGGAGAGAATAACCTGCGCACCTATTTCCTTCAGAGTTTCGGGGCGAACGCCCTTAACGGTTGCGCACGTGCCGACAGGCATGAACAGAGGCGTCTCGAAAGATCCGTGCGCGGTCTCGTACACGCCTGCGCGGGCATGGCCGCAGCTCGCCTTAAGCTCGTAATCGAACAAAGCCACGAGCTATTCCTCTTCATCCTGGAATTCCGTGCCCATCTCAAGCAAGCTCATGAAATCAAGCTCATGAGGCTCGCAATCGGGCAGGGATTCGGCGAACTTGACGAAATCGTCGAACGAGCCATGGCGAACCTGCGACAAATCGAAATCGATGGGATCGATCATCATGTCGGTGACCAAAAACGCGTCGCAACCAAGTTCCATGGCCGCAAGATCTTCGGAAGTGTTGTTGCCTACCATCAAAACGTCCTCGCCTTTAAGCCCGGCGTAGGAAAGATTCTCCTGGTAGTAATCAAGACTCGGCTTAACGTGGGACGAATTGCTGTACGTGGTCATGCGCTCGAAATCGTCCTCGTTAAGGCCAACCCACCCGATGCGCTCGCGGACGGCGGTGGTGGGGAAAATGGGCATGGTGGTGAGATAGAGCGGATAGCCCTTCTTGCGAAGAAGCTTGACCACGTAAGCGGCCTGCGGGAAAGAGGCCAAATCGGCAGCGATTTCGTTGTAAGGACCACGATAGAACTCATACATCTTGGGCTCCATGAGCTCCTGGCTCAAGCCAGTGTCCTTTTCGAAGGCTTCCCAAAAAGCCTCCTTGTTGGTAAGACCCTCGTGCTCGTCGCACATGACAGCCGTGCAGGTAAACACCTTCTTCACCAAACCCTGAGGGTCGTCAAAGCCCTCATCAGCAAAGAATTTACCCAGCTGAACGCCATATTTCTTAAGGAAATCGTCGATGTCCATGGGAAGCAAGGTTCCATCGAGATCGAAAAATATGGCCTGGTACGATCGGTCTTCCATCAATCACCTTTCACGAGGCTGATAAAACCGGACAAGGCGATTAAAGCAAAGCGCGTTTTTGAAAACCCTGGCCTGGCTTACAGGTCATCGGCGCTAACCCGGATGGAAAACGCATATGACCTGCGACTTGTCCGCCGCCTGAACTCATGTGAGCTCAGCGTGGGGAATGAGCCTTGGCTAGACTCCTTCCATAGTGTGTGATGGTACTATATGTTTCCTAAACCGAGGCTGATAAATTAAGGTCAAATCGAAAGGAGCATCAACCGAAACATGAAGCTATTGCTGCATGCCTGCTGCGGTCCCTGCTCCTTGGAGCCCTATCGCCTGCTCGCGGAAGACGGCCACGACATCACCATCTTCTTCAGCAACGCCAACATCGAGCCCGCCGAGGAATACCAACAACGACTGGACACGCTGCTCGCATGGGCGCGTGCCAATGAAATTCCTGTTGTAAGCGACTGCTGGAACAACGACGAATGGGGAGCCTGCGTTACCAAAGCCTGGAACCCTAGCGAACCGCGCGCACGCAGATGCCGGGCTTGCTACCGTTTCAGGCTCGAACGTGCCGCAGCATATGCCCACGAGTTCGGCTTCGATGCGCTTGGCACCACCTTGGCGGTAAGCCCCTATCAGCTCTTCGAGGTTTGCGGCGAGGAGCTGAAGAAAGCCTGCGCCGTTTATCCGAGCCTCACCCCCATCCACAACGACTACCGCCCCTACTACTCCCAAGCCACAACGCGCAGCCGCGAGCTTGGGATGTATCGGCAAAATTATTGCGGATGCCACTGGTCGATCGAGGAGGCCAAGGCCGACCGCGAGCAACGCAAACTCGAACGCAAGAAAGCAAAAGAGCTCAAACGAAAAGAGAAACTGCTCAATATGAAAACCGATGATTTCGACTATGAACTTCCTGAAGAGCTCATCGCACAGGAGCCCGCCCCCATCCGCGATGAATGCAGGATGCTCGTCATGAAAAGGGACACCGGAGCTATCGAGGACCGCATTTTCAAGGACATTGAAGAATACCTGCAGCCGGGCGACCTGCTCGTCGCAAACGAGACACGCGTCATGCCGGCGCGTCTTCTTGGGCAGAAGCGCGGCACCGGTGGTTCAGCCGAGGTCTTCCTTTTGCGCGAGCGCTTTGACGTGGAACCTAAGAAAGACTCTTCCGCGATATGGGAGGTCCTTGTGCGTCCCGGCAAACGGCTCAAGCCCGGAACCGGAGCCTTAGTTGATTTTGCCGATGAAAACGGTGAAGTTGCCTTAAGCGCCGAGATCATCGACTGGGTCGAAGGCGGGCAGAAGGGCGAGCGCCTTGCGCGTCTGAGTACAACACGCGCATCGCTCGACGAAGCGCTTCATGCCGTTGGCCACACTCCCCTACCTCCCTACATCAAGGGCTATGCGGGCAACGAGGAGATGTACCAGACGGTATACAGCCGCGAGGAAAAGTCCGCTGCGGCCCCTACGGCGGGACTGCATTTCACGCCCGAGCTGATCGAGCGCCTTAAGGCGAAAGGCGTTGAATGGGAGACGGTGCACCTGGAGGTTGGCTTGGACACCTTCCGCATCGTCGACGAGGAAAACCCGCGCGACCACGCGATGCATACGGAGTTCTACACCGTACCGCAGCGCACCGTCGACGCCATAAAGGCATGCAAAGAACGAGGCGGGCGCGTGATCGCGGTGGGAACCACCAGCGTCAGATCGCTTGAGTCGGCCTGGGATAAGGAAAACGATGAGCTGCGCGCACGCGACCGAGAATCAACGAACCTCTTTATCTTGCCTGGATACGAATTCCACGTGGTCGATCAGCTGATCACCAACTTCCACGTGCCCCGCTCCACGCTCATGATGCTCGTAAGCGCGTTTAGCACCCGCGACAACGTGATACGAGCCTACCGCCATGCCATCAAACGGCGCTATCGCATGCTCTCATTCGGCGATGCGATGTTCATAAGGCTCTAGGACTTTAGGTTTAGAGAGCTATTAAGAAACCAAAAATCCACGTTTTTAACCACCCCGCGGATTCAAGCCCAAACATCAAAGCAAAATTAAGCCGCCCCTCCTTTGCCGAAAAGGCGAAAGAAGAGGCGGCTCTTTGCATCATTAGGCTTTAGGTTTGCCTACTTGGCTTCCGAATCGAGGAAGGAATTGATCTTGGGCTCCTCGATATCGTCATCAGACAAAGGGATGCCGAAAGCTTTGGCGACGGCAAAAGCCTGACCATGTCTGAGCTCCGCTTCGGAGTGACGCTGAGCCATTTTGAGGTAGTGAGACTCGAGCAGAAGGATACGCGAAACATAAGTCATAAGTTGAGGGTCGGACCCCGAGATCTGCAGCATTGCAGCCATGGAATCCGGCTCCAAGCTCAAAAGCAAGCTGGAGTCCATTTCGGTAGCACCGTCAAGGGTAGCTTCCAGAAGCTGGGCGGCACCCTCCGGGTCGTCATCTACCTTGGCGGTAAGAATGCTTTTACGTATGGCTCCGGCCAATTCCAAAATCATGCGCATCAGGTAATCCTGAGTGAACATCGAGCTCTCCTTCGTTAAATGCCTTCGGGGGCAATGATACCCAAATGATCGAAGGCGCGAGCCGTGGCTTGCCTACCTTTCGGAGTGCGCATAAGCAATCCTTGCTGCAGCAGGTAGGGCTCGTACACGTCCTCGATCGTATCAGGCTGCTCGGATAGAGCCGAGGCCAAGGTTGACAAGCCAACGGGACGACCGGCGAATTGCTCGCAAAGCAAACCGAGAATGCGATTATCCATAGGGTCCAAACCCAAGGAATCGACCTCGAAAAAGCTGAGGGCCTGAGCCGCGCAATCCTCGTTGATAACCGAATCGCCCTTCACCTGAGCCCAGTCCCTCACGCGTTTGAGAAGCCTGTTGGCCAAACGGGGCGTACCACGACTCCTGCGGGCTATCTCCAAGGCGCCTTCCTCCATGATGTCGATGCCGAGAATCGAAGCAGAGCGAACAACGATCTGCGAAAGCTCTTCAGGGCTGTAGTAATCAAGACGAAACGCTATACCGAAACGATCCCGCAAAGGCCCCGTTAAAAGGCCGGTCCTCGTAGTTGCGCCAATAAGGGTGAACCGAGGCAAATCCAAACGAATCGAGCGCGCGGCAGGGCCCTTCCCCACAACGATATCGAGAACGAAATCCTCCAAGGCAGGATAGAGAACTTCCTCCACCATACGATTCATGCGATGAATCTCATCAATGAAAAGAACATCGCCTTCCTCCAAGTTGGTAAGAATGGCCGCCAAATCCCCCGTGCGCTCTATGGCGGGGCCACTCGTCGTTTTGATATGGGCGCCCATTTCGTTGGCGACCACGCTTGCAAGCGTGGTTTTACCAAGACCCGGCGGGCCGCTGAATAAGATATGGTCCGCCGCTTCACCACGACGCTTGGCAGCCTCAATCACAATCGAAAGGCTTTCCTTCACCTTGGTTTGGCCCAAGTAATCGCCCAAGTATTTGGGACGCAAGCTGCGATCCAGGGCAAGGTCTTCCTCAACCAACTCCGTTGATGTGGTACGAGCAGCCTGATCGTAGGCGCTGGAGCCGGACTCGCCCGAATCGAACAACACGCTTTCTATTTTAAATTCGCCACTCATGAGCTATTAGTCTCCCAACCTCTTGAGCGCATATTGCAGCAAAACAGCCTCGGAGCCGTCAACGGGACAACCCTTCAAGGCAAGGCGAGCCTCGGTATCGGTGAAGCCCATAGAAAGCAGAGCCTCAAGTGCGCCGGCAAAGGAACTCGCAAGCTGAGGCTGCAACGGCTCAATTCCGTCCTGGGACACCGCATTCGTCCCCTCAAAGCTGTCCTTAAGCTCAAGAATGATACGCGAGGCCATTTTCTTACCAATGCCAGGGACGCGCTGTATGGCCGCCGCGTCTTGCAGGGCAACATAACTTACAAGCTCGGCAGGAGCATAAGTGGAAAGGACGGCAAGCGCCACTTTCGGACCCACGCCGGAAACACCGATAAGCTTTTCGAAAGCATCCTTTGCCTCAGAGCTAAGGAAGCCGTACAGGGAAAGAGAATCCTCCCTAACCAGCAGCTTGGTAAGAATACGCGCCGTTGAGCCGGGCTCGGGCAAGCTGGCCAAATCACGGGAAGACATAAGCACCTCGTAGCCCACGCCCGAAACTTCGATAACAATCGAAGAGCTCTGACGCGCAAGAACATCTCCGCACAAAGTTGAAATCACGATAAACCAGCCTCTCTTCTCCCAAAACTCGGGAAAGAATGGGTCGCAAAGCAAATCGCCGCAGCCAAAGCGTCAGCCGCGTGATCAGGACGAGGCACCTGATCAAGACCAAGAACCTGCTTAACCATGTACTGAACCTGTGCCTTATCGGCAGATCCGGTACCGACCACCGCCAACTTTATCTGGCTCGGAGCAAATTCGGCCACCTCGATGCCCGGAGCAGCACAGGCCACCAGAGCAGCCCCTCTAGCCTGCCCCGTCGCAAAAGCGCTCTGAACGTTCACGCCAAACCACACCGTTTCGATGCCGACGCACGTAGGCTGATAATGCTCGACGACGGCCACCGTCTGCTCGTATATTTTGCGGAGCCTCAGCTCAAGCGAAGTGGAGCTGTTGGTTTCGATGCACCCATACGCCACGCAGCTCAATTTCGAGGCGCACTGCAAAACAACGCCCCATCCTGTATGAGCCAAACCGGGATCGATGCCCAAAATGACACGTTGCGTCTGCCTTACCACCAACGAACTCCTGTATTGTTTCAAACATTTGTTCGTATACTAGCACATTTGTTCGTGTTCGATTCAAAAACCCTCAAATAAGAGGAGCAAGTTCCAAACAATCGAGAGGCAATGCCTCAGCCGGCAGCTACGCCAAAAATGAGCAAACCGCGGACTCCAAGGCATCGATATCGCCATCGATCACATCGGTGAAGCGAATGGGCAGCGAATCGAGCTCGGCCAAGCCTGCGGGGATGTTGTTCACCCCAGTCTCCTTGGCAATAAGCTCGTTCAGCTCGCAATCGGTAAGTTTGGAAACCTCTTCGGGCAAAGGATCGCCCGCCGCAATGCCATGCAGCGCGCGATACACGTTGACCCCGAACTTGGCCCAGTGGGCAGTCGATGCAACGAGCATCGGGTTCGTTCCCTTGTTGTTTTGAGCCACCTTCATCGCAACGGCAGTATGGGGGTCGATTAGATACCCCTGGCTTTCGAAAACTTCCTTGATGGTTGCCAAGGCGCAGGCATTGTCCACAAAACCAGCAGAATAATCATCTTGTAGGCGCTTCTTGGTTTCGGGATCGAGCTCGAAGTATTTATTTTCCTTCAAGGAGCGCATCCACTCGGCAACCAGCGAGGAATCCCTGCCCGTTAGCTCGAACACCTGACGCTCAACGTTGGAAGATACCAGAATGTCCATCGAAGGCGATGCTGTGAGGATGAACTCGCGGTCACGGATGTCGTAGACGCCGGTGTTGATGAAATCGGTCAAAACATGATTGTCGTTGGAGGCGCAAACGAAGCGCTCGATGGGAGTGCCGATCTGACGCGCGTACCACGCAGCCAGGATGTTGCCGAAATTGCCGGTGGGAACGCACACGTCGATGGACTTGCCTGCCTCGACCTTTCCGTCGGCGACCATCTGCGCATAGCTCGAAACGTAATAAACGACCTGAGGGAGCAAACGGCCCCAGTTGATGGAATTCGCGCTCGACAGAGCGATGCCGCGCTCCGCCTTGAGCTTTTCGGCGAAAGACTCGTCGCCGAAGACGGCTTTAACGCCCGTCTGGCAATCGTCGAAGTTTCCGCGTACCGCCCAAACCATGACGTTGCCACCCCGCTGCGTGGCCATCTGCTTGTACTGAATGTCGGACACACCGCCCTCGGGATACAGGACGGCTATCTTTATCCCTTCAGCGTCGCAAAAGCCCTCAAGGGCGCCCTTACCCGTGTCACCGGAAGTGGCAACAAGAATCAGGAACTCATGATCGATCTTCCCCTGACGACGAAGCTCGGCGGCGCTTGCGCTGAAGAAATTGGGCAAGCATTGCAAAGCCATGTCCTTAAAGGCGCTCGTCGGGCCATGCCAGAGCTCAAGCACGTGGAAATCGTCATCAAGAGAAGTGATGGGGGCGATCTCGGGCGTGTCGAAACGATCGCCGTAGGTCTTCTTCATCAGCTCATCAACAAGATCGTCGGACAAATCGGTGTTGAAGGCCTTGTATACAGCTGCGGCGCGCGCATGGTAGGGCATCTTGGCAAACGCCAGAATCTCCTCGAGCGTGAAATGCGGAAGCTCCTCGGGGACGAACAAGCCGCCGCCGTCGGCAAGGCCCTTCACGATTGCCTCGGTGAATTCGATGGGCTCCCCACAACGACCTCGGGTGTCAATATAGCGATTGCTTGGCATAAGATGCTCCTTTGTAAGGTATGATTTCCGAAGTATAAACCACGCAAGGCATCTTGCGGGGCAATGAAACACACCAAGCAGGCGAGCATCGCAAACAAGAATCGCCTTGCATAAGCAAATCAAGCTAAAACGGCTTGCCACGCCCGGGGCCACCAAAGCAAAGAAAGGGCATCTTATGACTAAAGTCTCGATGTCGCACGAAGAATACCTTGAAGCCATCGTCATGCTTGGCGGAACGACCACCCAAGCAGTCCGCTCCGTCGACGTCGCAAACAAACTCGAGGTGTCGAAAGCCTCGGTGTCCAAAGCAATCTCGTCGCTGCGGGAAGCAGGCATGCTCGATCAGCCCTACTACGGCGACATCACCCTCACCGAAGCCGGATACGAATATGGCGCCGCCCTGCTCAAGCGCGAAAAGATGCTCGAGCGCTTCCTTATCGAGAAGATCGGCCTCTCCCCCGAGGAAGCGGAGGAGGAAGCCTGCCATATCGAACATTGCATCAGTGACGAAGCTTTCGAGAAATGGCTCGCGTTCCTGGCCTCCATCGGCATCGAATAGGCCCCAGCAAGCATTGCACTATTCCCGCCTGCCTCAAAGCCAAGGCTAAAACCACTCGAATCAAGCCGCACTTTGCCCCATGAGCGAGCTCATGTCTTTGGGAATGCGAACGGTGATCTCAATCTGAGCGAAATCACAATCCTTCCGCTCAACAAGTTTGCATGCACAGCCCTCGTCACATGACGGGGCTTTTTCTTTGCCAAAAAGACAATCCGCCAAACGCGCTTCCTGGCCATCGCCCGCGCTGCTTCCTTCGTTCAGATTTTCATTTACGGGACGGTAGGCCTGGTCGCCTTGCACACAGGAAGAGAATGCGCCAGGCGAAACCTCGCTGAAAGG
Source organism: Oscillospiraceae bacterium (assembly GCA_963635145.1). Classification (GTDB taxonomy): domain Bacteria; phylum Actinomycetota; class Coriobacteriia; order Coriobacteriales; family Eggerthellaceae; genus Anaerotardibacter. Next base: position 22,187 of record CAVHFE010000016.1, read on the forward strand.
CTCGGGGCCGACCTCGATTCGTGCCTCATCGCCGCCGAAACGATGCAAGCAGCCATAGCAGACGTCCATATCCGAAAAACAACTCGACCCGCATACCGGGCACTTCTTCAAATCGCTCATTTCAATTCTCCTTATTTTTACCGCCTCGCAAACGAGGCTCAACTTCTCCCGCCCTCATGCACATGCAAATCTAGGGCTCCCCTCTTGAATGAGGGCTTATAAATCTCGTGCTTAGCCAAGCCGAAAACGCAGATCGAACGCCCACCATGGGCGCAGTCAAACTACCCATCCGTGCACGCCAAGCAAAGTTGGTCACCAGGCTCGAACCACCGAGACGCAAACTCGGGATCCACAACCGCTCGCTCAATCACCCCTTCAGCCTTCCGACACGAAAAAACCTTCCAAGGTTGCACGCGCCTTACCGCAAGCACCACACCGTGCCGATCGAAAAAAGCCACGTCAATCGCACCCCGCATACCGAAGGTATGAATGCTGCGGCAAGGCGCGATAACAAGCAGATCTCCGTCGAAGCGCTTATCGAACAAGCCGAGCAAACGCCAACGCGTACGGCAGGCAATACCAAAGCGCCCGAACACCCGAGCGCCAAACGAAACCCAGCAAGCCTTTCCTTCCTTCATTTCCCCTCCCTTTTCAAAGCAAGCAGCGCAAAAACCTGCGCTTATCGAAGCATTATCGAAACAAAGCTCGACTCGGCTTCCCCCTGGCAAACGACATAGCACCACCGATAAACGCCCTGATCCTTCACAAAAGACGCAATGCAAGGCACACCGGAATCGACCTTGGTCCAACCCTTACCCGCAAGCTCGTCCGAAATGCTATCCATGGCCTTTTCGGGCACAGCAGAGCACCAAAACCCAAGTACGTTTCCCTCGGCTGAAGCCCACGCTTCCTTACCCGACAAATCCAGCAACTCGGAATCAAACGACTCAGGAATCTCATTAGATTCATTAGCTAAAACCGACCGCCAAAGACCATCAGGAAACGAAGCAAAATCATCGCCCGAAACAAGCTCGCCAACAGATGTAGCGGCCGCACTCGTTAAGGGCGATTCGAACACTTTCGAAACGATGCCCCCGACAAACAGCAACACGAAAACACCAGCAACAAGCAACAAGAAAGCCCGGCTCAATTTAGACGACAGGGCGTTGCTCGCAAAACGACGAAGAACACCAATACCGCTCAAATCAGCACCCCGGCCTATACTGGTCAACCAAGATTTTCCGATGATGCTGCATTTGCGGAAACCGCACGCCGAAGGCACCTGTCAAGCGCCCAGCGCCGAATAGGGTCGGAGTGAAGGTGATGACCCCTTCATAAGTGGCCAAGCCATCCGCCGAAGTAGCCGCCGACACCGAGACATCAAGGTAGTCGCGGGAAAACGAGCGCGCCAAATCCCCGCTAATCTGACTTGCAATATCTTGCGCCGTCTGGCCGTATGCCGGCGAAGGAGCAAGCCTGGCCACTTCCTGCCTGAATTCCCGATCGAAACCAGCGCATTCGGAAAAGAGCAAAACCACGTTCGTGGAAATAAGGGCAATCACCAAGAGAACCGGGAAAACAGCCACAAACTCGATGGTCATTTGACCCCGCTCACCATGATTGGAGGCGAACTTCCGCGCCAAGGCGGAACCTGAAATACCCATAATTACTCCCACCTTCTCTCACCACTAAGACTGGAGGCCAAGCTGGCAATAGAGTTGAAGAAGGAACTTATTGCCCCGTTGGTGAAGCCCTGAACACAGGGAGGCAGCGCAAGCACAACGGGGAGTTCGATCGCGCCATTGAAAATCGAGATGGACCCAAGCTCTATTTCGTCCCCCAACCAGGAAACCGAGGATAGGGCCGCCTGCTCGGCCTGAGTCAAAGAGCCGGAAAACAAGCTGCCGTCCTTCGAGCTAGCCGCCATCTTCTTAAGGCTTATCAAGCGGGCGGCAAACGACCCGTCCGCATACGCAAGCACATCGCCGGAATTGACAAGCACCGCCTTTGCGGCGCGCAACTCAGGAGGCTCCAAGCCGGCACCCTCTATAACACCGGTCAGCTTTCCCGCCGCCCAATCGCCCAAGCCGCTTTCGCTAGCAAAAGGTATTGAATCAAGGGTCTCCTTCACCGTACGGACAAGCGCAAGCTGCCCCTGGGAATAACCCGTCAAAATACCCGACCATAAGTCAAAAGCCCGATCGGCCGCTCCAACTAGGCCTGCGTCCCCATGGGCAAAGCCATCCAGAAAAGTCGATATGACGGTCTCCCCCTCGTTGGAATCCTCCCTAAGCAAGCAAGCGGAGGAGAGCGCAACCCTGGCTCCAAGAGAGCCCGAATTCGACACGAACGAAGAGGGGAATGCATCGCTTGCAGAATGATGAAATACATCCGCAGTTATCACCAGAGAGCCCATTCGGCCTGGCGGCGCAACCGTGATACGCGCCTTGGCGGCCTCCGCAAGCGCATCCTTGATCTTCCCGAAAAGCAAGGATGCTATGTTGCCAGCCTCTTCCTTGGCGGGCTGCAATTGAGCGATCGCTTCTTCATATTCTTTCGCTGCCTCGGCGACGATACGGTAGTAATACTCGAAGCCGTTTTCGATGTTGGTGGAGGCCGCAAGAACCTTGCCCATACTGCTTGGCTTGAACTCGCAACGCTCGCAGGTTCCGAAATCGCCTGAATCCATCTGGGAAATTGAGCCTTTACCCGCGGAAGCCCCCTCAATCCCTGGACATCCAGACCAGGCGTGCATCACGCGTTTGCCATCCTTTACGTAAATCGGGTACACCGATTGCGTGTAGAGCTCGGTATCGCGCATTTCCGAGGTGTTCTTCGGTAAAAGCGGAAAGTATGCGGAAAAAGAATTTTCGCTTTCGTTTACGTAGCCTTTCTTCATCTGCTTAACCGCAAATTTGAACACCCGTTTGCGCAACGATGAGCGAGCCTTCTCCATTACCGAGGAATCCTCGGGCGACTCCGCTGACAAGCGCTTTTCGTAGTACGCCTTGGCACGTTTGAAAGCAGCGGTGAACGACCAGGTTTCCACCGAGGAGAAATAAGGGTTCTTGGAGCCGCTCAATCCAGCCAAACCCTTCGCACGCTGATACATGCAGTAATCGCTTCGGCTGCCGGAATCAGCCTTGTAAGCCTTTTCCTTCCATTCCTTAGCCGCCTGCGCTGCCTCTTCCGCCTTTTCAGCGGCATCTTCCAAGTCTTCAAGATTGCCATCCACCGCATCCGCAGCATCATCCGCCGCGGAAAAGCTCAAAGCCTCCAAATCGGACCCCTTCAAAGGGGAAAGCACGACAACGCTTGCATACACGGCATGGTCGTTTGCGCTGTTCGAAGCAGCAATTTGAGCAGCCTTAGCCATAGATAAGTACGGCAACACACTTTGAAGCTTATTCAGCCCCTCGTTCGCCTTCGCCCCGAAGGTATCCCGCGCCTTAGCAATGTCGGACGAAAAGGAGATGAACTTCTCGCCTAATGCGGCAGTAGGCGGGATGCAGGCGCAAGCCACACCGACGCCAAGGCAGGCAACCGAGCTAAGCGACAAGGACAAAACAAGCGCATCGCAAACGGAAGCAACGATGTAAAACTCGCCGATCACGTTCTCGGAGGCAAGAGCAGTGGCATCAGCAACGTCTTGCACGTTAGCCGAAGCGGAATCAATCTCATACACCTGAGCTGCGCTGAAAATCAACGACAGGGTAACAAGCAGAGCAATCGCAACACCAACGGTCGAAAAGCCCTCCTCGCCCGCCACGAGTTCGTCAATCGATTCCATCACTCTCTCCATTCGCCTATCCACCTCCTTGGGCTCTTTCCCTGTGCGCTCTCGGAAACCCACGCAGGCCAACCGGAAGCCTGAGATTTCACCTCAAGCTCCATGCAGCCATCCGCATCCAAGATGCCAAGCGCGCGTCCTCCCCAATCGAACAAGGGCAAAAACCTCAGCCTGTTCTTGATCGTCACCGAAACCTGGCTCGTCCCCTCACTTCCCGAAAGCTCGACTTTCCAAGAGCACGTACCTCCATGAACATGAAAACAATCCTGCTGCGGGACCGCGCCAAGGGCGCGCTTCACCGCAGCCTCATACGTTTTCATCGATTCGCCCGCAGGCTTCGTCGAAAGAAGGCGACAGCCCTCGGACGCCGCGGCATGCATAACCATGCGGTCGTACAAAACGATTCCAGGTTGCAGTAAAAGAAGGAGCGAAATCAGAAGAATCGGGATCAAAAAGGCCCCTTCGACGCTCGCCTGACCGGAATCCCTGGCAAGCGCACCTTTAAACCAGGAATGCATCGGCCACCACCCCCGAAAAAACTCCCGTAAGATGATGCGAGGCGGAAGCGAGTGCATGAGCCACGAACACGCCCCCGTCAAGCACCTGCCACAAAGACGCGAGCGCAATGATAAGCGTGAGAAACGCAGCCATGATCACCGCATACTCGACCGTCGATTGCCCGCATTCGCTACAAACCATTGATCCCACTCGAGATTGCATCCCAAAGCTCCTGGATTTTGGGGCGAAAGACGGTGATCGCAAGAATGGCAATGACGACAAGCACGCCCACCAAAATTGCATACTCGGTCGTTCCCTGGCCGCGCTCGCAGGCAAGATGACGTATCCACGTCTGAGCCTTCGCATAAAATTCGCAGCTCAACTCGTTAGAGCGTTTGATCAAGTTTTCCATAATCAATTCCTTTCCCTTCAACTAAAACCTATTCATAAGATCGAGTAGGATCGGGCCCACCACCAAAATCAACATTGCCGGAAGTATCAAGGTGCCAACAGGCAAGAGCATCTTCACCGGAGCCTTGGCAACAGCCTCCTCAAGGCGCGCTTTGCGACGGGCGCGAACGGAAACCGCCAAATCGCTCAGATCGTCAGCCAAAGAGGTTCCATACCTAAGCGATCGGCTGATGCTGTCCACCGCTTCGCGCACCAAGCGCGAATCATACGAATCCGCCAAGGCGAACAGAGCTTCCTCACGGCCCAGCAATCCGAAGGACCACTGCGTTTGCGCCAAGGAAACAGATGCCGCCAAACCCCCCGAAAAATATTCTGCGTAATACGAAATCGACTGATCGAAAGAAAGGCCTCCTCGCAAACCCAAGACGACCACCTCCAACATCCTTGCCAAATCACGCTCAACGGAATCCGAACGCGCCTGCTTCTCACGCTTGAGTGCCATAACGGGCAAGCGCCACCCAACGAAAAAACCAACGCAAAGCAAAAGGAGCGCAAATAATTCCGAGAACAAAGAGCCCAGCAAGAAGCCGAAAAGCGCCAAGCTGACGGACCAACGCTTCCTCGCGCATACGATTCCGGCAACCGTAACCCGCCCAGCAAGCCCCGCTTTCCTCAAGAGCTCGTCCGCCGAGCCCAAGCCCAAAGCCCAAACACGCCCAACCCCCTCCTCCGGCAGAACGCTACAAGTCTGGCTTTTGGCGGCAAGCAGGGAAATGAGCCGCTTTTGAAGCTCGGACGATTCCAGTGAGGTCGCGTCCCCGGTAGAGACATCGGTTACACCCAAGGACCTTTGAGCCTTGCGTCTTCGAAGGGCGACCTTGCGTTTAACAAGCACCGACAGGCAAGCGAAGAACGATCCCAAGCCGGCAGCGGTAATGCCCGACGCAAGCAAGGCGGAATACATCTAAACCACCCCCACGTTGAGCATCTTCCTCACCAGCAAAATCCCGCCAAGCTGCATCAGCAATGCGCAGGTTAGCAGGCAAATCCCCGCGAAGCTCTCGAAAAATGGCGTAAGGAAGCCCTCTGAAAGCAGGGAAAACAAAACAACCAGGGCAAAGGGCATGATGGTGACGATGCGAGCCGAAAGACGAGCTTGCGCCGTTTGCGTGCGCAGGGAGCGACGCATCTCAAGATCGCCTTCCACGACCCCTCGGGTCACCTCGAGCACCTGCTGAATACTGCTGCCCGTACGATGCTGAATCTCCAAAGCGGTCGATAAGAACAAAAGCTCCGAGTCGTCGCTCCCCTCCTTCAAACAGGCAAGCGAATCGCGCACCGTGCCCCCCGAAGCCAGCACGCCAGCTGCCTTTCCGAACAAAACCGAAAGGGGCCCGTGCGAGCGTTGGGACACCTGATCGAAGGTCTGCCTAAGAGAATGCCCGACGGAAAAGCAGGCTTGCATCGTGCGCAAGGCATTGGGGATGGCCTCTTTGAACTCATCAGCCGCGCGTTCCTGGGAGTGCTTAGCCCAACACCCGACTAACACCGCAACACAACACGCCAAAGCCGCACCGAAGACCAAAGACGCCGAACAGACCGACCCCGCTAAAGCGCACAACGCAAGCAAGGCAAGAAGCAAGGAAAGCAACTGGGGCTCACCCGAGTCGTAACCCTTTGCCTCGAACACGCGAAGCAAACGCGCAGCATACGCTCGCACCGCACCGAAACGAAGTAGAAAGTTTGCCACTGGAATCAATCCGCCCATTCCGTTTCGGATCAGACGGGCATGAATCGTCTCGCCGTCCCTCATGGCGCCAACGCTCAAACGCTCCCGCTTTATCCGCTTAACGCGCACGCACAAGGCCAAAACCAAGGTGAAAACCGAAGCAAAACCGCACGCGAAGATCACGCCGCAGGCGAAAGAAGCGCCTTCCATTCCTCAACCTCCCCTTCTTCCGCAATGCCAAGATAGGCAAGATCATCAATCCACAAAGGGATATCGACCCAAGTGCCCACCCGATGGACCATGTCCCAGACGTAGTAAGGATGAGCACGGCAACGGCCCGTCTCCTCATCAAGCTCGAAGCCAACGATATCGGTCACGCGTCGCTTGCCACCAGGCTCACGACTCGTCTGGATCACGAGGTCGATCGCGCTCGCCACCTGCGATTCAATAACCGACACCGGCAAATCGGCCCCATAGCGGACCATGGTCGTCAAACGGGACACAACCTCACTCGGCGAGTTAGCATGGAGCGTCGTGAGAGACCCATCATGACCGGTGTTCATTGCCTGGAGCATGTCAAGAGCCTCCGCTCCACGGCACTCGCCGACGACGATGCGATCAGGGCGCATGCGCAAGGAGTTGATCACCAAATCGCGGATGCTGACCTCGCCCAAGCCCTCCGCATTGCGCGGGCGCGCCTCGAGCCTTACCACGTGGGGATGCTCGAAGAACCTCAGTTCAGCCGAGTCCTCGATGGTAATAATTCGCTCACCTGGGGAAATTACGCACGACAGAGCATTAAGCAAGGTGGTTTTGCCGCTTCCCGTCCCACCAGATACTGCAATGTTGCAGCGCCTCGACACAGCCCAAATCATCAACTTCTTTATGGAGACGTCGAAAGAGCCCATCCGTTCCATCTCGTCAAGAGACAAAACCTTGCTCCGGAATTTACGAATGGTCAGAGCCGGACCATCAAGCGCCAAAGGCGGGATGATCGCGTTAACACGATGCCCTTGGGACAAACGAGCGTTCACCATGGGCGAAGACTCGTCGACCCTGCGCCCCAATGGGGCAAGGATGCGATCGATCAGCGCCCTTACCTGCTCGTCGCTGGAAAAGGCGGACCGGGCTCGTTCAAGCTTGCCCTCGCGCTCGAAATAAAGGGAGGCATATCCGTTTACCATGACCTCGGTAATGGACTCATCGGCAATCAAAGGCTCCAGCGGCCCCAAGCCGAAGATCGAATCGAGGTAACGCCCGATCAAAGGTTCGCCGCCATCGTCCCCACGGGTGAACCAAGGACAATCCTCGACAACTTCCTCGCAGGTCAAACGTATTTCGCTTCTTGCCTGCACAGGGTTGCGCTTGATCAGTTGAGCCACATGTGCCGGCGGCAAGCGGCAGGCAACCTCTTCCCTGAACTCCTCGAACACATCGTCCCCCGGAACGATTACCTCAAGCTGGCCCCATGAGCTGGCCAGCGCCTTGCTCTTCTCAACACGCTCCGTTAAAGTCATGACGCCCTCCTTCTTTTGGGTTTTTGCGGACGCCTGCGGCGCATGCGCTTAGCACCACCCTTGCCAAGAAACCCCAGCGTCGAAGAAGGCAAAGGCAAAAGGTCGTCAACAAAAGAGGCCAAATCCATCACGAATGGATTCCTTGCCTCGATCAGCTCAAGAGGCAAACCGGCTCCCAGCAGCTCGGCAAGCTCATCACCGCCATCGCGCAACTCCTCCACCTTGACCCCCTTCAGCGCGCACGAAGCATCCAAAGAGCTAAGCAATGCCTGCCGCCCACATCCGTTAAGCACAAAGGAGAAGCGCTGCAAGGGCAAACCGCAACGAACGCAAAGCTCTATCGCGCGAGCGCAAGAACGAATGGACGTTGGCCGCTGGTCCATCACGAACAGGCTTCGGTCCGAAACCTCAAGCAAATCCAAGTGAGCATCAATCCAAAAAGAACCAGTGTTCACAACGATGATGTCGAAATGCCGGCACGCCAAGGCAACAAGCTGTTTTATCGAAGCGGCGGCAAGCTCCGAATCTTCCAATCTCTCGGGCGCCGATAACACGGCCGGGAGCCCACCTTCGCAAGTCAGCTCACTGATCCGGTTCTCATGCCGGGCAAGCTCAACTAAATCGAAAGGAGCTTTCCTTCCCAAAAGCCAAGGCTCATCGCCGAACTGGAAATCAGCATCGATAACAAGCGTTTTAGCACCCGTCATCTGGGAAAGGCAGGCGATCATGGCCGCGATTGAGCTCTTGCCCGAGCCCCCGCTGCCGCTTACAACGCTCAAAACGTACGAGTCATTCGAAGGTGGAAAACTTGCAGGCGCGCTTGAACGGGAGCTCACCACCTTGAACGGCGCCGTCTCCAACAGCGAAGGGTCCTGCGACATGCTATCCACAGCAATCACTTTCGCCGGTTCATCCAAGTCCGGCATATCCCCCGAACCATCATCGGCCGAAGCAAGAAGCTTCACGCTCACATCAGGAGCATCACGCAACATCTCACTTTGGGGTGCAGTCGCAGTGGAGGCAATCGGCTCCAACGCCTGCGTACCGCCCAAGCTGAAAGCACTTCCCCGCCGCACGGGCTCTTCCTTGTGCGCCTTGGGAGCGCTCCCGTACACCTGCTCAGCCGAAGCAAACAAGCCCATAACGGCGCTCGACCCCACGCGAGCAACGATATGCGCCGCATCACAACGACTCATGAACGAGCCCGTACCGGAATCCGCAAGCAAAAAGACCCGTAGGCTGTTCCGCTCGAACTTCAAACCCGCCGCCAAGTTCATGGCTTCCATATCGTCGGAGCCATAAACCCAAACCTCTAAAATCTCCTCGTTTTCGGCGACCAACTTGCGCGCCTCTTGCGAGCTATGGCAAACGCCGATCCAGGATTCCGACCAGTTCTTCCTCGCAAGCCCCAGCTTTGCAAGCGGAGCGATTTGGTCGACTCCTGCGCAAAGCAGTACCGGTCGCGCTTGCATTTGCCGCTCCTGCAACTCAGACGCATTCTTCATTTCCATATCCATCCTTCTCCCACTCATCCCCTAACAATCAACCACAGGTCCGCAAGCCCAAAACCACAAGCTTTCCGCCTAAGCCTCTTTCTTGTTGCTTGATTTACCTTCGCCGTTTTTCTTACCGCTATCGGCCTTGGCCTTTTCATCACTCTTGCCACCGTCAGACTCAGCCTCTCCGACGCTCTTGCCACCGGCCACCTCGGCGTTCCCGGAGTCATCCTTGCTCTCGCCGTTGGATTCGTTTTCACCGGTGCTCTCCTTGCTGGCAGCACTCTCCTTCTCTCCCTCTGCGGCATCGGAAGAAGCCGCAGTCCCAGGGTCATTCCCGGAATCGCCTCCCTTAGCCTTGCCCTTAGAACCATCCGCCGCAGAATCGCCACCGGAAACATTCGTCGCCGAAGCAGGCAGCGTGAAGTAAATCTCCAGATCCTCGGATGCGGCAATATAGTCTTGTGCGCTTTCGGGCAAGACCGCCAAGGTCACCCATTCGACCTTCGTCTGCGTCTGTTCATCAACCGATTTCGCGCTCGTGTCCAGCACCAATACGTCCTCGCCAAGACAGCTCGTTTTCGTTCCCACCGCATACACATCAACCTTGTTTCCCGGCGCCACCAAGCCTCCAACAGCTTGAACATCCTTGGCGGGAACAGAGACGGCCACGTATCCCTCAGGGATTTCAATCGCACTCGAATCACCCTCAAAACGCTTGGAGGAAACAACCTCGCCAGCCAAAATCAGCGACTTGGTCTTTTTGCCCCACCCCTCCGAAGCCTCGGTGATGGACCCTTCCGGCAAAAGCTTGCTAACCCACAGCTCTTCTTTCGAATTGGATGAATCCAAGGTTTCACCAGGCTGGATATCGCAGGTGGCAACCAAAACGTTCACCTGTTCCCCGCCATACTGATCAAGCACCTGCAATCGCTCGGCCTCCGCTTGCCGCTGCAGCAGCGTCACGTATCCGAACAAGCACGCCGCACATAGCAACCCGCAAACAAGGGCTATCCCGATCATCTTCTTTTCCATGCGACCTCCTTTTCGCATACCCCATGATGAAAAGAAACTCAGACGCGCATATGAAGAAGCTCTGACGCCCTTATGAAAGAGACTCAAAAGAAGTCTGAAACTAGGTTTAAAAATCTCAGAACAAGAAAAACCCTGCTCACGAGCAGGGTTTCAAACAAAATATGAATCAAAAGAAGTTTAGGCTGAAAACATCAAAGGGCCTTATTGGGCGCGCAACACTATATCAAAGCGAAATCCCAGATGGTCGGCAAAAAAAGAGAAGCCCCAAGCTCATAAAAAGCTCCAAGCCAGACTTCGCAGCCCCCACCACGAAGCAGCCCGTCACCCGTGCTAAACCCTCTCCTTCGAGACGATCCCTCTCAAAACAGCAGCAAGCGCGCCTTGCGTCTGATCCCGATAAAGCTCGCCGTCAAGAATCAAGCCCTCAACTTTAAGTTCACCCAAATGGGCAGCCCCCACCTCGTAAGGATTACCGGAAAGCAGAGCGAAATTCGCGCGTTTCCCCACCTCAAGGGAGCCAATCTCATCCTCGTCGAAGGTGGTCCAAGCACCGTTATAGGTACACATACGCAAGGCTTCCTGCGGGCTCAAGCTTTGCGAAGGCACCGAATGATTGCAAGCACGCTGCATCCAAAGAATTGGATCGGGGTCGGTGCAAGGCGCATCACTTCCCGCACTCAGACGAATCCCCTTATCCCAATACGTACGAAGAGGATTCAAACGCGCAGCACGTTCCTCCCCCAAAATGCGGCACAAATAAGAATCGGGCTCTTGAGGCCAATCGATGAAGCTCGTCTGCATAGGGAACTGAATCCCATAGCGCTCGCAAATTTTGAGCCCATCCTCAGTGGGCAAGCATGCATGGATGATGCCATGACGATGGTCGCCACGCCAGAAGTCATCGAGCGCAGCCTTGATGGCCTTGCATGCCTGATCGAAGGCCGCATCACCGATGGCATGCATCTCAATCTGCAAACCCGCACGATTCGCCTTCTTGCAAAAGTCGATCACAGTTTCATCGTCGTAATACAAAACGCCTTGGTTAGTGCCGCCCTGATAAGGCTCAGTCAATGCGGCATCTTCGCTGCCAAAACAGCCATCCAAAGCACAGGCAAAGCATCCCCCGATTCGAGGGAGCTTCCGCTTCAAGGCAACATTGACGTCCATCGACTGAGCGAAAACACGCACCTGGAAACCGTTCTGAGCGCTTCTGCCGAGCCACTTCTCAAGGCTCACATCCAAGTCGCCGACAAAACCAACCCCGCTCACGGTATGAACCATCCCAATGCCTTTGCTGGCCAGATAGTCGATGGCGCGCTGGATGCTTCCCACCAACTGAGGAATCGATAAAGAATTGGTGATATATTCACTCACCGCGAAAAAGGCTTCCTGGTTCATTTCCCCCGTTTCCGCATGAAAACCCCTCAGCTTCGATGCCTTGGCGGAAATCTTCTTCAAAAGAAGGGTGTTCACCACACAAGCATGGCCGTCGTACTTGACCATCATGATCGGTTTGCTTGGACAGGCTTCATCGAGCTCCGCACGTGTCAGCAGCCGCTTCTCGGATACGGAATGCGGCGAAGCACCGAAAGCAATCAAGGTTTTATCCGTGGAAGAACGGGCGAAGTCTGCAACCATCCGCTTTATTTCTTCGTTGGAACGAGCGTTCATCACGTTAAGCCCAGCATGAAAGGTAGCAAAACTCGCCAGATGCTCATGCGTATCAACGAAGGCGGGGCACATGACCTTGGAGCCAAGGTGCACCACCGGCAAACTTGCATACTCTTTAGGCAGCTCATCGCCAACATAGATGATGCGCCCCTCATCCTCAACAAGATAGCGTGCCACGCTATCTTGAGGATCCACGGTAAGAATGGTGCCTTCGTAGAGCTTCATCGTTAAACCTCAGTCCGGTGCTTGCAAGATAAATCCCAGCAACGAGCGCCAGAAGAGCTCACAGCCAGAACGAACACCAACAGAGTAGCAGCCTTGCCACAACGCAACCACAGCGCCGAAGCCTATTTAAACGAACTTCTTACGTATGCAAAACCAGCGCATCGAAAAAGGGGTTAAGCCATAGCCTCACCCTTGTGCATTCTTGAGCCCAGATCCCGAATGAACAAGACGAACTTTCCAGCTATAGCCCTGGTCACAACTTAAAGCCGCGATCCTAGTTCTGTCCTATACCGTAAGACCAATTCCATCCTCGAGCTCGATTCCGCCCTCCGAGCTCAACCGACCTCAAACCCACTCCAGAACGCAAAACAGCCCAGAGACAAACCCTGGGCTGATAATCGATGGTGGGCGCTACAGGGTTCGAACCTGCGACCCCCACCGTGTGAAGGTGATGCTCTCCCGCTGAGCTAAGCGCCCGCAATTACTTAAGCCGTGCTTAAGTGCGTTTGTTCATTGTAGCCAGACCTCAGTTTGCTTGCAATAACAAATTGCCAAAGATCTGAACACGCCATGCAAAATAAGGAAATCCCAAGTACAAACATACCGGGCATATCCCGTATGCCGTTGCGCTCTCGAAGCAAATATGGCAAAATAATCGCTACTTCATGGCCGATTGGCGCAGCGGGAGCGCAGGTGCCTTACAAGCACAAGGTCACAAGTTCGAATCTTGTATCGGCCACCATGAAACACCAATCCCCCCAACAATCTTCTTGTTGGGGGGATTTCTCTTCAATAAAGCCGCGCATACATGGTCGACAAAAGCATCTATCAGCACTCAACGAAAGAAATCGTGCAGGAGCCGGAGCTACCTCAAACATCAAGCCTCAGGTGCTTTAACCGCTCCACTGCTCAGCAGTTCGATAATCTTGCCTTCACTCATGCCAAGCTCGCTTAGAACCTTAACCGTCTGCTCACCGAGCAAAGGCGGCTCGGTAGATTCCTTCAAGTTTGGACGGAAATCGCCGATAGCATGAGGAACGTTGGTCTGCAGAACACGACCGAAACGCGGGTACTCGATAAAGTCCTGCATCTCCGGCTTGTCGGCAACGGACTCGGCAATAGCCTCGGACTTGTTCTTGCACAAGGCCATCGAATGACTCTTGCCCTTCATCCACTCGGCCCACTCGTCATAGGTTTTGGAGGCGACGATCTTCTTCACTTCCTCGTAAGCCTGAGGGTTTAAATCGACGTGATCTTTATTGCAATCTTTCAGATCCATCCGATCAACATCGGCCAAGAACGCTTCCCAAAACTTCGGCTCATAGAAGCCGAAAGCGATCATGCGATCGTCTTTGGTGCGATACACGTTGTACCCCACGGCAGGATACTCGCAACCGGTATGGTCCATTTTCTCGCCGAAGAAGAACCAACGGCTATCAAGCAAGCTATTCCACCAGGTAAAGCTATCAGACATCGGAACATCAAGGAACGAACCTTCACCCGTGCGCTCTCGCAGATACAAGGCCGTAAGCAAGCTCTGCAAACCAACGCTAACCGCCGCAAAGTCGCTTGGAGGCATGGCGGGCACCCTACCCTGAATCAGGTCATAATATCCGCTCTGTGCAACCAAGTTGATATCATGCAGGGGCGTCTGACTACGAGGGTCGTCCTGCCCATAAGCGCTATATGCAAGATGAATGATCCGAGGATTAAGAGCCTTCAAAGTCTCGTAATCCACCCCTAAGCGCTTGGTCACGCCAGGTCGATAGTTTTCCACCACGACGTCCGCACGCTTCACCAAATCGTAGAACGCCTGCAGCACATCCTGGTTCTTAAGGTTGAAAGAAACGCTTTCCTTATTACGGTCAAGCGCGTAATGATAAAAACTTTCGCCCTTGGCCATAGGCTCCTCGAAACGAGTGAAATCACCGCGCGAGGTATCCTCAACCTTGATGACGCGCGCGCCCATATCAGCCATGTACTGAGTAACGTAGCCACCCAAAAGGTAGCGCGAAAGATCCAGGATCAAAAGCCCCTCAAAAGGTTTGCAAGAAGTCATGATCTCATCCCCTCCAAAAAGAATATAACCTGAATAATTTCTGATAATTCTATGCCTGAACACCCTTGAAAAACAAACGAGGTGCAGCCAAAAAGCCACACCTCGAATGCAAAATGCATGTTCGAAAACTTAGAGCATTGCGCCCTTGTCGACAACGATCTCGCGGCCGGTGAACAGGGTTGCCTCATGAGACTCAGCGAGCCAAACAACCATATCGGTAACGTCCTCGGGGTTGAGGAACTTCACGCCGCCGGGATTCTTCTCGTCGTCGAACATCTCCTGCCAGTTTGCGAAGTTCTTGCCCATAGTGGTGTTGACGAAGTCGACGTAGGTCTCGGTCTCGCACATGGGAGTACGAACCTTGGTGGGGCAAACAACGTTGCAGTAAATAGGCAAGCCGGAGTTGCGAAGCTCAAGAGCCAAAGTCTTGGTAAGGCCGACGATGCCGAACTTGGTCATGCAATAAGTTGCAAGCTGCTCGGTACCCTTGAGGCCGGAAACGCTGGAGATATTGATGATGCGGCCGTAGCCTTGCTTGCGCATGTACAGTGCAGCATATTTGTCGGTGCGCCAGGTACCCTCAAGGTTAACGGCCAGAGCAGCCTTGACCTTGGAGTCCTCGAGTTCCCAGGTGTAACCGAAGTTCAAAATGCCTGCGTTGGCGATGACGACGTCCAGACGGCCGTAAGCATCCCAAGCCTTGGCGAAAGCTGCTTCCATTTCCTCGGTGGAGCAGATGTTGCACTTGATGGCCATAGCCTCTCCGCCGGCCTCTTCGACCAAACGGACGGTCTCTTGGAAGCGCTCGTCGGTGGTCTCCTGAAGGTCAAGCAGAACACAGTTGTAACCACGCTTGGCAAGCTCGACTGCATGCGTACGACCCTGACCCATAGCACCACCGGTAATAAGAACGACCTTCTTGTCACACTTCTCAGCCATTTTAGGAATTCCTTTCCTTGGTGAGGGCCACCCCTCTGTGCCCTCAACTCACGATAAATAAAGAAGCTGCAAAATCGAGAACACCAGGAAAACGAGGTTAATCTCGAACAACTCTTTCAACGCAAACTATCCTAGCGCAGCTTTCGAAAAGTAAATAGGCACAAAGCCCTCGCAGCTTGGCAACTTACAACACAGGTACGCTACATTGCTTTTCTTAAACAAGCTCACTGATAAGATTGTCCTACTAAAACTAGCTACAAAAATACCCCGCCCAACTAAGTGAACGGGGTAGCTAAAGTCAAGCTATTTCAAGAATGCGCTAGGTCGCAATGACCAAGAATGCCACCAGTGTCGACAGTCTCAGCCGTATGCCCAACCAACGCCAGGAAACTAACGACGAGCGTCAGCGTTCTTGGTTGCCTTGTTCTTCTTGCGCTTGCGCTCGGCACGTAGAGCGGCTTCCTTCTTATCACGCTTTCGAGCGAGGTAATTGACGATGCCCCACATGGTGTAGCCGATGATGCCGACGAACAGAAGCACCTGCCACTGAACACCAACGATAAGACCGCCGATAAGCATAACCGCGGTTGCAGCGTTGAGGATCATGGACAGCAAACGCAGGTCGATCTTGTAATTATTAGAAGCCATGCAGCAACCTTTCTTGAAGACAACGTGACTATATTAACGGAAAAGAAGTTCGGGGAGGAAATAATTCCTCCCCGATGAAAACCCAAAACGTATCTAGTACTCAGTTAGAAAGTCATTGACTACTAGGCAACGAGCTTAGCGTCGGAGACATACCAAGTGGTTTCGCGCTTCTTGTAGGCAGCGATACCGGTGTAAGCAATCAAGATGAAGGTAACAACAACCTCAGCGATTGCGAACGTGAAGAAGGCATCCCAGCCGTAGGTCTGCATAAGAACAGCCCATGCAGTAGCGCCGAAGCCGCCGAGCAGGTTGAACAGTGCAACCTGGAGAGAGTAAATGCGGTCATATTCCTTACCACCGAAGCATTCGCGAACGAGGAAGGGGAGCATTGCAGTGGAGCAAGCGTACATAAGACCGTAAACAGCACCACCAGCGAACATCAGGTAGATACCGCCTTCGCCAAGAACCTTGGGGAACTGCCAAATCATCAGCAGACCGAGAACGCCACCGCAAACGCCCATGATCTGAGCAGCGAGCAGGGAGTGAGACTCGATGATACCGACGAGGATCTTACCAACCAGCTGGCCAGCAGATGCGCAGGACTCCAGAGTACCGGAGAGGAGCAGCAGAGCAACGATTGCCTGGCCCTCCCAGCCCTCGTGACCGAGGAACTGGACGTAAGTTGCGAACAGCTGAGACATGGTGGTAACGATGTTCAGGCAGCCAGCACCAAGAAGCATGGTGTAGAAGAAGGGAAGACGAGTTGCTTCCTTCAGCGTGAAACCAGGCTCCTCGGGAGCTTCGATGGAGCCGTCAGCCTCGGCCTCCTCGGCAGCCAGAGGCATACCGAAGGGAAGAAGACCAACAGACTCGGGGTTGCGGTTAGCGAAGAGCAGGATGCAGATCAGAGTAGCAACACCCATGATGACTGCATACAGCTGATAAATGGTGGTCCAACCACTCAGGTCGGGACCCAAGATGAACTGACCAGCGAGGTTCCAAACAATACCGCCAGCACCGGTGCATGCAAAGGACAGACCGATAACAGTACCGTAGTTGGTGTGGAACCAGCGAGACAGAAGACCTGCAGTCATGGTGTACTCCAGGATAGCAAGGCCGATACCGATAACGATACCGCCAGCCTGCATCATCTGAATGCTGGGCCACATGCTGTTGCAGAAATAAGGAACAACAGTCAGAACCAAAGCGCCAGTGAAGAAGATCTTGGGATTGATGCGCTCATAAAGACGAGCAGCGGGGATTGGTGCAATAGTAGAACCAATGTAGACGCACGTAACGTAGAACGAAACGTCGGAAACCTGGCAGCCGAAGTGAGCTGCAACAGGACGATAGCAAAGACCAGCACAAATGAAGATCATTGCAACACAGGTGAACAGGGCAACCATACAGGTCAAAACGACGCCACAGTGACGCCACGTGAGGCCCTGTCGTTCGATTTTCTCAGCCATAACTCCTCCTTAAGTTATTTTGAGATATTTTCCTCTCCTAGTTACTAGATGGGTTTTCCTTCACGGTGTTCGTCTTCCCCTCAGAAGACACGGTCACCGCAGACCGCTACTGAACTTTACCAAAAAGGGCTTTAGATGGCTCTCTGATATCTGAATTATTTAGATTTTTTGACAAATATTAAGAAAGATACAATTTTGTCCCTAAGTTTTGTTGACAATTTCGGTATTATGTCCAGATATTTTTTTTACACTTCAAACCGAACGTAGAATTTTTGAGAGTTTGAACGCGTCCATTATGCCGGCCACTAAACGGCGTTCAATAATGCCGAACAAATACTTAGCTTTCCAGCTGATAATCTTATGTTCATTCGCCCAAAAACACAGACTTGGCGAACGAGGGAAGGGCCGCTCGCTCAACACGAACGACCTCATCAACCGCGGCGATCATGCCCGTACGAGCCCACTCCGAAACCAAACCGGTAGACCCGTAGCAAAACTGCCGTAACTCAAGCTTGGAAATCTCGGAAAGCGTTATTCCGGCCATTCTTTTCAAGTTCAACTCATAGTAGCGATATACCGTATCGACCGATCGCTCGATAAGAAGCCCAGCCGCCTCTGCCTTATAGAGTTCGCAGAAAAATGGTTCTTTGGACTTCATGAAGTCCAATTTTGTTCGTACAGCTTCTTCCCAGGTTAAATCGATGCCGATACGGGATGTTGTATACACGTCTATTTGATCGTAGATCCATCCCACCAAATCCTGCTTATCGATAAAGTGGTTATAGAAAGTTTGACGTGATATACCTGATGCATCGGATATGCGAATAACGCTAATCGAAGCAAAAGAATCAGTGAGCATGAGCTCTTCGAGGGCTCGAGCAATTTTAAACTTAGTTCGCTCCCCTGCTTTCAAGCGGCCTTTCTTCAAAGCCAAAAAGCCTAACTGGCTTGTAAATTTAGATTGCGCAGACGAAGAGACCCGAGACATGAGCTCAAAACCCCCTTTCGTCTTCGTTGCGTGGTTTCTTTTTAGAAATTATAAAAAACAAAGAAACAGACAACTCACAAATTCGGCGAATGAGAATCTCGCCGACAAAGTGAAAACCCTCGAACTTCCTCGAAAGACAAGAAAAGCGCCCCGTAGGGCGCTTGAAGCTCAATGACAAACGAAGCGCTCGCCGCGCT
>CAVHFE010000017.1:0-40483 GCA_963635145.1 Oscillospiraceae bacterium
AGGGACTGACTACGAATCAGTACGTCGGGGGTTCGAATCCCTCACGGCGCACCATTTAAAACTTGAAGCCAGGAGTTCTTGCTCCTGGCTTTTTCGTTTTCTCAAGGATGCCCCGCCGCGCTGCGGCTACCATGAATGGGTAAGGATTCAAAAGGAAGGGGCACGCGATGATCATCGACTTCGACGCGCTTGAAGAGCCGGAAATCCCAAACTTCAAAGGGGGCGAAGGTTCCGTTTCCGCGGCGGCGTACGTTGACGCCAACAACCGCATCATGCGCGCGACGGTGCATCCGCATTCCTCGATCGGCTGGCATCAGCATCTTAAGAACTCCGAGATCGTCTACGTGCTTTCGGGCACGGGCAAGGTCGTGGTCGAAGGTGGCGAGGAAGCTCTTGCACCTGGTGTTTGCCATTATTGCCCTGCTGGCAGCTATCATTCCGTGGTTAACGACGGAGAGGAAGACCTGGTCGTTTTCGCTGTCGTGCCCGAGCATGCCGCGCTGAGCTAGTTGGGCTTATCGAGTTCATCGGCTTGAAGGCGGATGAACTTCGTCGGAGCTAGTGGGCCGCCAGCCAGGCGGCTGATGGGCATGGCGTCGCGCGCCCGCAGGCACGTGTGCCACCCTGCGGGGGTTCCGCGCGCCCGGGCGTCTGCGGCGTTCTGCCATAAAAAGAAGAGGGAGCAGCATTCGTCGTGCTGCTCCCTCGTTTGTTTTGCTCGGCCGCAATCCTGCGGCGCTTTTGGGCAAGCTGTGCGCTTAAGCCCTGAAGTCGACACCGAGTTCGTCTTCAACCAGGTCAAAGGCGGCATCGATGCACTTGTCCATGTCGTAGTACTGGTATCCGCCCAGGCGGCCGGCGAACACGATGTCGCCATCTTCCTTGGAGCGCTCGACGTAGCGCTGGTACAGCTCGGCGTTGCGCTCGTTGTTCAGGGGATAGTAGGGCTCGTCGCCGGGGTGCCAATCGGCGGGGTACTCGCGCGTGACGTAGGTGACGGGCTTGCCATCGGCGTCCTTAACCTCTTCGCCGGCGTCGTTCTTGCAGAACTCGAAATGCTTGTGCTCGATGATGCGCGTCCAGGGCACCTCGCGTTCGTTGTAGTTGACCACCGCGTTGCCTTGCCAGTTGTCGCTGGCGATGCGCTCGGTTTCGAAGCGCAGGGAGCGGTACTCAAGCGTGCCCAACTCGAAGTTGTAGAAGCCGTCGATGGTGCCGCAGTAGATGGTGCGATCGGCGATGCCGGGGTTCGCGGCGATGAACTCGCGATACTCGGTGTCCAGCAGGATTTCGGTGTCGCCGAACATGTTGGCGACCATCTTGGTGTAGCCGCCCATGGGAATGCCCTGGTAGCGGTCGTTGAAGTAGTTGTTGTCGTAGGTAAGGCGCACGGGCAGGCGCTTGATGATGCTTGCGGGCAGGTCCTTGCAATCGCGGCCCCACTGCTTTTCGGTGTAGCCCTTGACCAGCGCCTCGAAGATGTCGCGGCCAACCAGGCTGATGGCCTGTTCCTCAAGGTTCTTAGGCTCGCCAGTGATTTCAGCGCGCTGCTCGTTGATTTTCGCCAGAGCCTCGTCGGGGGTTACCACGCCCCACATCTTCGAGAAGGTGTTCATGTTGAAGGGCATGTTGTAAATAGTGCCTTTGTAAAGCGCCACGGGGCAGTTGATGTAGTTGTTGAACTGGGCAAACTTGTTTACGTAGCGCCAAACCGGCTCAAGGCTGGTGTGGAAGATGTGGGCGCCGTACTTGTGCACATGGATGCCCTCGGTGGTCTCGGTGTAAACGTTGCCCGCGATATGGTCGCGCGATTCGATGACGAGCACCGACTTGCCAGCCTGCTTGGCGGCATCGGCGAACACGGCACCGGTAAGGCCGGCACCGACAACCAGGTAGTCGTAATGGGTTTGCTTCATGAAGTCTCCTTAAAACGTAGGTAACATTCTAGCGTCAACATGGGACTTGCGTTTGAACGGGCTGAAAATGCCTGAAAGAGCCTGCGCGCTGCGTGCCAAGCGCCAACCGAGAGGCGCGAAACATGAGGTACGAGGCGCAGGCCACGAAGTTAAAGCTGCAAGAAAGGCGTGGGCGCAAAGGCGCGCACGCAAGCGAGGATAGGGGATTTGCACATGGATCGTCATCAGATGAACCCGGAACACGTACGCCAGCTTATCGAGCTGATCGATCAGAGCCCCTTCTTGGCACAGCTGAAAATCAAGACCACGGCGCTTGGACGCGGTTATGCGCGTGGCGAGGTTGACATCGAGCGTTGCCACCTTAACGCCTTCGGCGGCGTCCATGGTGGAATGTACGCGGCCATGATGGACCACTTCAGCTACTGGGCTCTGTATTCCGAGCTTGCGCCGGACATGGGCGCTATCACGCTCGATCTGCACACCGACTACCTGCGCTCCTGCGACGAGGGGCACTTGGTGGCCGAGGGCAAGCTTATTAAAGCGGGCCGCCAAATCGCGCTTTGCGAGGTTCAGATTACCGACGAGGCGGGGCGCATGATGGCCCACGGCACCTCGAAGATGATGTGCTCGCCCACCTTGCAGCCGGTAAGCGCCGTCATCGAGACGCTTCGTCCGGGCTTCGTTTTGCCGGAAAAGTTCCTTCCCGCCGACGAGATTTAAGGGCTTCGTTTCGGGTGTGCCTTTGGGTTCGTTTTCGTTCGGTTACCTGGGAAAGCGTTCGTATTATTCGCATGCGCTATTTGCCTAGGGAGCTAGGTGGATAGCGTGCGTTGAAGTACAATGAAAGACCGCACTATTTCCGCATAACGAACGAGGGAGGCAAAGTGCTCGAACTTAAGGGCAAAAGTTCGGTTGGCGTATCGGCTAAGGCCGCGCGAACTGCGATTTCTTTGATTGCCGTGGCCTCCCTTTCGCTGTATGGCTTTGCGCCTGCGGCCTTCGATCGGAGCGCCTGGGCTGATGAAGCTCAAACGGCTTCTGTCGAAGTTCAGGCTTCTGATGTCTCGAGCACCCAGAGCGCTGGGTCTGCCGTAGGTTCGTCCGAGGCAAATTCCCAGGTGGCCGAGATTTCTGCCGACCACGTTGAGGATGAGGTCATCGTCACTTACGAAAGTGGCAAGACCAAGGTCGTAAGCCTTGATAGTGATACCACGGTTGAGGAAGCGATCAGCGAGTATTCCGAGAAGAAGAACGTCGCCGAGGTCCAGCCTAATTTTGTGTATCACGTGCTGGACGCCGATGGCCCAGGTGAGGGCTCCGATGCCACGGGTGGCGACTCCGAGCTGGGTGGCGCCAATGGTGATGCCAGTGGTGATACTAAGGGCGCAACCGAGGGCGAGGCGAGCGACGGCTCCGGCGTAAATGATGGCTCTGGCTCTGCCGATAATGGTTCCGATGTGTCGGGCAGCGGCGACGCTGCTTCCGACGGCGAGGGTTCCAATAACGATGGCCAAGCTTCGGGCTCTACTGCTGCAACCGACGACGCAAGGCTCTCCGATCAGTATTACTTGTTCGGTTCCGGCGACCAGCCTTCCAACAGTGCGTATCGCGGCGCCAACTTCGTTTCCGCTTGGAGCGAGCTTACGGATGCTTCCACCTCAACTGTTGCCGTATTGGATACCGGCTGCGATATTACCAACCCCGATTTGCAGGATAACGTGTTGGGCGATCTTGCCTACGACGCGGTAAGCAAGAAGCTCGTGAAGGACGAAACAAGCACAAGCAGCTCTTCGTTCGATTACGACCCTGACGGTCACGGCACGCACGTGGTGGGCGAGATCGCGGCCACTGCCAACAATAAGATCGGCATCGCCGGTGCTGGCAAGAACTTGGTCAAGGTGCTGCCGGTGCGCGTTGCCGACGACGACGGCAAAATCACCACCGAGAGTTTCAGGAATGGCCTGGATTACATCTTTGACCTGGTGAAAAGCGGCAAAGTCAGCAACCTCCATGTCGTTAACGCGAGCCTCGGCTATTACGCGGGTCCCACAAGCGATGAGACCGACGCCAAGGTGCGCG
The DNA here is from genome assembly GCA_963635145.1 of Oscillospiraceae bacterium. Taxonomy (GTDB): domain Bacteria; phylum Actinomycetota; class Coriobacteriia; order Coriobacteriales; family Eggerthellaceae; genus Anaerotardibacter. The sequence goes on from CAVHFE010000017.1 coordinate 3,996, forward strand.
AGGCCATCGATGCCTTGCAGGATGCGGGCGTGGTGACGGTCGTTGCCGGCGGCAACGGTTATGACGATACCCTTGCAAGTTCCGGCACCTACGACCGTATTTACCCGAGCGATTTCGACGAGTGCTATTCGGTTTCGGCTTTGACCGCATATGGCACCAACGCCACTTTCTCCGATTTCAACTCCCATAAAGACATCAGCGCGCCGGGCATGTCGGTGCTTTCCACCGCGCGCGGCTCTAAATCTGGCGGCACTGATGGCAATTACGCCAAGGAAAGCGGCACCTCCCAGGCTGCGCCCTTGGTTTCGAGCGCTTTGGCCCTTTTGTGGGCTCAGGATTCAAGCCTCACCACCGAGCAGGCTACTTACGCGTTAAGCTCTACGGCCTCGTCTTTGACGAGCGCCGGCTTACCGAAAGAAAGTGCCAGCTCCGGCGCGCTTAACGTCTCGGCGGCCTTGAAGGCAGTCAAGAATGGCATCACGGTGCCCGAAAGCACGCTGGATCTTAACGCCGCGAACGTGAGCGTTGAGGTCGTGATGCCCGAGCGTCTTACCAGCACCAAGGGCGACGGCGCGTACGCGCGCATGAGCGACGATGGCACATCTTTTGTGTATTACGGCGGTGCTTACGAGCCTGACGTGCGCGTGAAAGTGGATGGCAAGGTCGTCAATGCAAGTGAATACAGTGTCAACTACACCAACAACATCGAGCCTGGTCAAGCCACGGTTACGGTAAAGGCTAACGGTACTAGCAAGACCGTAAACTTCACCATCGTCAGCGATTCCGACGAATCGAAGGACGGTTCGGGCAAGACAGATGGTGGCTCGGACGGCAAGTCCGACGCGTCTGCTACCACAACGGACGATTCCTTTAGCGAGGAAAAGGCAATGAAGACGCTCGACGAGGGCGGCTCCGCCGAAGCTTCTGATGAAGACGAGTCCGACAACAGCGACGCCAAGGCAGGCGGCCTTACCGAAACGGCCGACGTGGCTCCCTGGATGCCCTTCGGTATCACGGGCGCGCTTGCAGCCGCAGCAGCCCTGCTCGCCCGCTCGAAGAAGACGAAGTGCGTACGCGATGCAAAGCACGAGTAAATGATGTATATGATCAGGTAAAAGGATAAGCGAAAGACGCAGCGATAGAGCAAACAAGCAGAATGCCAGACCAGAGAACGACCAAGTACGATTAAGCACGGCCAAGCATAAGCAAGAAAACACGCCCGCCAGAAAGCGCGGCTAACGCAAGACATCAGGTAAGAGCGCGGAACCCCGCATAAAGATGAAAGTGAATTCCATGAACCAATTTGCCGAAACCGAAACAAAAACGCAGCAAGGCAATCCGGCACAGCGGGTTTTTTGCGCTATCTTGGCGCTTATCCTGGTGATTGCGTTTACGCCAATTGCTCCCGCAACGGCGCAGGCTGATGAATCCGACGCCGCGCAAGGCGCCCAGGCTGTCGATTCGAGTGATTCCGCAGGCGATGTGACGCCTACCGCTACGCAGGAAGATGTTTCAGTTGCCAGCAGCGAAAGCTCCGACACCGCGAACAGCTGGCGTTTCACTAACGGCAAGCTGACGCAGGACACCACGCTCGAAAAGACCATGAACGGCCTTAAGGTTTACGGCACGGGTTCCTCTAAGGGCAGCATCGGCAAGCTCATCGACGTTTCCAAGTGGGACGGCAAGATCAACTGGACCAAGGTCAAGGCGGCAGGCATCAACTATGCCATCATCCGTTGCGGCTACGGCGAAAACAAATCTAGCCAGGACGACGCCTACTTCAGCTACAACGTGCGCCAGGCGCGCGCGGCGGGCGTGAAGATCGGCGTTTACATTTACTCCTACGGCTACAACACCTCTAAGGCGGAGTCCGAGGCCGACCATGTTCTTCGTCTACTGAAGGCGGAAGGCCTTACCCCTGCCAAGCTGGCATTACCTGTGTATTACGACCTTGAGGAGCAGGCCGGCACTGGCAAGCCTTGCGTGAAGGTGAACGGTACCAAGAACTACGTCTCCAACGCGATGCTCGGTAAGATGGCCGCGGCCTTTGCAAACAAGATTACCAAGGCCGGATACAAGATGGGCGTTTACGCCAATAAGTCCTGGTGGACGAGCTTCCTTACCGCGAGCCAGTTCAACAACTCTTCTTGGAGCAAGTGGGTTGCCCAGTACTATTACGCAAGCGGCAAGCTGTGCTCCTACAAGGGCAACTTCGACATTTGGCAGTACTCTTCCACGGGCAGGGTTAACGGCATCTCCACCTATGTGGATATGAACTACCTTTACAAGAATTTCGATAGCAACATCCTTACCGCGAGCATCGACCCCTCCAAGGTCAACGTTCCCAGCAGCGTGATGTCCGACTACGACTTTGTCGGCGCGCTTTCGGGCACGCTTACTTCTACCGCGAAGATGAAGTCGATCAAGGTACGTCTGAAGCAGGGCGGCACCACGGTAAAGGAAGTTTCCGTTCCCGTTGGGGCCGCAAGCTACAACTTCGCGAACTTCGACGCTAACCAGATCAAGGCTAATTTGACGGCCGGCGCTACTTACAGCATCGAAGTTTTGGTGACGGTTGAGGATACCGAGAAGAGCATCTTCACCAAGGAGTTCAGCGTTACCGATGACGAGAAGGTCTTCACTCAGAGTGCAAGCAATGCCGCCGTTAAGAAGTACAAGCTGGTAGAGGTTGGCGGCGACGCAGTGCTGCTTGAGTACAATCGTCCGACCTTCGCCACGTCTTCGATGAGCCTGCCCACAAGTATCACCAAGGGAACCAACTTCACTTTCAAGGGCAAGGTCACCAGCTCCGTGACCATGAACAAGCTTGCGCTTACGCTCGTTAGCAAGAGCACGGGCAGGACCTTGTACAGCTGGAGCGGCAACGTGAACACGAAGTCCTACACCCTTCCTGCGGCGGTGACTTCGCATCTGAACGTCAAGGGCCTTGCGATGGGCAAGTACAAGCTCACCATCACGGGCTACAGCAGCACCGCAAGCGGCAATGCCGCAAACCTCACCTTCACCATCGGCCCCAAGGCCAGCACCAAGGTCAAGCTGAGCAAGGGCAAGAAGAAGTTCACCGTGAAGCTTAAGAAGGTAAAGGGCGCAAAGGGCTATCAGATTCGCTACAGCCTGAAGAAGTCGTTTGCTACCGATTACTTCAAGACCACCACCAAGACTTCCAAGACCATCAAAACCAAGAAGTCTAAGAAGTACTACTACGTGCAGGTGCGCAGCTACAAGGTGGTAAAGGGCGTTAAGTGCTACGGCTCCTGGAGCTCTGTCAAAAAGGTGAAGACGAAGTAGCGCTTGGGCTAGGGTCTGGTTTGGGCATGGTCGCGCTCGGCTTGGTTGGGTTCGGTTGGGCGGAAGCTGGGGCCGAGGCTGAGCTTAGGTTCGGCAGGGTTCGGCTTGATCGGGTTCAGCTGGATTCGGCCGGATTCGGCTTGGTTGAGTCCGGCTGAGCGGAAGCCGGGGCCAAGACATAACGGCATTTCGGTAGCGGCCAGCGGCTTTAACTGCTGGTCGCTTCTTTTGTTTTGCCAAGGATAGCCAGGCGGAATCGAGCTTCCTGCTCGCATCCCATCTACCTGCGCTTATGTTGTCTTGATGGTAGTGGGCGCCTGCAAGGCGTTTGCTGCTGACTGGATTTGGCAAGTGGCTATACTGTGCCTTAGTTTTGAAGCGACAAAGATTAAAGGGGATTGAGATGTCGTCTGAGAAAAGTGCCGCCGTGCAGACAGCAGCCGCGGCAAAAGTTGCCGTAAAGGAATCGATAAACAAGCATTTCGCAAGGGCCTTCGTGGCGCTTCTGTGCGCGTTCGTTCTGTCGTTCGCGATGGTTCCGGCCGCCGCTTGGGCCGAGGCAAGCGCAACGGGTACGGATTCCGGATCGGGTGACGATTCCGGCTTGGCACTTACTTCGGGCACGGGCACCACGGGCTCAGGCTCCACATTGGGCACCACGGGAACCGGTACCTCGGGCTCCGGCGAGGGCACCACTCCTTCGGTCGATCCCACTCCCACCCCAACCCCTAAGCCTGCGGCAAAGGTCAACCTTTCCAAGGCAGCGGTGACGCTCTCCAAGACCTCGTTCACCTATACGGGCAAGGCTCAAAAGCCCAGCGTTAAGAAGGTCGTCGTTAACGGCAAGACCTTGAAGGCCGGCACCGACTACACTGCAAGCATCGCCAAGGGCAAAAAGGCGGGCACCTATAAGGTGGTGGTGAGCGCCAAGGGTTCCACCTACACAGGCTCCAAGACGGTGACCTACACCATCAAGGCGCTCAAGGCCTCGAAGTTCAAGGTGACGCTTTCCAAGACGGCTTATTCCTACAACGGCAAGGCTAAAAAGCCCAAGGCTACGGTGAAGACCACGGTCAACGGCAAGACCGTGACCCTTAAGAAGAACCGCGATTACACGGTTGCTTATAAGAACAACGTCAAGGCTGGCACGGCAAGCGTCGTCATCGCCGGCAAGGGCAACTTCACCGGAACCAAGACGGCCAAGTTCAAGATCAACGGTGGTTCCACCGGCAGCAACAAGGCCATGGCTAAAAAGGCCAATGGCTACGCCAGCAACACCAAGTATCTGATTCTGGTTAACTGCAAGGCTCACAAGGTGGGCATCTACAAGGGCAGCAAGGGCAACTGGAAGCAGGTCAAGCTGTGGAGCTGCACCAACGGTGCCGCCTCCACGCCTACCGTCAAGGGCACCTACACCGTTCAGGGCAAGGGCCTGCACTTCGGCGAGGATAAGGGCTACACCTGCTGGTATTACACCCAGTTCTACGGAAACTACCTGTTCCATAGCGTGTTGTATTATCCCAACAGCAAAACTAAGATTAAGTCCGGTGTTCTTGGCGTGGCCGCATCGCATGGTTGCGTGCGTCTGGCGAAGAACAATGCCAAGTGGATCTACGACAACATCCCCCGCGGGACTAAGGTCGTCTCCTACTAGACTGGAGGACTAAATGGGTCAAGTGACCTGCATCGATCTGGGACTTTCCGCCGAGCAATTGAACAAGGCGTTGTCCAAGTGCGATACCCCTTACGTTGGGTTCTTCGAGCAGGGTGCAAGCTATCCTGATTCGTACTTTGAGTCGCTGGCAGGTTCACTTGAAAAGAACAACAAGGTCAACTGCGCCAAAGGCGTTCTCCTCAAGCAAGATGGGGAACGCCTTCGGCTTGATATTTACGCAAAAGGGAACGAGCAGGTAATCGACACCGAAAGCGATTACCTTCGTACCCTTATTTATCCTTGCGGCGCGGTGTTCCGTCTTGAGGCTTTGTGTAAGGCGGACCTTTCTTTCAATCCTGATTTTTCCTTTTGCCGCGATGAGCTTTTTGCTCTGAGCTTTGGCTTGCGAAACCCCCGCTATGTTTTGCGCCCCGATCTTGAGTATCAGAGCTCGCGAACCTTTGACGAGGAAGGCTCCGGCGTTTCCCAAAGCAAGAGCTTTGCTTGGTATGAAGAATCGGCAGGCTTGCTTTTGGCACAGCTGAAACAGATCAACGCAGATTGCCCGGGCAGCAGCTCCGACGCCTCCAGCGTCAAGGCCGACAAGTTCCTTCCCAAGCGGACGCAGTATGCCTTGCTCTATTTGCTTAGCAGGCGCTTCATCTCCAACGAGGGGCATAGCATGAAGCCCCTTTTCGGCGACGTGAAATTGCGCGACGCCTATTTTGAGCAAGCTTCGGAAGTTATGAGGAACATTAGCAACGAGGTGCTTTTCCGCCACTCCGTTGCCATCCGCCTGCAAAGGCGCTCGTTGCTGTACCTGGCATCGCTTCGTGGTGAAGTCAGTAACGAAAAATTTGCCATTGAGGTCGAGCGTCGCGTGATGGGCAATCGCCGAAGGGACAAACTCAAGCCGGGCCAGGGCTATCAGGCGCGCCTGTACCTGGAGGATACGCCCGGGGTTCCTTCCGGGGAGCGTATACCGGCGGTGCTCTTTACCGAGCAGCGTTTGTCGATAATCTCCCTGCAGTGCTGCAAAGACGATGCGGGCAACGACGCGCTTGAGTTCATTTTCAACTTCAGGCGGAGCTTCCCGGAAGATTCTTTCGAGCTTTACCTCAAGTTCAAGGAGGGCCTGTTTGCTCGTCCGATCAAACTGGAGCCGCTGACCATGGTCACAAACCGAAAGAGCTTTTTCGGGAAGACGGCTTTCGTCTATCGGGCGTACAAGGCCGTTGTCCCCCTGTTCAAGGGGAGTGCGCCTAAGCATTTGGCTGCGTACGCCATCGTTCAAGGCAAGAAGATCAATCTTAATATCCATGTTTCTTCGAACTGGCAGGCACGCCTGACGGAAAAGATGCCCCTGAACTACTGGGCTATCCCTGGCTATCTGATTTCGCACGATGACAATTGCGTGGTGATAACCCCCGCCACGGAAAGCGATGTGCAGCAGGCCGAGCGGCGTTTCCAGGAATACCTTGAGAAGAACGAAGAGGTTCCCAAGGCTATTTTGCCTTTGCGAAAGGCCTATTTTGAAACGAAGAAGGACTTCGAAGGTAAGACCATTTGGTGCTACTACGACAAGTCCTTCAAGGCGGGCGATAACGGCGAGCATGCTTACCGCTACGCCATGCAGCAGGACGATGGCATCGAGAAGGTTTTCTTCTTGAACAAGGGCTGCGAGGATTTTGAACGCCTGAAAAACGCCGGCTTCAAGGTGGTTCACCCGAGGTCGCGCAAAGGACGCCTTTATGCCTTAAACGCCGATATTGTGTTCATGACGCACATTCCGCCTTTCCGGAAATTGGGTTTCAACGGCGATGTGCTGCCGTATTTCAAAGGCTTGCTGAATGCCAAGCTCATCAGGCTTTATCATGGCTTCCCCAACAATCCGAGCCCCAGTTATTCCCGCTATGCGGACGGCTGCACCTCGGTTGTGGTGAGCACCTATTACGAGCGGGATTTGTACACCAATGAAGACAACATGTACGACCCGTCCCAGGTGATCGAGTGCGGCAACCCTCGTTACGACGAGCTGCTGGACGACAGCCGAAGGCAGATTGTTCTTGCTCCAACCTGGCGTCCTGCTCTCACGGGCCGTGTGAGCGGCGGCAAGCAGCAGAGCAACCCGAATTTTAAGAAGTCGACCTACTTCAAGCTGTACAACCAGATTCTTCACGACGAAAAGCTGCTGGAGTCGGCCCGCAAGAACGGCTACAAGATAAAGCTGTTCCTGCATCCGAAGCTTTCGGCGCAGACCGCCGACTTCGAGGCGAACGATATCGTCGAGCCGCTAAGCTGCGTCGGCGACATGGACTACGTCACCATCATGCGTCAAAGCGATTTGATGGTGACCGATTACAGCAGCGTCCAGTACGACTTCGCATACATGCACAAGCCTGTGGTGTACTTCCACGAGGATCAGCTGCCCTATTGGCGCATCGTCGAGTTCGATTACGAGAATCTTGGCTTTGGCGAAATCTGCAAATCGGTTGATCAGCTGGTAGAGGTGCTGTGCCGCTACATGGATAACGACTGCGAGTTGAGCAGCTACTATCGCAAGCGCATCGATGATTTCTTCATCCACGACGACCATCTGGCCGGAAAGAGACTCTACGAAGCGGCGCTGAAGCTGTAACGGTAGCTGCCGCTCGCCGTCAGTTGAAGATGCTGGTTTCAGCTAGGATGGTCGCCCGTTAGACGAAAGGCGACGAAAAGCCGCCCGGCTCCGCCCTCATCGCTAGGCGTTGGTTGAAACCTTAGCTCTAGCTAGAGCGGGTGCCTGTTAGGTGAAGAGCTGTCTAGTCGCACTTTTCCCAAGCTTCGATGGTTTCGGCGTTTTTCTTCAAGATCGTGCGGCATTCGCGTGTGTTGACGGTGCGCAACGTGCGCACGACCATGCCGAAGAGCTCCGGGTCGAAGTCGATGTGCGCGGCGTTGGGGCTCTCGAACATGAGTGTTCGATAATCCAGGAACTCGCGGTAGAGTTCTTGGTATTTGCCGGCGGCCTCAAGCTCGGCGAGCTCCTTTTTACGGGGCGTCAGATCGAAATCGAGCTGCTTGATGCCGATGGCCGCCGCCGTTTTAGCAAAGCAATCCTTGAACTCCTTATGGACGTTGCGCTCGTACTTTTCGTCCTTCCAAACCTGGCGCTGCTCTTGCAGAAGCTCGTCGGAAATCTCGACCGAGCTTAAGAACTCGCTAAAGGGCACGTTGGCGGAAGCGAACACGTGGCCTTGCGCAACGATGGGCCCGGGAAGGCCCTGGCTCATGAAGAAGGGTAGATCTTTTTCAAAGGTGGCAAGGTCGCGGACGGTGCGGAAGCTGTGACCTGCGAATTCGCGCATCACGGTATCGTCAATGAGCGAGGCGGGGAAGTAATTTGCCCCGCGGGAAATGTTGCGTACCAGGTATTTCGGGGTTGTGCCGGTTGCGGCCTTAAGGCGCGCGCGAAGAAGGTGCTTGCCCAGCTTCTCGCGCATCTTGCCATGGCCGATCGTCTTGACGACCGCCTTGCAAAGTTTCGTCTTGCCCGTTTCGGTAAGCGCATTGGAGCGGTAGCAGGTGTGGCTCCATCCGGTTCCTAGCAGGGCGTCGACCTTGTTAACGGCGCCGGGCGCTTCAAGAAGTTTGATGGTAATGCGCAGGCCGGGGAACTTCACCGTGTGCCCACGGCGCAGGTCGTACCAGGTGGTTTCGGTGTTCACGAAGGACACGTTGCGTGAATCCAGATCGACGTTGGAGCCCATATGCTCAAGCGCGCGGCCCTTCCAGGGTTTGGCGTTGAACTGGCGAATAAGCGCCAAAAGCGAATCTGCCTTCATGTAGACGATGAAGGTGCTCATGTTCTTGGGCAGCATGCCGAAGCCGAACAGGTCGCGGCACAGGGTGTTGTCGAGGACGTAGTCCAGCTTGTGCTTGTCGAGGTAGCTTGTGAGTTCGCACAGCAGGTCGAACAGGGCAAGTTGCAGGTCGTTGCCTTTGGGCGTGCCGTCGGCTTCAAGGCGCTGCGGGACGCCCTCATAAACATCGCTGGTATTCAAGCGGTTTTGCGAGGGTTTGTGCTCGCCGCGCCCCTGCTGGTGAGTGGGGATGTAGCCGGTCTTCTTTTTGATGTCGAGCAAGGTCATGCCGTTGAAGGTGAGCTCGGCCGCCTGCTTGTACAGGGCCAAAGCCGCCGCTTCGTCGCCGTCATGGCTCAGTTTGTCGGCGCGATACTTCAGGTAGAAGCCGTCTTCGGGCGCGGACTTCAGGCATTCCTCAACATAGGCGATAAGCGCCTCGAAGGAGCTTTCCTGCCCATCGGTTTGGTAGATGCGATCGAGATAGCAGACCTGGAGCTTCTTGAAGCCGGGCACTTCGGGGTAGCGGCCAAGGAGCTCGCTTAGGATGGCCTGGCCTTCCTCGAGCTTGCGCGCCTGGAACAGGTTGACCGACTTGCGGAAGGCGAGGATGTCGCTCTTCAAGGTTTCGAGTCCAGCCGTCAGGCCGCCCTGCTTTTCCTTGATGAAGAGCAGGCGCCAAGCCACGCCGATGCGCTCGGTGAACAGCAGCGCCTCGACGGCCGCCTGGAAGGTTTCGTCGTCGATGGGGCCGAGCACGGGGTTGAACCAGCGCCAGGCGCCGTTCCAGTCGTCGCGGCCGATGGTCACGCGCGCAAGCTGCCAGGCGAAGTAGTGCGTGAAGAAGGGCGCGAGCGCCTTGCCGTCATGCGCAGCAACGGCTGCGCGGTAAGCCTCGGGGTCGGCGGCAATGGCGTGCTCAAGCTCCAGCTTCGCAAGCGTGCCGCGAACCTTGTGGCGGTGGTCCACCAGCTTGTGCATGCGCGGGGTCGACTCCAGCATGATGAGCTTGCGCTTGTACTGCGCATCGTAGATCTTCTTGAAATCGTAGTTGTCCGTGAAGTACTGCAGCGCCTCGGTGTAGGGGAAGTCGAGCGAGCCCGTGGTGCGGTGGACGCCTTCCTCGGCGGCGGGGGGCAGGTAGCTCCACTCGTCGCCGTAATGCGCGGTCAGGTACATGTTGGAGGTGGTGGGCGCCATCACCTCGATGTCCTCGTATTTCACGATCTCGACTTCGTCGAACCACTGCTTTTCGTACACCAGGGGGATGCCGCACCAGCGCATGATGTAGTACTCGCCCTCGGGGTCGACGTACTTGGCCAGGCGATCCTCCATAAGCTGACGCGCGGCCTTTTTGCCGTGTTTTTCCTGGTAATCGAGCATTTCCTTCAGGTCGGCGGCGGGCAGGTCGTAACGGCGCCCGTGGGTTGCCGAGTAGTTGATGAGCTCCGAGTACAGCAGCGTGTCGTGCGTGTAGGCTGCAACGGTTTCCTCAAGGTTTTTGCCGCTGATGGGGTACAGCACGAAAACGTCGATCACCTCGCCCGCCACGTCGTCGCGGTCGAGAATCTGGTAGGAATGGTACGAGGTGGTGTCGGTTGAAACGTAGCGGGGCAGCGCGTTGTTGTAGGTGAGGTCGGCTGGGGTGCGCAGTGCGCGGTTGGGCGGCAGGTCGGTTTTGCAGGCCTCGACGAATTTGTTGAATTCGGTTTCCGTCATGAACACGTCGGCGTCGTCGTCCCAGGGCAAAAAGCCCTCGTGGCGCAGGGCGCCGATAAGCGTGCCGCCCGCAATGTAGTAGGTGATGTCGTTTTTGACGCAAATCTCGTGAATTTCTTTAAGCAAGGTATTCAGGAATTTTTGCTGCCTGTTCATGCGGGCTCCTTGTGCGCAAGCGCTGCGAATTTTATCTACGTGAATCTTCGTAATGATACTACGCAGTGCAGGTTTTGCAGGCAAAGAGCGTTTGGGTGGCGGCGTGGCGCGGGCTATTTTCGAACGGAAAGAACAAGCTCGTTGCTCAGACCGAAGTGTGCCGTGATTTTTACACCGCCAGCAGCGAATTCGAGCGGCTGGATGTTCTTGCTGGCCAAGGGTTTGCCCAGCTTGAAGGCATCGAACTCAAGCCCGGGGATCGAGTAGCGCGCAGTGATACGGTAGTCGCCTGCGCTTAAGCTTTGCAGCAGGGCGAAATCGATGAGCAGGGTGTAGCTGCGGAAGGGCTGGCTGAGCGTGAGCGTGCTGCCGTTGGGGCTTTTGAGCGTGCGCGTTTCCTTCTTGCTCTTTTTAAGGGCGATGTCGAGTTTGGTGGAGCTGCCGTCGGCGAAGGAAACCAGCTCGCCGCTAAGAGTAAGGCCGTCCTCGTTGGGGATGGGGATGCGGTAGGGGTACACCTGCCCGGTGACCTTAAGCGCGTCCCCTTCAAGCTTCATGCCGTTGATGTTGGTGCTCAGGCCCGAGCGCTTAAGGCCCCCGTTCATGATGAAGAAGCTGGCGTCCAGGTCGGTGAAGGGGAAGGCTCCCACGTAGTTGCCCTGGCCGTCGCGTGAAACTTCGAGCAGCTTGTAGTTGCCTAGCTCGTACTCGCGCAGGGTCACCAGCTGATCGAAGTGGTCTGTTGCGGCGTAGTGGTACTTCATGCGCTCGATAGCGCGCAGGGCTGCAAAGGATTTTGCGGGGATTGTTTGCAGGTAGGAAGCGAGCGCCTGCGCTGCGGTGGCTTGGCCTTCGGGGGAGGCCGAGGTCAATTGCAGCAGGTCGGAGCGCAGGTCGGCATCAAGGCGCTTAAGCCCGTTGAACTCAAGTGTTTGCTGGCTTGCGCCCAGGGCGGCGAGTTCTTCGTCGGCCTCGCTGAGCATCTTAAGTTTGTTGATGAAGGCTTGAACTTGGTCTGCTTGGCGCTCGATGGCGGCGTAGCTGCGGTTGCGCTTGCGCCAGATGAACACCGGTTCCGGCAGGTAGCTTATCTCGCCTGCGGCAAGCAGAGCCTTTGTCATCAAACGACCGTCTTCGAAAGTGGCGTCTTCAGGCCAGCTTAGACCTTGTTCTTCGTAGAACGAGCGTTTGATCAGGTGGTTCCAGGGCATGCAGGAATGCAGGAGCTCGGGGTGCTCCGCTGTGCACATGCGTGCCGTTGCCTGAGCGTAGGCTTTGCGCGCAAGGTCGCAGGGCTTGTTTTCCGCGCGGTCGAAGCTGTGGACGATGTCGCCCGCAACGATGTTGGCGTTTGATTTCTGTGCTTCTTCAAGCAGGTGCGCGTAGGCGTGCTCCGTCATGCTGTCGTAGGGGCTTGCGAAGGCAAGGTAGGCGCCGGTGGCAAAGCGCGCGCCCGCATTGCAGGTTTGCCCAAGCGAGCCTGGGCTTACGCGGTGGTATTCTAAGTTTTCGTAGCGGCGGGCATAGAGCTGGGAGACGTTCGTGCCGTCGAGAGAACTGCCGTCGTCGGCAAGGATCAGCTGGATATCGCTCAGGCTTTGGGCGGTCAAGGAGTCAAGCGCTGTAGGCAGGTCGGAATCGTCCCCGTGGATGGGGATGACCACGCTGAGCTTGGGCGAGGGCGCGGGCGAAGGGGCTCCGGCGGTGGGCGAGCTGGGCGCGGGCGCATCGGTCTCGAAGGCTTCGTTTGGCCTGGTCGTGCTCGTAGGCTTTAAGCTTTCGGCGGAAAACTCGCGCAATGAGGCCACGGCTTGCGCGCAATCGCTGATTCTGAGCCAGCCGCCGGGGGCAAACTCGATCCCAGCCATTTCTTCAGCAAGCGCTTTTACGGGAGCGTCAGGCTTGCTTGCGTAAATACTCCCGCTGAACAGGAGATTTGCGTGATCAATACGAATAAGCAGGCTGTTTATGTTGGTATTTTCCGACTTCGCTGCGGCAAGGGCTTGATTGAAAATGCCAACAGGGATGCGAACCGTGTAGCCGCAGCCTGCGTAATCGATGATGCTTTGGTCGTAGAGATTGCGCATCACCTTGTGGGATTGCAGGATGCGCTGCGGCTGCCAAGGCAAAACCTCCAGCTCAGCCAGTTCATTGTCGAACTCGTCGGTAAGGAAGGCCCGATAACTTTGTTGCCCCGCGGCTATAGGCACGTAGCGCTGGTAGATTTTTCCCGAGATGCAAAGGGCGTCATCTTCCGCGCTCATACGTCTGGCGTTTGCATCTGTCTGACCGCCACTTGCGATTGCTCTCGTCGAGTTCGCCTTGCTGCCCTCGGCGGCAAGGCTCTCCGTGCCATCAAGCGCAATATGCTCGATGGAAGTAACGGGCTCGGGCCAGAAAACCTCTTTGCTCACGTCGAGCGCACTCACGTCCATGAAAGCAGGCGCTTTGGTAAGAAGGCGTCCGTCGCTCAAATGAACGGGCGTCTTCTTATGCGCACCCGCTTCATAGGCGATCATGCGCTTGAGCATATCGACATCGCCCTTGCGGCAAAGCTCGATCTTCATCTTCGCCAAACTTGAGCTTGCGGCCAGCACGTCGGCATCAATGCAATCGTCAACGTAGGATGCGATGGCCTCGATAGCCTCGGGCAGGCATTCCTTTGCCGTATCAGGGGTGGAGCGAAAAGCCAGCTTTAAATCGTGTTCGATGGAGCGATCTTGGTAGAGCTTCTGCAAAGAAGCGGACGAGTTTTTTGCCAGGTAATCCAGCACCACGCGGGACGCGTTAAGTCGCGCGCGCAGATTTTCCACATCATGGCGTTGCTGGGTGATGGAGGTCTCGTCGCCTGTGCGCACGCGGTAGAAGTACAGTTTTTCGGGCGTTGCCGCAATGCGCGCGGCCTTTTCAAGCGCGAAAATGCTGAAAGGCAGGTCCTCGTACACCACGCCTTCGGGGAAGCTCAGCTCCTCCTTCAAATAAAAAGAGCGCAGGAACAGCTTGTTGCAGCAACTGGTGTTGAAGATCTGGCGGGGGAGCTCCTCCAAATTCCCTGCACGGACACTCGTTCCCCTGAACGCGTTGTCGAACAAGGGCGAGGGATATTTCCTATCGGAAAGATTGTTGAAGTGCGCCATGCCGCAGGTGGCCACTTGTGCATCAAAATGCTTGGCAAGCGCATACAGGCGCTCGAACATGTGCGGGTCAAGCAGGTCGTCGGAGTCGACGAAGGTTAGGTACTCGCCCGAAGCCAGCGAAGCGCCCAGGTTGCGGGTGGCCGCCACGCCGGAGTTTTCCTTATAAACATAGGTGACGTTGGGGTGGCGCTTGGCGTAAGCCTTGCCGATGGCCGCGCTGCCGTCGGTCGAGCCGTCGTCAACCAGAATTACCTGCAGGCCGCTTTTGGTTTGCCTCAGGATGGAATCGATGCAATCGGCCAGGTAGCGCTCCGTGTTGTAAATGGGCACTACAACGCTGATATCGAAGTGGCCGCCGCCGCTTTTCAAGTGTGTGATTTTGCGCTTGATGGCTGTAGGCAGTAGCCCCATGAAAGCTCCCCAAATAAGTGAATTTAGGCGTTAATTATATCGAGTTAATGCAGACGGCGGTTTTTTGCTACGTAAAGTCCATGTCAAGGCTTGCAAAACTTGTATCATGGAACAAATCTTTACACGCTACCGAGGGGGAACAATGGCTCTTAAACGAGTTTTGACCTACGGCACATTCGATCTTCTGCATTACGGCCACATTCGCCTGCTCAAGCGCGCTGCCGCGCTGGGCGATTACCTGGTGGTTGCCCTTTCCACCGATGAGTTCAACGCCGGCAAGGGCAAGAAGAGCTACTACGACTACGAAACCCGTAAAGAAATGCTCGAGGCCATCCGCTACGTCGACCTGGTTATCCCCGAGGAAAATTGGGCGCAAAAGGCCACCGACGTCGAGGAGTACCACATCGACACCGTCGTCATGGGCGGCGATTGGGCCGGCAGCGACCGCTTCGAGTACCTGAAGGACGTTTGCGAGGTCGTTTACCTCGATCGCACGCCCGGCATTTCCACTACCAAGGTTAAGGAAAACCTCAACCTCAACAAGTAAAAGCCGGCTAACAGGAACGTACACAGAGCATGATGGGGCTCGCGTAATGCGAGCCTTGCTTTTTAGGGAGCTTATATGGGTAAAAGCATGGTGCAGACGCTCGACCTTGGCCTGAGTGCGGACGAGCTTAACGCTCAGATCGAGCAATCGGATGCGGCGTATCTTCTGTTCGCCGAGAGCGCGGCTAAGCTTTCCGCCGATTACGCGGAAACGCTGGCTGCCAAGCTGGAGGAACGCCCAGATCTTGCCGTGGCGCAAGGCTTGCTCAAGGTCGGCAAAAAGCCCCTTTCCGTGTTGAGGCCCTACAAGGGGCAATCCTTGGAGTTCGACGTTGAGGCCGATTTCAGCCAGACCTTGCTGTACCCGCATGGTGTGTTGGTGCGCGCCAAGGACCTTAAGAAGTCCGGCGTTCGATTCAACCCTGAGTTCGAGTTCGTGCGCGATCACCTGTTTGCCTTGCAGCTGTGCGCCAAGTTCCCGCGCCGTTGGTTTGATGGCACTTGCACCTACACGGCAAAGGACAAGCTCGACGAGTTTGCTCCCAACGGCCCGCGTACCTGGCAGGCTGGTTGGTACTGGGAATCCACCGAGCCCTTGCTCGCTCTTTTGAAAGAAGAAGACGGCAGCCTTTCCAAGGCCAACCAGCATGCGTTCATGTATTTGGCCGCGGTAAGGTTCCGCGCGAATTCCGGATCTGCATCGAAGAGCTGCTTCGAGGGCCCGGAAGACAGCCAGCGCTACATTGTGCAGGTTAGCCAGATTCTCAAACTGGTGTGCGACGAAGTGCTGATGGCACGCGTGCCCCTGGGCGGCTTCGTTCGCTACGATCGTTGCTACTTTGCGGGCCTGCGCAACGATGGCAAGCCGGTTGACCTGGACGTTGTCATAAGCGACGGCAAGGCGGCCTTGGTATTCGCCAACACCGAGCCTCCCGTGGACGTGTACAACTGCAAAGAGCACAACGCGCAGGTGCAAAACCTCAACATCATCACCGAGCAGGGTAAGAAGTTCCTGAAAATCGACATGCGCTTCAAGACCCACGCAAAGCCCAGCCAGTACAAATTCCTGGCGCGCGTGAGCAACGGCTCGCAGCATCAAGATGTCGAATTCAAAGCCACCAAGCGCTTCAGTGGCTCCATGATCTACTTCTGCCAGGAGGTCTTGGACGCAACCAGCTTTGTGGTAAAGGTGCCCCTTTATGAAGGGAAGCCCCACCAAACGGTAAGCCTGGTGCTTGTGGCCTGCGGGCAGGAATTCCCCATGCCCTTCAAGTACTTGGACCTGTGGAACACGCGCCTGCAAACATCCGATTCCGACGCGCCCTACTGGAGCGTGCCCGGCTACATCGTGCGCGACAAGGCGGGCGTCATCGACTTCGAGCCGGCCGGCGCCATCCAAAAAATCAAGCAGGAACTGAGCTACTGGAAATGGCTCAAGCAAACCAAAGCGCCCGAGCGCTTCGTCAAGCTGCGCAAGGCTTACTGGCTTACGCGCCCCTATTTCAGGCGCAAGCGCATTTGGATTTACTACGACAAGGTGTTCAAGGCGGGCGACAACGCCGATTTCGCCTACGCCTATGCCATGAAGCAGAACGACGGCATAGAGAAGTATTATTTCCTGGATAACCGCTGTGCCGACTGGGACCGCTTGGAAAAGGCAGGCTACAAGCTGCTGCTGCCCAAGACCCTAAAGGGCGACTTGTACACCATGAACGCCGAGCTCATCTACGTGACGCACAACCCGGCGCTCAACCGCCCGGGCTTCAAGCTCAAAGAAGAAAACTACGTGAAGACCTTCTTCAACCCGACCTGCATCCGTTTGTTCCACGGCTTTCCTAACAACCGCAACCAAACCTACAACCAGACTTACCAAAACTACTCGGGCGTTGTGGTGTGCTCGGAATACGAGCGCCAGCTGTACGGCAGCCCCGCAAACGAATACACTTCCGAGCAGATTATTCCTTGCAGCAACCCCCGCTTCGACGAGCTTGAGCCCGACAACCAGCGTTGGCTGGTGTTTGCCCCAACCTGGCGCCCGACCCTGCGTGGCAAGGGCGACAAGGGCGATCATTCCTCCAGCTACAACCCTGAGTTCAAGGACAGTCGCTACTTCCGCATGTACAACCAGGTGCTCACGAGCGAGCGCTTTTTGGCGACGGCTCGCCGCACCGGCTACAAGGTGAAGGTGTTCTTGCACCCGCGTCTGGCGCCGCAAACCGTTGATTTCGAAAACAACGACGTGGTGCAGGGGCTCGACAGCACCAAGGACATGACCTACGTGGAAATGATGCGCAAGGCCGACTTGATGGTTACCGACTACAGCTCGGTTCAGTACGACTTCGCCTCCATGCACAAGCCTGTGGTGTATTACCACGACCCCACCATTCCTTATTGGCGCGTGGTTGAGTTTGATTACGCGAACCTGGGTTTCGGCGAGATTTGCATGAACCCGCAGGAGCTTGAGGACGTGCTGTGCGCCTACATGGAAAACGACTGTAAGCTCAGCGACAAGTACGAAAAGCGCATCAGTGATTTTTTCTTAAAGCCCAACGGCACTGCCTCAAGGGAGCTTTACGAGGCCACCCGAAAGATTACCGGCTAGCAGTTTGTAGCGGGAATTGCACTCTTGCTACACTAGCGGCAAACGCGTTGTAACGCTTGCCGGGCCTGGGACGCCTTGGGCTTGGCCGGCGGGATTGGATAGATATGAATTTTGCAGCAATCTTGGCGGGCGGCAAGGGAACCCGCATGGGCAACATGGACAAGCCTAAGCAGTACCTGGACTTGGCGGGCAAGCCGATTATCGCCTACACGGTCGAGAAATTCCTGGTTATGCCCGAGTTCGAGAAGGTGCTGGTGCTATGCCCCGAGGCTTGGGTGCAGCCCACGCGCGACATTTTGGAAAAGGCCTTTGGCGCTAACGACAAGCTGGTGGTTATCCAGGGGGGTGCCGACCGCAACGGCACGGTGATGAACGCCGTTTCCTACATCGAGGAAAATTACGGCGTCGACGGCGAAACGGTTATCTGCACGCACGATTCCGTGCGCCCCTTCGTCACCTACCGCATCATCAAGGAAAACCTGGATGCTATGGCCAGCTACGATGCTTGCGACACCGTTATCCCTGCCACCGACACCATCGTGGTGAGCGAGGGCGGCAAGGAGATTGACAGCATCCCCGAGCGCTCCAAGATGTATCAGGGCCAGACGCCGCAGACCTTCAAGGTGGCCAAGCTCAAGGCTCTGCAGGAAAGCCTGACCCAGGAAGAAAAGCAGATTCTTACCGATGCTTGCAAGATCAGCGTTTTGCGCTGCGTGCCGTGCGCGCTGGTTGAAGGTGAGACCTTTAACCTGAAGATCACCTATCCTTCCGATTTGAAGATGGCGCAAGCCCTGCTTGGCATGGAGGCGTAAAACCATGCTGAACACCGTTTACCAACTAACCGCCCCGCGCCGCATCGAGGTTTTGGTGCGCGACGAGGCGCTGGACGCCACCAGCTTGGTGGTGCGTCCCACCCATCTTTCCATTTGCAACGCCGATCAGCGCTATTACCAGGGCACGCGCGGTGCGCACATCCTGGCGAAGAAGCTGCCCATGGCGCTTATCCACGAGGCCATTGGCGAGGTGGTGCTGGACCCGACGGGCGAGTTTGCCCCCGGCACCGCAGTGGTGATGATTCCCAACCTGCCGAGTGAAAAGCATCCCGTCATCGCTGAGAACTACCTGCGCTCCAGCAAGTTCCGCGCATCGAGCGCCGATGGCTTCATGCAGGAGCTGGTGGTTACCAACCATGACCGCGTTGTGGTGCTGCCCGAGGGCATTGATAAGGACGTGCTGGCCTTCACCGAGCTCGTTTCGGTTATGACGCACGTGATCAGTCGTTTCGACACGATTGCGCACGAGGAGCGCAGCAAGGTCGGTTTTTGGGGTGACGGCAACGTGGGTTTCATCGGCTCGCTGCTGTTCAAGAAGACGCACCCCGAATCCGAGGTGTACGTGTTCGGCCGCAATGCCGATAAGCTTTCCGACTTCACCTTTGCGGATGGCACGTATCTAACGAGCGAGGTGCCCGACGATCTGATCGTGAGCCACGCCTTCGAGTGCGCGGGCGGCATGGGGTCGGAGAGTGCGATCGACCAGATTATCGACCACATTCAGCCCGAGGGCACGGTGGCGCTGTGCGGCGTCACCGAGAACCCGGTGCCCATTAACACGCGCATGGTGTTGGAAAAGGGCCTGCGCCTGTACGGCAGCAGCCGCAGCGGCCGCGCCGATTATGAGCGTACGCTTCAGCTGTATCAGCAGTATCCCAGCATCCCGGAGTACCTGAAGCGCATCGTCGGCCAGGTGTTTGATGTCCGCAACGTCGCCGACATGACCGCCGCCTTCGAAGCCGACATCCAAAAGCGCTTGGGCAAGACGGTTATGCACTGGAATAAATAGGTGGGGTAAGTAAAATGGCTTTCCTTTTTGACACGTTGAGTTAACGCAATGCGGGCCCGCCGGGATGTTCCGGCGGGCCCGCTTGGTTTGCTTGGCTTAAAGTGCCAGCGTTAAAGGATCGGCGAGGTCATCGGCTACTTTACCTTTACCTTCACCTTCACGGTTTTGGTGGTTGGCAGATACTCGCCGGAAGCGGAGGCGTCAACCTTGACGCGCACCTTGATGGTGTAGGTGCCCTTCTTGGTCTTCTTCTTGACGGTTATCTTGCCGTTGGAAGCGTTGACCTTCAGTTTGCCCGAGCCGCTTACCTTTGCGTAGCTGACCTTGCCCTGGGCGTTCTTGACCTTGATGGCGCCGGAGACAACCTGGGCCTTCTTCTTCACCTTTGCCTTTTTAACGCTCTTGGTGGAGGTCTTCACGGTGATGGACTGGCCTTTTGCGGAAAGCTTAGGCGTGGTGGTCTGCTTCTCGATGACCTGCTTGCAGGTGATGCAGGACTTCTCGGCGGTTAAGCCGGTGGAAGAATAGCTTGCGGCAACTGCGGGCTTGGACTCAACCAGGGTGTGGCCGAAGGCAGAAGCGGTCTTTTTGGGGGCCAGGAGGATCGCCCCGCAGTCCTCGCATTTGTAGCCGGCGGTGTAGCCGTCTTCCGTGCAAGTGGCTTCGATGGCGTCGATTTCCTCTACCTCGTCATGAGTGCAGTCTTCTTTTTTGTCCGATTTCTCATCGATGGTGACGCTGCGATGGAGCTCTTGCCCCGAGAATTTGCCTTTGCCGGTTACATGGATTGCATAACCGGCTTTGCCAGATGCGGGAGAAGCTGTGTCGAAGTCGACCCAGTCGCCTTCATCGGTACTATCGTACGACCAGCAGATATCGTAATCGGTTCCGCGGGTTAAAACGATATCTCCCAGGCTCACTTTGAAGCCGATCTTATCTAAAGAAAGGTCGCTATCCCAGGAAAGGTCATCGTAATCGAATTCGTAGTCGTAAAGAGAATCTGCGCTCGTTATGTATACATAGATGTATACAGGCTCTTGTGAGCTGAAGGATCCAAGACCGGTTGCCTTAAGGAAATAAGTGCCGGACTCGGTTACGCTAGTGGGAGTGTAGCTTGCGTTTCCTTCGCTGTCCCAGGTCGTTTTGTACCAGGTATTGTCGATTGTGTAGTCTTTGCCCTGCTTGAGCTCGGCTATGACTTCGTCGTTCCAATCTTCAATTACAGCTTTTGTTTCGATTTTCGAAGGGGTTAAATCGTCGTATCCAAGCACAAGCTCTCTATCGATAGCGGTATCGAAGTCGTAATCGCTCAGGTTTGAAACGCTGACAGCTTCAACCTCTAAACAATACGAATAGGGCTCGCCGTAGTAAGGGGATAGGGGCTCTATTATGGGGCGATACGAGGTACTCGTGACTACGGCGTCATTAAGGCTGACGCTGCTCCAGGTATCTTCATCGTCGTCGTATTCATCGGCATATGTGTGCACTTCCCAGCCAGTTACCTTATATGCTTTGTCGCGCTCTAGGGTTTCCGTCCCGTTTTTCGTCTCGTTGGTGATAACGAGTGAGGCATCCAAATCTTTTACGGTCATTCCGGATGTATAAACAATCTGGCCTTTTTGCACTTCGAAGCCAGTGGCACACTTTTCGTCGTATACATCGATGTCCACATACATTTCGCCGTGGTAGCCACTGCCATCTTTTGCTACAAGCTTGATCGCGTAATCCCCTTCTTTGCTGGGCTGACCGCTTATTTGCTCGTAATCCTCTTCGTTCTCGTTGAACCAATACCAGGAGCTATCGATGGTGTAGGCGCTTTCGGACAGCCACAGCTTCCCGCTTTTGGTGTAGCACCATGGGCTCAAAAAGAGGACATCGCTGGGCTTGATGTTGTCCCCGATCCAAAATTCAGTCGGGGATTCCTCCGTTGTATACAGGGAAAGGTTCTTGGGATCTTTCAGCGAAACCTCAACGTGAAGGGGGACGTAGCGGACAACACTGTTGTTTAGCTCAACCTTAAGGTAATAATCGCCGGTTTCGCTAATATAGCCGCTATCGCCTACAAAGGAATAGCCGCTATCTGTCGAGCTGTCTTTTTGATAGAAATGGTAGTCATCAATGTCGTAGTAGCGGATGTCGATGGTTTCGGCATCGCCCTCTTCGCCTTCTTGGGCTTGGAGGTCCAAATCATCGTCAAAGTTGTAAGGGCGAATGATGGGATTGTCGGAATCGTCGCAGACGTAATCGTCGGCGTAGACGCCCACGCTGTCTGGGTCAAAGCTCAAGATGGCATTTTCCCAGTCGAAGTCTTCGCCGAATTCGCTTAGGGTCTTACCCCCCCCTCCTTCGTCGTCGGTATCCGCAAAAGATAGAGCGGGGAGTGCCAGCGTGAGTGCGAAGCACGTAAGCAAAGCCAAAATCCCCCTGGAAATTGCTTTATCCATGAGCGCTCTCCTTTCCTTAGTCGTGCTCGTTCGAGCATTGCCATAGTGACTGCATAATAAAACGCTATTGACCTGGCAATTTTCCAAAAATCGACCAAGAGCAGGGAAAACAATGCAAAAGGACTATTGAACTGGGGAAATGCTGGGTCGTGGTGAGAAGCGTAGGGTTACAGGATAGAGTGGGGTTTCGGGGCAAAAGGTGTGAGAGGTTTAGGACGCTGAGGTAGTTCAGAGCGATATTCTTTTAAGATCAGCCAATCTGAATGGAGCGGTTATAGAGCCCGAGGTGAGTCCAAGGCGACTGGGCGCGGTTCGCGTCGACTGGGCGCGAACCGCGCCCAAACGCCGCGATAAACGAAGGACTTCTCTTTGAAGCTATGGTCCGGGATCAATATTGGCGAGCTGCAAGTATTTGCTCGTCCTAAGCTTATTGGTACAGTTTAGCAAGGCTTTTAAAGATGGCATCAAGACAAGGAACCCCGTTGGTCAAGATCAGTACAAGCTACGCTAGAAACATCTTCAAGCAGTTCATGAAATTCGGACTCGTTGGCTTCTTGGCGTTCCTTATCGACTTCGGTGTGATGGTATTCCTGACCGAGGCGTTTGGCATCAACCCGGTGGTTTCCGCCACGGTTTCGTTTGTTGTTTCCGTGCTGTTCAACTACCTGGCAAGCATGCGCTTCGTGTTTAGCCGCAGGGATGACATCGGTAGGTTCCGCGAGTTCACTACATTCATCGTCTTGTCGGTGATAGGCCTTTTAATCAACGATGCCCTGATGTGGGCTGGCACAGAACTGATCTATATTGATTATCGAATAGTGAAGATTTTCGCCACAGCTGTGGTGATGGTCTGGAACTTCGTCACTAGGAAGATTTTCCTGGAGGCGCGTTAACCGTTAAACTAGGTAAAACTTACTAGCTAGCTGGTGTTCGATTGGCTTTGGGCTTCAGCAATTACGCTACTGCTTTGGATATTTGCACAGCCAAGAAAGCTGGAATTTGACATGGAGATGACCCCCCCCTGTTTATACGTGGTGATTCCTTGCTATAACGAGGAGGAAGTGCTGCCTATTACGGCGCCGTTGTTCTTGGAGGAGCTTGAGCTTTTACAAAGCAAGGGTTTGGTTGGTCAGACGAGTAGAATTTGTTTTGTTAATGATGGGTCGTCCGACAAAACATGGGAGCTTGTAACGCAGCTTTCCGAACAGAACCCTTCTTTTGTAGGAATCTCGTTATCGCGAAACCGAGGCCATCAAAATGCGCTGCTGGCAGGGCTTATGGACTGTCGGGATAAGTGCGACATCACTATCAGCATCGACGCGGACGGGCAAGACGATATTGCCGTCATGGAAGACATGGTCAAGGCGTTCCTTGCCGGGTGCGATGTTGTTTACGGTGTCCGCTCTTCGCGCGAAACAGACTCTTTCTTCAAGCGCACCACGGCGCAAGGCTTCTACTCGATGATGGACAAGATGGGTGTGGAAAGCGTTTACAATCACGCGGATTATCGTCTGCTGTCCGCTAAAGCGCTCAATGAACTGGCCAAATACGAGGAAGTTCACCTTTTCCTTCGCGGGATGGTCCCGTTGATCGGATTCAAGTCGACCTCCGTTGAATATGAGCGGCACGAGAGGATGGGCGGGGAGAGCCATTATCCGCTTTCCAAGATGTTGAGCCTGGCCGTTAACGGCATTACGAGCCTTTCAGTTCGTCCTATCCGTATTGTTACTGCCGCCGGGTTCATTGCAGCTGTTATCGGTTTGGTAGGAATCATCTGGTCGTTTGTTGGATGGTTGCTGGGCAGTACGGTGAGCGGCTGGGCTTCCCTTGCGGTGATCATCTGCTTCTTCGGAGGAATGCAGATGCTTAGTCTGGGCGTTATCGGTGAGTACGTGGGCAAGACCTACATGGAAACGAAACGCAGGCCTCGGTTCGCAATCGAGAAGCGGACTGGTGAGCGGTAGTGGCTGCTCTGCATTTGAGGAACAGTAAAGAAGAGGCTGTTTTCGCGTTAAGCAACAAGGCAATGGCGATTGTGTTCACGATTGTATTTTCGTGGGTGCTATTGCAGGCTGCACTGGCAACGCGGAGCTTTGGAGCCTGTGGTTTTGCTGCTATTTTCCTGGCTGTTTTAGTCTTAGCGATCCTTGTTGCCTTTAAAAGAGATTTGATTTCGAGAGGCCTGGAAAAACTTTCGAATCCCAAGATACTTGCTCCTGTGGCTTTGCTGGCCAGCCTTGCTCTATTTGTTGTTTCGCAGAGTCTTTCAACTAGCATTGTGGCCGGAACTTGGGACTTTCCGCATCTTGGCCGTGACGCATATAGCCTCGCCTTTGATGGGGCGTTGCCTGATGGCAGAGACGTTTACTACGCTCGCTATCCGAATAATCAGTTGCTGCTGCTTTTGGTGAGCGGCCTGTTCAATGCTGTTTCGTGGTTCGATCCAGGCGCTAGTGTCTCGGACTGCCATCACGTGGCTATATTTTTCAATGCCGTGCTTGTTATTGCATCGGTTGCGATTTTGGCACAGGCAGTGGGTGTGGAGCATGGTCCGAAAGCCGCTACTGCCTTGGTTCTCATGTCGTTGCTGTTCGTGCCGTTTTGGAGTTACTCGGCGATTTACTACAGCGACATAATCCCTATGATATTTATAGCTTCTGAACTGGTTGTCTTTTTAAGGCTTCATAAAGCGGATGGAAGCAAAAAAATACTTCTATGGATTGCTTTTGGACTTATTGCCGGCGTAGCTTTTGAATTGAAGGCTACAACCGTTTTTGTGTTTATGGGAGCCCTTCTGCTTGAAGCCGTAAGCTTTTTCGGGAAAGATACAACTCGAAAGCTCCAGCGGGCAAGGGATGCGCTTTTGTGCCTTGTAGTGTTCTGTTTGACTGTTGCTTTGGTGAGCAATGCAGCGCAAAGAACATTGGGAATAGCCGATGAGGCGTATGAGGCATATCAATTTCCGTATACCCATTGGGTAATGATGTCCTTGAATGAAACGGGTGGATACAACCAGGAGGACGTTGATTTCACTAGAGAATCTGGCGACAAGGCGGAAAAGCAGGCGGCAAATATCGAGCTTATAAAAGCTCGGCTGAGCGATCGCGGCTTTGCAGGGACGCTAAACCATCTTCTTATCGCTAAGGTTCAGAGAACTTGGGGCTCAGGATGCCTTGCCGGTGACGATTACGTTAATCGGTATCCCGACCACGCCAAATCTCTTGCTTTCTCGTTGTTCTCAAATGACGGCGGTAATCACGGCGCGGTTAAGGTTTTCGCTCAAGTTTTTTGGCTGTTGCTGCTATTGCTGCTTGTTTTTGGCGGAATAAGTAGCTGGCGTAAGACGAGTTCGCCGATGGTGTTCGTGGCCATGTTTGCGCTCACTTTGTTTTTCGCGTTTGAGTTGATCTGGGAGTGCAATGGCCGCTATGTGGTTCATATGGCTCCGTTGATGTTGATGATTGCGGCCGTTTCCCTA
The DNA here is from genome assembly GCA_963635145.1 of Oscillospiraceae bacterium. GTDB lineage: Bacteria > Actinomycetota > Coriobacteriia > Coriobacteriales > Eggerthellaceae > Anaerotardibacter. The sequence continues at coordinate 29,136 of CAVHFE010000017.1, forward strand.
GCTACGTCGTCTAAACCGAAACCTTAAAGGTGATTTCTTTGACAGGAAATTGCTGAACCGTTAGGGACGGGAAGGGACGAGAGCCCGATCATTTCTTTGGATAGCTGCGCTGTTGGCTTTGGATGCAGCTTGCGAGTACATCGGCAAGCTTTACTTTGGTTAGAAATATATGTCTCGCTTTGCTATGGCTAATTATGCTTGGAAGGAACAATTTGACTGCACGCGAAACGAACCGAACACGGGCCTTTGGGTCTCTGAAGTTTATGAGAAACGTAGTCGCTGTCGGCTTTTTGCTGATTTTTGCTGCGGTGTTGTTTTCGTCCCGCTTCGTGGACTATGCCTGTAAACATTCTTTTACGGCGAATAACCAAGGGTTCTTCTTCGCTATTGGGATCGCTGCGATGGCCGTCTTTGCTACGGCCGTGCTGCTTCTGCGTGGAAAATGGGGCAACGCAAAAGCAGTCCTTACTAAGAAATCTACTTTTCTTTTCTTGACGACTGTTTTTTCGATTCTTTTGTTATGTGTCCAAGGTTTTATCATCCGGTCTGCTTGGTTTGAAACAGGGTGGGATACGGGTGCCATGGTAACAGTCGATAATCCAGAGGTGCTCACGTCTTATCTTTCCCAGTACCCCAATCAACTGTTCCTATACGGTCTATTTCGCGTAATAGCAAAAATTGGATCTTTGCTGGGGTTCCAATCAAGTTATCTAACCCTTGTGCTGGGAGGATGCTCATGGGTGACGCTTGCAGTGTGGTTCTCTTCCCAGACAGCAAGGTCTGTGTTTGGCCCTACGGTCGGCTACCTGACATTCATGCTCTCTTTTCTCTTTGTCGGGCTTTCCCCATGGATTATGGTGCCGTATTCGGATGCGTACGGCGTCTTATGCCCGTCTATTGTCCTGTTCAGCTACTGCTGTTTGAACAACAGTAGAGCCAAATGGTCGCTGATCGCCTTCTTCTCGCTTATTGGGTATTCGATAAAACCGACAGCCATCTTTATTTTGCTAGCAATCCTGTTTGTTGAGTTGTATCTTGTGATTTCAAGGAGAAAAGCCCTAGCGGAAGAGTTGCATGCAACACTGCGTTCTGTATTCTCTGTCGCTCTCTCGTTTCTTCTTGGGCTAATTCTTGCTTTTGGGACGGTTACGGTCGTAAAAGGCCTGGGGCCAGACCTAGACCCCGACAAGGCCTTTTCCGCTACTCACTTCTTGATGATGGGTGCAAACACTCAAACGAGGGGCGTTTATCTCGAAGACGACGTTATTGCTTCCCGCGAGTGCCTCGATAAGCAGAGCCGCCAGACCATGAACATTCAGGAGTGGGAGAGAAGGTTAGCTGAATTGGGTCCAGTGGGCTTGATTCAGCTTTCCTTGGAAAAGACACTGTGCAACTTTGCTGATGGAACCTTTGCTTGGGCTGCCGAGGGTCATTTCTGGATTTCTTTGCATGGAGACAACGAACTGGTTAGGTCTTTTTACGGAATTGGTGATTTCTCGGCTGATGACGGAACGGCAAATGCGCGATTGTTTCAAGTATCGTGGCAAACAGCATGGTTGATGATTCTGCTCGGCGTGGGTATCGGCTTTACGAGAAGGGAAGTCAAAAAAGGGGAGCTGGCAGCCTACCTTTCACTAGCTGCGCTTGCGGTATTTCTGATGGTTTTCGAATGCCGCGCAAGATATCTGTACCTTTATTCGCCGTGCATCGTGATGCTCGGCATTGCGGGCTGGGTTGGCCTGTTTCGGCAAACGATGATTGGTCATATTCGAAAGGCACCCTCGCGCGTACATTGCCATGAATCTAGTAGGAGATAGTTCGCCGAGCGCTCCATGGCGAAGGCTACGGAAGGAGCAGGGCGCAGGTCTCCCGTGCCTTCCTACATGGGCGGCGCATCGGGATGCGCTTGCAAGGTCATTGAGCTCGTCTTGACCGGCAACTCGATCGGGAAGAAGGCAGCGTGAGAATGAGTTAGGATTGACGGCAGATTTTAGGTGATGCTACCTCTTAACCGGACCCATTCGGTCCAACTATTTGTCCGCATTTCCCTACTCGCGTTAAATGTTAAACTTAATCGCTTAGCTAATTGGCGTTTAACTAAGGTGAACTGGCGTCTGGCTAGCGTTCATCAAATACTGATTCGAAAGATCGTATATGCAAGAAGAACTCGTATCGATAGTGGTGCCCTGCCATAACGAGGAGGAGAGCCTGCCCATTCTGCTCGACGAGCTGGACAGGGTTTGTTCCGAGGTCGTTGAAACTTCGGGGGGGGGTACTCGTTTGAAGTGATCCTGGTAGACGACGGTTCAAAGGACGGCACGCTCGAGGAGATGCGCCGTCAGGTGTCGCGCCGGGACGACCGCCCTTACAGCCTTCGCTACTGCTCATTCTCGCGTAACTTCGGCAAGGAGGCCGCTCTTTACGCGGGACTCGAGCGCGCCCGCGGTTCCCTCGTGGCCACCATGGACGCCGACATGCAGGACCCGCCTTCCCTTCTGCCCGACATGTTGCGCATCCTGGAGGAAGAGGATTACGACAACGTCGCCACCCGCAGGTCCACGCGCAAGGGCGAGCCTCCCGTGAGGTCTCTCTGCGCGAAGTTGTTCTACAGGTTCATCAACAGAATCTCCGACGCAGACATCATGGACGGCGCGCGCGACTTCCGCCTGATGAGGCGCAGCATGGTGGACGCGGTTCTCTCCATGAAGGAGCGCAATCGCTTCTCCAAGGGCATCTTCGGCTGGGTCGGCTTCAAGACCAAGTGGCTTGAGTTCGAGAACGTCGAGCGCGTGGCGGGAAGCTCCAGCTGGAGCTTCGCCCAGCTCCTGTGGTACTCGATCGAGGGCATCGTGGCGTTCTCGGTGGCGCCTCTTAACGTGGCGTCCGTGGCGGGTGTCCTGCTATTTGTCGGCTCGATCATCGCAAGTCTCGTCATAATCGGCGGCAAGGTGCTGTTCGGGAACCCAGTGCCCGGCTGGCCATCGCTCGCCTGTTTGATACTGTTCGTCGGCGGGCTGCAGCTGCTGTGCCTCGGCGTTCTGGGGAAGTATCTGGCCAAGGACTACATCGAGAGCAAGGGTCGTCCCCTGTACTTCGTCCGCGAGTCGAGCGACGACGCTTGTGGCCGCGAGGCGGGTGATCGCAGTGCGCAATAGCCTGGACGAGCTACTTTCCAGCAAATGGCGTCAATTCGCCGCCTACGTTTTGCTGTTCGCCGTCGCCGCCGTCGGTGTTTACATCTGGTTCTACTTTGCGGGGAAAAGTTTTGTTTGGACGGGCGATGGAGTAAAGCAGCACTTTAATTTCTTCGTTTATCTGGGAAAATGGGCAAGGTCCATTATTTCGGGCTTTTTATCTACAGGCGTTTTGACTGTACCAATGTTTGATTTCAGCATTGGCTACGGGTCTGACGTTATCTCGACTTTTTCCTATTATGGCTTCGGCGAACCCCTGGTATGGTTGAGCATCCTTTGCCCGGCTAAATACGCCGAGGCCCTCTATTGCGCGCTTATCGTCGTTAGGCTCTTTTTTGCCGGCCTGTTCTTCATTTCTTTTTGCCGTTATTTGAAGTGCAGCCCGACCGGCTCAACGGTCGCAGCTGTCGTTTATGCCTTTTCGAGCTGGACCCTTTACGCGGGTGTCAGGCACCCTTTCTTTCTGTTGCCGTTGATCTTCCTGCCTTTGATCTTGCTTGGCGCCGAGAAGATTCTGCGAAAGGAGAGCCCGGCGATCTTCATGGTCGCGGTTTTCCTTTCCGCGCTAAGCAACTTCTACTTCTTCTACATGCTGGCAATCGCAGTGTTTCTGTACGTGTTTATTCGCTTTGCCTGCATGCCGCACGAACGCCTATTTAAGGAGTTCGTTATGCTATTCGCGAAATTCCTGATATACGGCATAGTCGGATTCTTGATGGCTGGCGTTTTGATGGTGCCCGTCCTCCTGACTTATGCGTCATCTTCGCGCTCCGCTTCTGAGGTGCTGATTTCTGCTTATTCTGCAGGCTACTACGAAACCCTGTTTGTCGAGAGTTTCACGACGTCTAAACAGCCTGGAAGTTGGACATATCCGGGTGTTGCGGCTCCAGCTTTATTGGCCACCGTCCTTTTGTTTGCCAATAAAGGGCATCGGGAGCTGAAAATGGCAATTGTTGCGGTAGTGATTTTCCTCTGCCTTCCTCAGGCGGGCTATGTGTTCAACGCGTTTTCGTTTGTCCAAAATCGTTGGACATGGGTTGCTGCGTTTGCTTTCTCTCTGGCTTTGGCTACTATGTGGAACCGGCTGGTCAACCCTTCCGTCAAGGACATTGCGGCGCTTACCGTTTGCCTTCTCGGTTATGTGGGAGCGGTATTCTTTTTTGAAAAAAATGAAGTCGAAACCGTTTTTTCATCCATGGTTTTACTACTGGTCTCATACGGCTTGATTCTCGTCCTTTTCCTGTTCAACAGGTTTTTTGCTTCAAGAAAAGAGGGCTGCGACTCGCGTCGGTATTCGAACCAAACGGCATACGAAAGGGACTCGTATCTTTCTAAATTGAAGGAAAGCAGGTCGATGCAATGCGGGCCATTTCGAGCTTTTCGCACTGCGGGTAGGTCGGGTGGAACTGCGGCCGTATTTTCGGCGATGATGACTTGTTTGCTGGTTTTTGGCGTTGGGATGAATGCTTACTATAAGTATGACCTCTCGCAAATGGGTTACGCTGCTGAGTTTGTTAATTCGGGAAAAGCTCTTTCCTCAATAACGGATAAAAAGGCAAAAAAGGCTAAGAAGCTAATTGCCGAAGATGGTGTGTTCAGTCGTTTTGATGGTAAGAGCAAGAATCAGAATTATGGCCTTGGTGCGGATGTTTCAACTCCTTCGTTTTATTGGAGCCTTTGCGATGGGACTGTCAGTAATTATCTTGTCGATATGGCGCATTATAATGCGAGGTCTTTTGCCTATAAGGGACTTAATGGACGTACATTTTTAGACACGCTCGCTAGCGTAGGCTATTACAGCGGCACCGAAGGGACTGTGCCTTATGGCTACGCCAAAGTGGCCAGTAAGTTGTATAAAAACGAATATGCTCTCCCTTTGGGGTATACCTATGCTTCAGCTTTGGCTTCATCGAGCTACAGTCAGATGGATTCGCTGCATAAGCAGGAGGCCCTGATGCAAGGGGTCGTTTTCGATGACGATTCTTCGGGGCTTGCGCCTGCAAGCGTTGTTAGCACGGTGCATGAGTTGGACTATGCGGTGTCTGTGGGCTCGAATGTCAGCAATACGGAGGGCGCTACTTTTGTTGTGGGCAAGGCTGGATCCAGTATCAAGCTAGATGTTGAGTGTCCGGCAAATGAGGAGATATATCTATACGCTCGCAATATGGATTTCCAGGCAAAACCCCTGCTTGACCTTTACCTTGACGATAATCAGGAAGTCCTATCGAAGGATGAGTACGATGGGCTTAGCCAGGAAGCCAAGAAGAAGCTGCAAATCGACAAGGACGCTTTCTCCGATGCTTCCGTCAAGAACTACAAGACTAAGGTCTCATGTGGCAATACTAAGTCTTATTTAACATATAGAAATCCCTTTACGAGCCATTACAACGGACAGAGAGATTTTGCCGTTTGCTTGGGGACTATGAGCGAAACGCGTACTTCGATTACCATAACCTTCCCGACTCCTGGAATATACAACCTGGGCGATTTGGGCGTTTATGCCCAGCCAATGACCAACTATGTTTCACAAGTCAATAAGCTCAAGGAAGACGTGCTGGAGAATGTCGAGTTTGGGGCGAATGAGGTTTCAGGCTCAATAAGTCTGAAGCAGTCGAAGGCGTTGCTGCTGACCATCCCTTACTCTGAGGGTTGGAGCGCGACGGTTGACGGTAAGCCCGCGGAGATTCATCGAGCGAATGGCATGTTTATGGCGCTATCTCTTGAGGCAGGAGACCACCAGATTGAGCTGGACTACAAGACCAAGGGATTGGATGTGGGCATCGCGCTCAGCCTGATGGGGTTCACGGCGTTCGCTGGCATTTTGATATACAGGCAGCATGGAAGGAATGCGGTATCTGTATAGCTTGTCACGCACGGGTCTCTGACCAAACGATTTGGTTCAACCGCTTGGTTTCGTCCTTGCCTGGTTTTTATCTTGATCGGAGGGCGCTAATGGTGCTTCTAGCTTCTCCGAAGGAGCGCTGTAACCAGGCAGGCAAGCATGATAAGTGCGCCGAAACAATATGCCGCCAAAGACGCAAAGCTGACGCCATTCATGTCGAACAAGGGAACGAAGCAGAGCGTTAGGGGAATTGAGGATATTGCGGCAGCCATATTCCCAATGAAACTTCCCTTGAAATCCCTGATTGCTACCAGCACATCGTTCAGGAACCAGACAAACGCAGTTACCATCGCCACGGCAATGGTCGGGGTTAGCAAGTATACGTAGGGAGCAATGCTTTCTCCGAAGAAGAGCACAAGAAGGGGCTCTCCTAGCCAATGCAGAGCCAATGCTGATACGATTCCGAGCGCTGCGATGCCCCCGGCGGCCTTTATCAGCAGCATCGCAAGCTGCCTCATGTTTTTATTGGCGTAAGCTTCCGAGAAATATCCAAGCAGAGGGTTGTAGATATAGCTTGCCCCCATTTGGATGATGGCCACTGGCGCGGCAACAGAAGCGTAGATTCCCAATGCGGACGAGCCGCTGAATGCTGCAAGGTATTGGCGCGGGATTGACGGAGCGGCACCGCAGGCCACCGCAGCTATTACGATCGGCAGGCAATAACCAAGCAGATGGAGGGCTTTCTTTCTCGATATGCCAATGCGGAGTGTTTCGAACCGCGTTGAACGGGGCAGGTCATATACGATGCCGATCAGGACGATTGCTGCAGTCATCCCAACAATGGATATTTCCAGGCTGTTCGTAAAGACCATTGCGATGCAGAAGATCACAAGGGAAGCCGCGCCCTGCATCGAAAGCGATTTGCCTATATAGTCCATTCGGTGGTTTTGCTGATCAAGTCCATGCAGCACATCGATAAGCAAGCTGGCTATCTTGTAGATGGCATAGAGCCCTATGGCTGCGAGGGAATCGAGCGGACATGTTGTCGCCGCATAGACAAGTATCAGCGTCAAGGCAGCTCCGCAGGTGATCAGTCGAAGGGCGAGGTACTCGCCAACGGAGTTTTCATGCGTCACATCGGAAACCTGATAGGTGTACATGCGGTAGATGGCCAGCGATGAAAACATGTTGTACACCGACATGGCAAGGGAAAGCGTTCCTGCCGCATCGTAGCCATCGGAAAGACGAACCACCAATACCGTAATAAGCCATTGGCATCCAAGGTAGGTGAGCGACCCTGCTGAATTCCACAGCATGTTCAGTTTGATGGGCAAGCCATCGCTGTTATTGGCGTTTGCAGGGGATGTGACCTGCTTGTTGTCAGTCAACGTCGTTCTTCCAGTAGGCGCTGCAGAAGTGAGCTTCGCGTTGGCCAATTGGGGGGGGGCGTCATGTAGTCGCCAAAAAGGGACGATAGATAAAGATCGTATTGCTTTGGCGCGAAAAAGAGCTTGCCCTCGAATTCGAGCTCGCAAGTTTCAAGAATGCTGTAAGGGGTGCGTTCGCGCGATCCGTAGCCCCACATGGCCATAGCCACATCGTTGTTCTTGCTCATGGGTGTTGCTGCAAGTTCTTCATCGAGCTGCTTGGCAAGGGCGTAAATATCTTGCCTCCGAAAGAGAGGGGTGACTACTTTCTTTATGGCCTTGCGCAATGGCGTGGTGGCGTTGTTGGGGTTGGCAATGATCAGATCGTACTTCGCCTTGACGCTCTCATTGCGTTTGAACGCGGAATCGTCGCCCTTTTTGACGCCATCAAGGGGGAAGATATCCACCCATACGCCGGTTTGGTATTTCGGATCAACGTAATGCTCAACCACAGTGGTTCTGGGGTCGATCATTTTGAAGAAGGGATAAATCGACGATTTGTCGCGGTAGGAAACCAGCTGCATACAGCTGTCTGCGTTTTCGCTCATGAAATATTGGTAGAAGGCCTCGTAATCGGGGCGCGGCATGGCTATGTCGATATCGTCGTCCCACGGTATATAGCCCTTATGGCGCACAGCGCCAAGGAGCGTGCCGGAATTCAGATAATAACGAAATCCCTTTTCGCGGCATATCTTGTCGATTTTGCTTAGGATGTCGAACTGTAGCGCTTTGCGCTCTTTTAGGGGTATTTCCTTCATTTTCAACTACTTAGGACGATAAACGGTATGGCAGAGTATCTTTGCCGGGATCCAGCCCAGCGCGGCAAGCGCAGGGCTGGGCGCTGTTCGGATGGCTTTCGGGACTTTGGCGAAATGGCATCCAACCAGGTAGAGGATTGTTTCATAGTATTTTAACGGCACGGTATCGGTGTATTCCACGTACATCCGCTTGAGCTTGACGTAGCCCTTCGGGTTTTCGCGGGTAACCTTGCGAACGTTTGCGGTGTATCCATCGGGAAAATATTCGCGCACTATCAGGATGCGATGCATCACGCAAAGCTCGTAGTGCTGGTCTATCTGATGGAACGCATAGGTTTCTGCGATAAAGCGCTCGTCGGGCTCAACATCGAACGGGAACTGCTTGAGGATCTTCGTTCGATGTATGTGCGCGGTATCTCCCTTGTGCCCGTGCTTGTAATACAGATCCCACATGGTAGTGCGGCTAAGGTTTGGGCTGATCGATGTGCCCAATGGCTCGGTGGCGGTTTTGCCGCACATGCCTATCATGCCAGCAATGGAGTCGTCGTCTCGGAAGCCCTCCCAGGCATCGAGGATGGCACGCACCGTTCCTTCGGGGACAAGATCGTCGTCATCGATGCACATAAGCAGCTCGTCTGGGCAATTGTTGACTGCAGTGTTGAAGGCTCGCTGCTTCCCGCCGTTGCTTTGCTTGATATAGGTGATAGGGAACGGGCTGGTTTCCCTGAAAGCGGCCACTGTTTTTTCGGTATCGTCGGGCGATCCGTCGTCGACGATGAGTCAGTGGAAATCAGGGTCTTGCTGCTTGAGGCTTTCGAACAGATTCTTAAGATGATCCGCCCTATTGTAAGTGGGCGTGAATATGCATAGGGTATGCGGTTGAGGCAATGCTGGCCTTTCATTGTGGTTTTCGCATTGGTTACATGCCTGTTTGCAAAGGTATCATATGGCATGGCCTAAAGAGCGATTTGCGCGTAAGCAATAGAATGCGCATTTTGGAGGAGCCCGTGCAATACCAACAGGAAATGCTGCGTAAGCTGCAACTGGTTGAACTGGAAGTTCTGCTTGCGATAGACGCAGTTTGCAGGGAATACGGAATCACGTACTTCCTTGATTCGGGAACTGCTCTTGGGGCAAAGCGTCACGGCGGGTTCATTCCGTGGGATGACGACATCGATATCGGGATGCCCCGTAAAGACTACGATAAGTTCCTTGAGGTGGCGCCGGCTGCGCTAGGCGATGGCTTCACGGTGGCGAACCCGGAAAACGATGATCGCCTTGCTGGCCTGTTCACCAAGGTATGGAAGAACGGGACGAAGTTCTTTACGGACGAAACCCTTGATGCCGGTATTGACCAGGGCGTGTTCGTCGATGTTTTTCCGTATGACCGCGTAGCCTCCGATGCAGCTGCTCGTAGCGCCCAGCTGCGGGCTTGCCTGAAGGGGCAGAGCCTTTCCTACCTGTATCACTCCAAGGCAATCAATGTTCCCCATAAGGGGCTTTTGGGCGCTGCGGAAAAAGGCGTATGCTGTATCGCCCACGTTCTCCTTAAGGCGTTTTCTAGCCCAGCAAAGATAAGGGGCAAGTTCCTGGCTTCGGCATTAAGCGCGCAGGAGGATGGGGCTTCCCATGATCTGGCTTGCATGAGCTATACCCAGCAAGGGGTTTTCGCGGAAGACGCACTTTTGCCGCCCAAGCCCCTTACGTTCGAAGGCCATGAGTTCCCTGCGCCAGCTGATATTGAGCGCTATCTGTTCTCTTTGTATGGCAGCACCTGGAATGAATTACCTCCCGAGGACCAGCGCCGTAACCATGCTCCGAAAGTCCTCGACCTGGGGGAATAGACCTACTTTCTGAATTGGCAGATGATGTGGAGGGCGGGCGTTTCTCGGCCTACTGCTGCGAGTTCGCCTTCTGGCAGGCGGCGATTATCTTTTCCGCGGTGGCTTGCCATGAGAACTCTTCCCGCACACGCTTGCCGATATTGCTTGCCAGGGTCGCATTGCGTTCGGGGTTCTGCTTCAGCTGGCGTATGGCGTTAGCTATTGCGCGGGGGTCTTGTGATTCCAGTATCACGCCGTAGTTGGGCGAGGGGATCATTTCAGGGACGCCACCGACATTGGTTATCACTGGCGTTGTGTAGCAAGCAGCTGCCTCCAGCAGGGAAGTGGAAAAGCCTTCAGACCGCGTAGGCAGGCAGAAGCAGTCGCTCTGCTCCAACAGTGCGGCAATGTCGCTGGCATCTAGGCGCCCAAGCAAGTGCATGTTGCCGGGGTTGCGGTTGGCAAGCTCTTGCTTCAGAGGACCGTCGCCAGCCAGTGCTATTTGGATCTGCTGGTCTTCGCTAAGCAAGCGTGCCGCCTCCAGCAGATTGTGCACTCCCTTTTCGGGGATAAGGCGCCCAGTGAACGAGACCAGGAAGCAATCCGTGCCCCCTAGCTCAGCTTTGAAATTGCGCTCAGATGCTTGGGCAAGATATTCATCTGCATCAATGGAGTTGTTGATTACTCCGTGGCCTTCGATCCCAAAGGCTTTAAGCCACTCAACGCTGGCTTCGGAAACGCCGTAAAAGTCTATATCGTGGTGCTTCAGTTTGGCGGTGATCGCATGCTCGTACGCCTTGACCGCAACATCGATTGTCGGGTTTCCGAAGGTTAGGTAGGCGGAGCCGTGATCGATGACAATGGGGCGCACGCCCGCAGCTTCAGCATGCTGCACGCCCAGGAAGGTGTGCGGATAGAAACGCGTGTTGATGACAACGAAGCTGGTCGGGGAGCTCTTTATATCGTCGTACAGCCTGCGGAACTCAGTATCTTTTTTGGGCAGGGGGAACCTGCCGCCAATAAGCGGGTGACAGGGTAGGCGGTAGATTTTAACGCCGGTTTCGGTTTCCTCGAAGCTATCAAGGGAAAACACGTTGTTGGTAACAATGACGGCATTGTTACCCATCGCCTGGAGCTGGTTTGCGAGGAAATACGTGTACTTCTCCACCCCGCCTATGTTGGGCAAGTAGTTTGCCGAATAGATAAAGAAAGTCTTTTTCATCTGCGTAAATGCAATGTCTGACGAAGGCTACTGCTTGGTTTTCATCGACTCAAGTTCCTTGTTAAGGAGGGCGACTTCCTGA
>CAVHFE010000018.1:0-29543 GCA_963635145.1 Oscillospiraceae bacterium
CGTAGGAAGTAATTCTTCCTCCATATAGGCTGAAAGAAGATAACTGGGAGAGGATGACGCTAAGCGTCATCATGCACAAAAAAAACAGCGCCCATTGTTTATCAGGCTTTTTCGTTAGGTAATAATAAATGGATATTAGGAGGAAAGGAACCTGAAAAACGAACCTTCCTACAACGAATCCGGTTGAGCCGCTTCCCAAGTAGCCAACGAACTTTGAGAGGCCAATAGATCCCAAAAAACTCTGAACAATAGTTGAAAACAAAAGCAGAACAATCGCAATGCTGGCGATAGCACAATATCGGGTAAAACCCTTTTCGTTTCTTAATGCATGCCTAATCAACAAAGGCGCCAGGCCGATAATTGCAGAAGAATGGAAAAAGAAGGCAATCAGTAAACAGACATATGCTTTCCGCTGCTGAAGTAGATTTTTTTGAGGATTATACAAAGTGAAAACCGCAAGAAAAACAAGGGCTACCGCAATCCACTGCCGCATGGCATTAAGCGTCACATTGAAATACACGAGCATGAAAAGCACGAGGCAAATAGGCAAATTAGTTTCGTCTTTGTTTTTTGCCAACGCGTAATATATTGGACCAACGGTTAACGCCGAAGTGAGAAACAAAAGAACTTGAAAGGAACCCAGCCTGCGAGCAATCCAAACAAGCAATAGATATCCTACCTCAAAACTATCTACATCAACCCAGCGCCAACTCCAATACCATGATGAAGAATAGAAAGACAAAAACGAGTTGTTTTCACACGCAATATCGTATAGACCAAGCGCGTACTCCGACGTATCCGTACCTACCGTTGACGCCCTCAAGCCCGCAACAAGCGTCAGAATCATCACTATTGCAATAGACCCCGCAACAAAACTGAACGACTTAATCTCCTTACGATTAATCAGCAACGAGATTGCAGCGCATACGGCGAAGCTTCCAAAATATACTTCCATTTAATCTCTAATTCCCAACGTCAACGAGATTGGTCGAAAGGCTCCGATTCCCTACATCGCCTCATGCGTCTCAAACACATGCGCATCGGCCTTCGACGCGGCGCTTAGCCCGTCGTTCACCACAGCGCACATGTCGCAGGTCGAGCAAGCGTCCAGCTGCTCCTTGGTCACGCGGCCGCACTCGTAGTCGCGCACCACCTTCAGCTCGTGCATGTCGTAGGCCTTCTTTCCAAGCAGGCTCTTGGCCTTGTGCTTCATAACCCAGGCGGCAGGCTTCCAGATATACTTGTGCATGGCCGGGCTCACAGACCCGATCATCCAGCAGTTGCGGTCGCAGTGGCGCACCTTCGCGCGCACGGCCTCGGCCCGCTCGGAGTTCCAGAGCTCGTCCCAGCCCTGCTCGTTCAGGTTGCCCATGACCTCCTTGTCCTTCGTGCCGTTGCACGGCATCACGTCGCCGTACGGGTCGATGAAGAAGGTGTCGAAGGCCATGTCGCAGGGAAGAAGCCTCGGCTGGCCGTAGATGTAGTTGATGAGCCCGTGGTTGAAGTACGCGCGAAACCACTTCTTGGGCTGGTTGGATTTCAGAAGCTCGTTCACCAGGTCCTCGAAGTTCTGCGCCACCATCGGTCGGTCGTGGATGATGTTCTTGGCCTCCACGAAGTAGAAGCTGTTGTGCAGGCTCGCCGTGGCGAACTCCATCCCCAGCTCATCGGAAATCTTGTACAGCGGCACCAGGTCGGGGGCGTTTCTGTCCTGCACCGTCATGCCGAAGCCCACGTCGGGGTGCTTCATCTCCACGAGCTTCTTCAGCGTCTCGTAGCCGCGGTTGAAGCCGTTCTCAAGGCCGCGGATCTCGTCGTTGGTCTGCTGCAGGCCCTCGATGGATATGCGGATGCCCACCTCGGGGAACTCCTCGCACAGCTTGATGATGCGGTCGGTGAAGAACCCGTTGGTGGAGATCACGATGCGGTCGCTCTTCTTGTACAGCTCGCGCACCACGTCGGCCAGGTCGGCGCGGATGAACGGCTCGCCGCCGGTGATGTTGGTGAAGTACATCTTCGGGAGCTTCTTGATCGTCTCGATCGAAAGCTCCTCCTCCGGCCGGCTCGGCGCCTTGTACCGGTTGCACATCGTGCACCGCGCGTTGCACCGGTACGTGACGATGACGGTGCCGTTGAGCTTCTTATCTGCCATAGGTAAGCATCTCCTAAACAAGTTTCTCGAAAGCGTCGGCGTAGTCCACGGCGACCTTGTCCCAGGAATAGCTCGCGAGAACAGTCTCGCGAGCCGCGGTCGCCATGCGCGCCCTCTCGGCATCGTCGTCAAGGATTCGAGCGACCTTATGACGAAGATCCTCGCCTCCGTCGTACCGCTCAACACCTTCGAGGTCGACCTTGAGAGAAGAGTCGACGAATACCGATTGACCACTTGACATGGCCTCAATTACAACTAAACTGAAAGCTTCGGCCTTCGTTGCAAAAATGCTGCATTTGGCCAGGTTATAGTACCTGTTTAGCTCCTCGCCGGGCTTCAACTCGCCAAGGTAAACGACCCGTTCGCCGATTCCCTTCTCAGCCGCAAAGGCGTCCAGCGAGTCCTTATACTCCTGGTCGATGATGCCGCCGGCATAGATGTATGCAAGGTTCTTGCGCTCGACCATGAGCGGCGCGAGCATCTCAAGCGCGCCCATCTGGTTCTTGCGGTCGCACACGGAGCCCACCTGAATGGCGCAATCCATGCCGGAAAGATCCAGGGATACCGCCAGTTCCGAAACCTCGCTCGCTGCAAGCGGACGATAAGCATCGGTGTCGACCCCGTTCGCGATGAGAGTCAGTTTAGAAGCGGGAACGCCCGCGTGTTCCGAGATGACGTTTATAGCGTCCGCGTTGAGTACGAAGGACCGGTCGGCGCGCTTCATCGCGTCGACCTCCTGGAAGTAGCGCTTCTTTATCGTCCCCTCAATGACACTCCAGTCGTCGTGCCAGATGTAGCTGTGCACGGTATAGGCAACGGCCACCTTCTTCCGCAGGCTCGAGGAAACGAGCTTGTAGAAGAAGAACGCGTTGTACTGGTTGTGGAAGTGCAGGACGGCCTTCTCGCCAGCAGGTAGCTCACGAAGGATCTTCTTCAGGACCCCGGCCAGCTTGACCGAATACACCACGCGCTTGAGCTTGTGCTTGACTCCCAAAGCCTCGTCGGTGGCACCGAAGCCCTTCGGCATCGGGACCTCCACGATAGGAAGCTCCGTGGGAAGGCGCGCCGGGTCGGCGATATCGACAACAGTGACGTCATGCCCCAGCTTGATGAGCGAACGCGAAAGGTTTTCCACGACGATCTCGGTCGCAGCGCCCTTGTCAGCGGGGATGGAAGTGTAGCCGGTTCCTATCTCGAATATCCTCATCGGGAAGACTCCTCGGGCTTTCGTTTCATGGCATCCTCGTAGACGCCGGTCAGTTCGTTCAGGTAGCGCTCGGGCGACATAGGCTCGAAAGTCGCACAGTTGGCGGCGTATCGCGCGCACCGCTCGGGGTCGTTCCAAAGCGAGACGAGCCTCGCCTCAAGGTCGGCCGGGTTGCGGAACTCAAATAGCTCGCCCGTGACTCCCTCGCTGATAAGCTCAGGTATCCCGCCGATGCGGGCGCCGAGCACCGGCGTGCCCGAGCAGAGTGCCTCGAGAACCGCGAAAGGCGAGTTCTCGAGGCACTCTGACGGCATAGCCGTCAGAGTGGCTCGTCCTACAATCTCGCGAAGCGATTCGCCCGTGTTGAACCCCAGATCCTCAACGTTGGGCAATCCCTGCATAGAAGGAGCAAGGGGTCCCTTACCCGCGAACTTAAACTCGATCTCGGGGTGCTTCTTCGCCACTTCGAGGAGAGTGCCCACGCCCTTGTCGCGGTTGTACGCGCCGAAGTACAGCACGTAGCGGCCCTTCTCATAGGTCCGCCGCTCCAGGTTGGTGAAGTTAGGCAGATGAAGCGTGCGACCGGCAAAGTCGGCAACCCGATCGAACCTCTGCTTCATGTAGTTGCTCGGGCAGATGACCGCGTCGAGCTTGCCGTAGACATGTCTATGCTTCCAGTGGTAGGCCTCGGCCGTGGCGACGAGGCTCTTGGCGCGCCCGCCTCGGGTGCAGCCGCGGGCGGCGCAACGCGCAAAGCGTCCATCGAGGCAGCTGTCGCAGATCTCGTAGCTCTTGTTGTTCATACAGCCGTCGCAAGGGACGACGGAATGGTAATCGTGCATCGTCATCACAAGGGCGACGGGATGCCCAGCCTTGGACTTGTACTCTGCAGCAGCCTCGATAACCGACGGAGTAAGGTGGTAATGTATGTTGTTGAAATGAACGACGTCGGGTTGAAAGGCATCGAGCAGCTCGGCGATCCGTTTGCCGTTCTCGGCCGAATCGATGGAACGGCTGATATCTTTCACGCGATTGACCCCTTGCCTACCGCCGAGCTCCATGCCGGGAGCATAGTTGCCATAACGGTTCCCTACGACCTTGGCAGGATCATCCATGCCGAAGTACTGAACATCATGGCCAGCGCCCTCGAGCAGAGCTCCGAGATCCAAGAGGTACGTCTCAACGCCCCCGCGGCGCACGAGGAACTTGCTTACCTGGAGGATCTTCATTTAGCAAGCACCTCCATACAGCGCAAGGGTCCGCTCGACGACGGAGTCCCAGTCGTAGGTCTTCTCAACGTGCGCGCGGGCGGCGGCGCCCAGACACGCGGTCTCTGCGGGGTCAGACAGCAAGCCGCCCAGCACGCGGGCCAGGTCGGCGGCGTCGCCCTTCCTGAAGGTCACCCCGTTGCCGGCGAGCACGTCGGCGCACTCGGGGATGTCGCTCGTCACGCAGCAGCGCCCGTAGTCCATGGCCTCCAGAAGCGACAGGGACAACCCTTCAACGTCGCTCGGCAGCACGTAAGCGTAGGCGTTCGAGTACAGCTCGGCCAAGGGGTCGCCGGTCACGAAGCCCGTGAACAAAACGCGGCGGTCGCCCTTCGCAGCAGCCTTGAGTCCCTGCTCGTACTCGGAGGTGTCCGAACCTCCGCCGGCGATAACCAGGCGCTTGTCGGTTTCCAACGCACGGAACGCCTCAATAAGCAGCTCCGCCCGCTTCTCCGGCACCAGGCGCCCCAGATACAGCACGTAGGAGCCCTCGTTGAGCCCCCAAGTGCGCTTGATATAGTCGGCGGGAACGGCAGCCTTCGGCTCAACCCCGTTGGGGATAAGCGTCGCCTCGCGCCCGTAGGCCGCGCGGAAGTAATCCTGCGCAGTCTTGGACAGCACGATGAGGCCGTCGGCCTTGGTGGTCGCGGCCTTCTCCCCCATCTTGATGTATGTGCTCGCCAGCTTGCCCCACTTGGCGCGCTGCCAGTCCAGGCCGTGGATGGTGGCAACCGTGCGGATGCCCGCCCGCTTGGCCAGCGGCAGCGGCACGCAAGGCCCCTCGGCATGGAAGTGAATCACGTCGGGACGGTCCTTGATGGCCTGCTTGGTAGCGAAATAAGACGAAGAAAGGGCAGCGAGCCCCTTCTTGTCGACGGTCTTGACGGGCACCACGCGCACGCCGTCAACGACGCGCTCGCGCGTCTCGGCGGCGTCACCCGTCATCACGTCGGAACCGCTACGGTCGTAGCACGTCACGTCATGCCCAAGCGCCGCCATCCGACGGGCAAGCTCGGTCACCACGACCTCGACGCCGCCCTCCCGCGACCCATATCGCTTATGTCCGATCATCGCTATGCGCACAGGCGGATCAGCTCCCCTGCGCGGTAAGCACCACGCCGATCGTTTGAACTACCAGCTTCGCATCGCTCCACGGCGAGCCTTTTTTTACGTAGAGCAAATCGAGCGCAACCCATTCGTCGAAGGTGATGGAATCGCGGTTGCGGCGGGTTTGCCAGTAGCAGGTTAAGCCAGGTTTAACCATGAGCCTTTGCTTTTGGTAGTCATTATAAGCAGCAACCTCGTTGGGGAGCGCGGGCCTTGGACCAACCACAGACATGTGGCCCAGCAACACATTAATGAACTGAGGCAGCTCGTCCAGGCTGAGTTTGCGCAGCCACTTGCCCACGTGGGTGATGCGGGGATCTTCGGCAATCTTGAACACGGGGCCCGTTTTCTCGTTTAGGGCCATAAGCTCGGCCAGGCGATCCTCGGCGTCCACGCACATGGTGCGGAACTTGAGCATCGTGAATTCCTTGCCGTTTTTGCCCACGCGCTGTTGCTTGAAGAACACCGGACCCTTGGGGTCATCGAGCTTCACCAGCACGGCGATAATCGCGAACAGCCAGCAGAAGCAAACAAGCACCACGCCACTGAACGCGATGTCGAACGCACGCTTGAAGAACCTGAACGCGGGGCGCGCCTCAAAGCCCACCAGCGGCTCGGTGCCTACTTCCTCCTGAAGCTGCTCGATGCGCTTTTTACCTGCGCGCCTGCGCTCCTCGCGGTCGAAATGGTACGCAACGCCGCTGCGGAAGGTCTTGCTTGCCATGTCGGCATCGGCCTCGGGCACCGCGGTGGTGTTCACCTCGGAGCTAAGGTCCTCGGACGCAGCAACAGCGCGTGCAGTATCCACAGGCTTGACTTCACTTGCAACGGCCGAGGATTCGCGCGAAGCGGTAGCGAGCACAGGCTCACACCCGCTTACCACGCTTACAACTTCAGCCTTGCCGCTAGCCGCATAACCAAGCTCAGCAGCGGTAGGTGCAGTGGGCATCGGCGACGCACTCAAAGGGGCAGCGGCCGCAGCTTCAAGCGCGCAAGCTTTTTCCGCTACGCGGGCGGGTTCGGGCTCTTCAACCACGAGCTCGACATTGGGCTTGAAAGCCGCAAGCTCGTCTTCGAAGAGCAGCTCTTCTTTGTCCGAGAAAAATGGCTCAGGCGCTCTGAGCGCTTCTGCTACCGGCATTGCTACACCCCCCTAACCGGCGTTGACCAGATGACCGTACTTGTTAACCACACGTGCAAAATTTTGGTAATCCTTGACGCAATGCGCGTCACTTACCAGGGCATTGCACAGGCCCTCTTTGAGCATCCACTTGGCGCACTTGGTGGTTTTATCGAAAAAGCCGCCCAGCAGATCGCAGGCGCTGATCTGCATACGCACGCCCATGTTGCGGATGCTGTAAAGCAGCTCGTAATCGTCGAGCACGTTGGTATAGCGCTCGGGGTGGGCAATCGTCACCTCGAAGCCGTACTTGGCCTGCAAGGTATGCAGAGTGGCCTCCCAGCCCTGCTCCATCGAGTGTCCCGCGTTGAATTCAATCAGGATGCTCTTGCGAGCGGCGCCTGCAGCGGAAGCGGTGCTCGAACCGGAGGCGGCACCCGTAAAGGACGCGGCACCAGTCGAGCCAAGCGACCCGGCGTCAGAGCCTTCAGCACCAGCGGCACCCGACACAGAAGCAGCAGCCACCCCGGCCACCTTGATGTCGCCATCAACCGCAAAGCTGGGGGCGGAATCGACACCCTTAAGCATCAGACGGTTGTAGAACACCTCGTAGCCAAGGCGGGCAACCACGCCCTCCCTGGCAGCCAGCTCACGGAACTCAGCGAAATGCTGCTTCACCAGGTTCTGATCGAAATCATCCCAACGCATATGCGGGGTGCAAACGATGCTGGTAACGCCCGCCTGCTTGGCAGCGCCAAGCATGGCTTGCGTTTCCTCGCGGGTTTTGGACCCGTCGTCAACGCCCCACAGTATGTGGCAATGCTCGTCGTGCATGACGAATTTACGCCTCCCCGCCAGCAGAAGGCTTGCCCGCAGCGTCGGATTTGCCAGCACTCGGCTGAGCACCAGCAGCAGAAGCCGCCCGGCCGGCCCCAGCAGCCTCCCCTGCCGGAACCTGAACCTCGCGGTAGGTATAAGCGTAGGTGTAGCTGTAAGCGCCAACCGATTTGGCGTTCTGCCCGTTGATGACCACGCCCAGCTTATGGGCCGAGCTCACGTTCAAAGCCTCGCAGGCGTAAGCCAGATCGCGCTGGTGCGTGAAGCCATCGCGTACCACCAGCAAAACGCCGTCGGCCTTGCTTGCGGCAACTGCCGCGTCCGAGAAAGCTGCCAGCGGGGGCGTGTCGTACACCACGTAGGCGTAATCGCTCGCAAGCTCTTCCATCAAGGATGCAAAGCCCTTGGTGTCAAGCACGCTCTCGGGGATGGTAATGCTTGGCTCAGCGTCCAGGAAATCCACATTCTGCAGGCTCGTAGGCGCCACGGCCTCCTCAACGGAGCACTCGCCCTGAAGCACGGCGCCCAGACCGAACTCGGGGTACAGCCCCAAAGCCTTGCTGAGCGAGCGATGACGCATGTCAAGCTCTACCAGCAAGCACTTATGGCCAAGCGCGCCGATGGATGCCGCCAAGCTGGTGGCAACGGTGCTCTTGCCCTCGTTGGGAACCGAAGAGGTAACCACGATGTTGCCCAGGTGCTTGTCTACCTCCATGAAGCGAAGGTTGGTGAAAAGCGCGCTTGCGCTGTTGCGCATGCTCGTGTTGGCGACAACCTTCAAATCGGGAGACAGGTTCTTTTTCCTTTTGCGCCTGGAATCGCGCAACGAGGCAATGCCCTCCTTGGCAACGGAGAAACGGCCGACCACCGGCATACCGGCAAGCTCAACCGCCTGCTCCTCGCCGCGGACACGCGTGTCTACCATGTCTTTAAGAACGACGATGGCAATAGCCGCAAATAGGCCCGCGAGCAGAGCGACCAACACGTAGAGCTTGCGATTGGGGCCGCTTGGCTCGGTGGGAACCTCGGGCTTGCTTACCACGTTGATGGCCTTAACGTCCATGACGCTCTTAGCAACGCTGTTAAGGGTGTCCACCAGCTGGCCGGCAATGGCGGCCGTCATAGCGGGGCTCTGGCCCGTAACACCGATGGAGATGATGCGCGAGGTGGTGGAGCTTTCCACCTTGATCTTGTAGCCGGAAAGATCGTCAAGGCCAAGCTCCTTGGCAACCTTATCTTGAATCTGCGTGCTTTCAGCCAAGCTGGAGATGTCGTTGGCAAGCATCTGCGAACCCGTAAGGTCGTTGGTGGTGGTTGACTGGGTTTGCGCTTGGGAATCAAGCTTGGACAAGGCGTAAATGTCCACCTCGGCCGTGTATTGATCTTCCAAGAAGCCCCAGCACACGATCGCCGCAACGATGGCGCAAACGACGGGCAGCGCAACAACCAACTTCAGATTTTTACGGATAAGCTCGAGCAGCTCCAGCAGCGTCACTCAAAACTCCTTAGCTACAGACACAGCACCAGCCGGCAAACGCGCCAAGCGCTTGCCGGCTGGCTAGAAAACAAACTGATTGAACTAGTACTTCTTGATCTTGAACTTGGTGTTCTTGAAGGCCTTCTTGTAAGCCTTGTACAGTTTCTTGGGGACCTTGATGGTCTTAACCTTGGAACCCTTGACGGCAGCCTTCATGGCCTTAGCGGAGATGCCGACGGACTTGACCTTGACGGTCTTGACCTTGGAGCCCTTGAAGAACTTCTTGGCGATGCCCGTTACCTTGTAGCCCTTGATGGAGTTGGCAACGGTAAAGGTCTTAACGGACTTCTTTTTCTTGTACTTGGCAGCCAAGGAGCTGTACTTAAGAGCAACGGTGTTGCCGGACTTAGCAACCGTGACCTTGGCGATGCTGGTGGAAGTGGTTTTGCCCGAAGTGGTGACGTTGATGGTCGAGCCAGCCTTGGGGGTTGCAGGAGTGGTGTTATTGGTGACGCTGTTAGCTGCGAAAGCGGGGGCGCAGGCGATACTTGCTGCGAGGGCCGTTGCCGTGAGCGTGGCGATGACTTTCTTAAATTTCATTTGTTTCCTTCCTTTTTCGGAAAATCCAAACGTTTTGCCTAATGTATAGCATATTTTGAGGGGGGGGGGGCGGTTATTCGTCGATTTTTTTGTAGAAGGTTTTCATCACCGTTTCCTTGATCGAATCTTTGTCGAGTTCGATGTACTCGTGGCGAATACCATCCTCCTCGTACACCTTGGACTTAACGGTGCCGCTAAGCGTGTTGATGCCTATCCGATAGCTGCCGCCTCCAAGGAAGGTGGTGGCCAGATAGGTAAGCTCGGTGGCGCCGATGTTGGTGGTCGTGTATTTGGACACGGTGTTTACCAGAGAGACCAGGTCGGTGGCGCTCATGGCGCGCAGCTTTTCAAAGGCCGCCTGCAAAAACTGCATTTGGCGCTTGCTGCGATCTTGCGCGGAGCCGTCAACAGAGGTGTCGCGGTATTGCACGTAGCGCATGGCCTCGTCGCCCTTAAGGGTGATCTTCTTGCCCTTGACGATGTTGGTACCGGGGATACTCTGGATAGGCTCGAGCGTGATGCCGCCCATTTTGTTGGCCAGCTCGGAGATGCCGTCGACGTCCAGCGCGAAGTAATACTTGATTTTGTTGCCCTTAAGAATGTTGGACACGCTTTTGACCACGTTTTCGGCGCAAGTTTTGCCGTCGGCGTCCTGCGCGTAGGCCAGGGCCAGATTGGTCTCGGAGGTGAAGGAGTACTCGCCGTCCTGGTAGATGTCCACGTCGCACAAAGAGTCGCGCGGGATGCAGGTCATGGTGAGTTTTTTGGTTTCGGTGTCGAGTGTGGCCAGGTAGTTGGCGTCGTTGCAATCGGTGGTGCCGCCCTCGTCGTCGATGCCCTCGAACAAGATGGACACCGCTTTGTCATTGAAGAGATATTTTTCGCCCTTGTAGGTAACGGACACGTCCTCGCTCTTGGCGGGGGCGGCGGTCATGGCCTCCTTGCCGCTTTGGGCCATCAGCTGCACGGCGGCAAAGGCACCAAGAGCGATGATGAGGATGGCAACGATGATGGCCAGCACAACCTTTTTGGCGCGGCCGGGTTTTTTGAGGCGCTTTTTGCCATTGCGGACGCGTACGCGCTCGCGGACGACGACGGTTTCAGTGGCAGAGCTGGCTGCGGGGTTGGGCGCGGCGGCAGATTCGGTAGCATCGCCTTCGGCGACGGCCTTGGAGGCTGGCTCGGGAGCGGAGGGGGCGGTTACGACTTGCGCACCGGCCTCGACGGCCCGTTCGCCAGCAGCGCCGGCCCGCTCGGCGGCGTCGGCTTTAGCGGCAGCCCCGGGCTGCTCGGCAGCACTCGATGCGCTGCTATTCACCTTGCTATTGTTCGATACGTCGTTTCTAGGCTCGGACATCGCTATCTCTCACGGAACCAAGTAGCCACACATTGCAAGCCGCCTGGTTGGGTCGGTTTTCGCTTAATCGGTTGTGCACTTTATCACAATAATTCGCGCTAAGTGTCCCCTGCAGGACACATTGCGATAGGCTTTAGTTATGAAATCGCAAAATTTAACAGACGGAAACTTATCGGATGCCCAAACCGAGCAGGATTCCGCCGCCAATCAGGCAGCACGAAAACCAGCGACGGAAAATGCGGCACAAGACGTGGTGACAGGAGTTGCCGTGTCGGATTCTGCGGCGAGCGGCACACGAAAGTTACGAAGCCGCACGACGCAAGACACCACGGCAAGCCGTTCCTCGCAAGCAAAGATTGTTGTTTCATGGGCGCTTGTTGCAGGAATGCTCGTGTTCATCTTCGCAATGAGCGCGCAAACGGGTCCACAGCTCGACGAAGGAGACGGCCCCTTCTCGCAGATTAAGCGCGCCCTCGCCCAGCAAGCCCTTGCGCTCACCGGACACGAAGTTGACGTAAGCCCCATTGGGCACTTCAGCGAATACTTCGCGCTCGGCATCGTGCTCATGAATGCGCTGCGCTTGCATGTAAGGGGCGGCTTGGGGCCGAATGACAGCAAAAGGTACGACGAAGGTCGAAGTTTTGGCAGTAGCAGCCAAAACAGCAGCGGCGCGCGAGACGCCATAGGCCGCGCCCTGTTCGGCCGCTTGAGCTTGCGCCTGCCCTTACTCACCATGGCTTTGGCAAGCCTTTACGGTATCAGCGACGAATTCCACCAGATCTTCGTGCCCCAGCGCAGTTGCGACCCTGCCGACTGGGCCGTGGACACCATCGCCGCACTCATCGGCGCGCTCATCTGCTACGCGCTGGTCAAACGCACAGCAGCGCAACACGAATCAGAGCGTTAGGACCCGCGCTGATCCAGCGTCCTGGAATCGATAGAAAACGAAATCAAGAAGTACCCGCCACACTTGGCCGAAAATGCGCTGCTGCTCACAAACAGACCCTTACGCCAGCGCTAGCGCACCCCGGTGCCATCAAAGGCAGGAATGAAGCTCTCCTTGTTGGCGCCGCCTTCCTGCCAAAAGTATTCTTCCACGCCCAGGGCGTCGGCCACATCGAGCACCGCGTCATATTCCTCAGGCAGCACCACGCCCGGCTGCCCGTCCTTGCACACTAATCCCAGGCGCACGAGCTCTTCTTCACTCAAGCCCACGGGGACGAATTGATTCATGATGCTCAGGCGCACGTTGCACAGATCAAGCTGCGTACAGAGCAGGCGCACCGCAGCAAGGGAATCTTCCACATGTCCGGGCAAAACCAGGTGACGGATTATCACGCCGCGCTTGAGCAAGCCGCTTTCCGCGTCTTCGATCCACTCTCCCACCTGGGCAGTCATCTGCTTGATAGCCGCAAGCGCCACCTGGGGGTAGTTGGCGCAGCGCGAGAACTCTTGCGCGCTTTGGGCTTTTGCGTACTTGAAATCCACCAGATACACGTCAACCAGGCCATCGAGCAAGCGCAAAGCCTCAGGGCTCTCGTAGCCCGAGCAGTTGTAAGCCACCGGCACTTTAAGCGCACCTGTTGCCTTTAGGCGCGCAAGCGTCCAGGCGATGTGCGGCAGATAGTGCGTCGGGGTAACCAAGTTTATGTTGGCCGCATGCTCCTCGTTTTGCAGGCACAAAATCACCTTTTCAAGCTGACTATCGGGCACCTCGATGCCATCGCCTTCGGCCAGAGCTCGGTTTTGACAGTAGACGCAGTGCATGGGGCAGTAGCTGAAGAAGATAGCGCCGCTGCCCTGCTCGCCCACCAAGCAAGGCTCCTCCCACCAATGAAGGGCCGCGCGCCCCAGCTTCAGCTGCGCAGGCGCGCCGCACACGCCCCGCTCGCCCGCCAGGCGATCAACCCCGCAGTTGCGCGGACACAAGCGGCACTCGCGGTAGAGCGCCGCGTAGCGTTCAGGCAATTGCGAGCCGAGCGCTTCACCCGTGCCAGGACAAGCCGTACCCGCGGCGCCACGCTCGCCAGACTCGGCCGTCTCGCTGCCAAACCCGCCAGCAACAGCGCCCTCGGCGTCATGCTCGCCCCGAGCGTCGGCGGCAACTGCGGCGCCCCCAGAAGACGCAGCAAAACAAGAGCCCCCGCAGGGACCCTTGCCAAAAGATTGCTCGTTGTTTGCGGGCGCTAGTTCCATTCGTCGACTTCGTCGATAAGGTAGTCGCTCTTGGAGGGGCTGCCGTAACCGCCGAACTCGTTGTAGCTGCCGTCCTCGTTGAAGGCTTCCTCGTCCTGGTGGTGGTAATGGCCCTCGCCACGGTCGCCCTCATCTTCATGGTGATGCTTGCCGCAGCACTCGTGATCAGGGTCGTTGTGGTCGTGGCCGCACTCACACTCGTCGTCGCCATGGCTATGCTCGGCCAACGACCAATCGAGCCCAGCCTTCTTGCTTGCCTCCTCATCGTCGAAGAGCAGACTTAGGGCCGCAGGCGTGTACTTTGCGCCGCCCACGATGGCCAACAGCTCGAACAGATGGAAGGCGGCATCGCCCAGAGGCAAGACCATCTCCTCGTTTTCAACGGCGGTAAGGGCCACCGCAAGCTCGGCCATCATGATGCCGAGCGTGTAGGAACCCTCGATCTCGCCCGCATTCAGAGCCTCGATGAAGGAAACCTGCGCAGGCGAAACCAGGCCGGCCTCTTCCATGGTGTTCAGGTATGCCTCGGCATCGAAATCGGCCTTGGAGGCGCGCACGCTTGCCAGTGCCTCGACGATGCCCATCAGGCCGGTGGCCGCCTGCAGGGTATGCACTACCTTGGCGGTTTGGGCCGCGCCAATGCCGCCCGTGAACTCGACGATACGGGCAATGGCCGAAAGCTGGCCTTCCACCTGCTCGTAGGCATCCTTTTCGCCGGCTGCGAACACCAGCAGGTTGCCGGGAGTGCCGAAGGCGTCCTCAACCGTGACGTCACGCACGGAAACCGGCGCCTCAACGAACTTGCACTCGTACACCGAGCACAGCTGGTAAATCTCACGCGAGAAACTGGGGCTAGCGGGGCTCAAATCGACGAACAGGGTGTCCTCGGCCACCTGTTGCACCAGGCCATCGTCGCCGAAGTACAGATCTTCCAGGCCCGATTGCGTGGGATGGTAGGTGAACACCACGCCCGCACTGGCAAGGTCGGCGGCAGCGGTAAAGCCCGCGCGCGCCAGCGAGGCGCTGATGCCCTCGCCCACCTGAGTGTCGCCCGCGAACACGAAATTCTGATTGTCAGCCATATGAATACCCTTTCAGGAAGAAAACAAATTAGAAACGCCTGACGTGGCCAAAGGGAAATACCCCTTCGCCCGGCCGCCATACCCGGCCGCCAAAGCGAGCAAGCGCGGTCGCCGGCGCGCAAGCCGCCAAACGCCGCCGAGCACGCCGAACGCACGTCGGCGGTTCCGCAGCTAGTTGCCCTTGACGCGGTTGGCGATGCGGTCGGAAACCGAAACGGCCTTGCGGCGGTCATCGCCCCAGTACACCACGGCCACCATGCCGGGACCCACGTGGCTGCCGATCACCGGTCCGATGGAGGACTCCAAGGGCATGGCGCTTGCGTCCTCCTTCAGAATCAGCTCGCGCAGGCGCTGCATGTCCTTTTCGCAATCGGCGTTGCCCAAAAGCACCGTGCGCGTCTCGGAAGCTTTGTCGCAGCCCTTGGCATAGCGCTCGGCCAGGGCTTTAAGGCCCTTCTTCCTGCCGCGCGCGACGCCCGCCATGGAAAGCTTGCCATCCAAATCGAAGGAAAGAAGCACCTTCACGTCGAGCTTGCTACCCGCAAAGGCCACCGACGCGGGGATGCGCCCGCCGTGCTGCAGGGCCTTAAGGTCGTCCACCATGAAGCCGCAGTTGACGAACCACTGCGCCTCCTTTGCCCAGGCGGCAAGCTCGGAAGCGGTCAGGCCGCGTTCGCGCTGGCGCAACGCCTCGAACACCAGAAAGCCCTCGGCGATGGAGGCCAGGTGAGTGTCCACCAGCTCCAACTCCAGGCCGGGGTAGGCTTCTTTCGCCTGTGCCACCAGCATGTCGATAGTGCCGAAAGTGCCCGAAAGGCCGCTGGAAAACGAGAGCCACACGCAGGGCTTTTCCTGCTCCCGGGCCCAATCGATGGCGGCCTGCAGGTGCGGCATGGGGATCTGCGCGGTTGAAGGCATGTTGCCCTCGCGCATGCCATCGTAGAATTCCTTGGGCGTGATGGACTGGTACAGGTCGTCCATGTGCTCGCCCGCCTCGTCGATATAGGGGAACTGCAGCAGGTACACGCCCTCTTTATCAAGGATGCTTGCGGGCAAATCGCAGCAGGAATCAACGATAAGGTTGCATTGCGTCGTCATATCTTCACTCCAATGCTAGTCGAAGCAAACCAAGCTCGACGCGTCGAAGCTCAGCTTGCCCTCAAGGGGTTTGTTGCACTGATAGCAGAATCCGACGGCCGGCCCCACGTGCGCACCCACCACGGGGCTCACCGGGCACACGCGCACCGTGCGACCGAGCAGCGGCTCGATGGTGTCGCGCGCCCATGCGCGGGCAAGCGTCGAATCACCGATGTAGTGTACGGCGATATCCTTCAGGCCGCCGCGCTCGGCGATGTCTTTCTGCAGAATTTCCACCATGCGCTTCAGGGCTTTTTTGTGCGTGCGCACCGTCGCCATGGGGCGCGGGACGCCGTCGGTCACGGTTAAGACCGGGCAAATGCGCAGGACGGATCCAATAAGCGCGGCGGCGTTGCCGATGCGCCCGCCCTTTTGCAGGAAGGTCAAGCTCTCGGGGCTGAAGATGAAGCGCGAGCTCATGATACCGTCGATCACGGCTTGAGCAGCGTCGTGCAGGCTTTTGCCAGCTCTTACCGCGCGCACGCCCTCGATCACAGGGAAAGCCTCGTCGAAGGCGCAGGAGCGCGAATCGATCATGGCGTACTTGAAATCCTTGTGGCGCTCCTTCACCGAGCGCGCCGCACGAAGAATGCCCTCGTAGGCGCCCGAAAGGCCCGTGGAAATCCAAACGCCCAGCACTTCCTCGCCCTTGATGGCGCACTCCTCGAACAGCTGTTCCAAATGCGCGGGCGAAGGCTGGCTTGATTTGGGAGGGTTGCCCGCCATGTTGGCGATATCCTTGTAAAAGGCGTCGACGTCCATCGTGGTTTCCTCGTACTCCTTGCCGTCGTAGCGCAGGTACAGCGAAACCACCTCGACGCCCAAGGACTCTATAAGATCCTGGGGCAAGGAGGTAACCGAATCGGTCATGACCTTGATCATCGCACGTCATCCCCTCAAAAGGCTTCAAACACAAACAGGCGCAGCCCGGTTTCGAACTGCGCTTGCGCATGTCACATACAGTTATATGAATTGTAAGTGAAAACTAGGTGTTTGACGGGCTGAGTTGCAATGAAGGTAATGCAACGAGAGGCACAAACCCCGTAGGGTGGGCGTGCTGCAGCCGGGCAACGAGCGAACGCCGGTCTATCTTGCACGGAAAAAGAAGCACCCCTGCGGGTGCTCCCTGAAAGCAGTTCTTAGTCGTCCAGGCCGCGCTGCTTGGCGGCCAAGTCGCGCCGGCGCTTGAAAAGGCTGCGCTCCAAGCCAACCGGATACGAGTGCGGGTTGATCAGGCGCTTCTGTGAGTCGTCGAGCAACCACAGCTGCTCGCGGGCGCGCGTCTGGGCAAGCATCGCATTCCTCCACTCGGGTTCGAGCACCACCTTGCCGCCACGCGCCAAAGGCGAAAGGAGCGTGATGAAGCTCATGCCTGAAAGGTCCTTGCGACGCAGGCTGTCGGCCGGGTCGACGATCTGCTCCAAATCAACGGGATGATTAACGTCGAAGACCATGTCGCCTGCAACCTTGCCGTCCGCGTTGAAGTAGCGGCGGACGTCCAAAACGCCGGGGAAGGTGAGCTTGCCCACGCTGCCGGTGACTTTGAGGCAATCCTGCCAGGTGCCGTCGGGCAACTGTTTTGCGCCCAGCTTGTACACCGCGCCCAAGGAAGGCTGGTCGAAGGCCGTGGCAAGCTTGGTGCCAATACCCCAGCTGTTTACCGGCGCGCCCGCGTCACGGATGGATTTGACGGTGTATTCGTCCAGGTCGTTGGACAAGACGATGCCCACCTCGGGCAGGCCCGCCTCGTCAAGCGTCTTGCGTGCACGCTTTGCCTCCCAGGCAAGGTCGCCCGAGTCGATGCGCACGGCCATAAGCTTCTCGCCGCGCTCGTGCATCTCGTAAGCCACCGTGATGGCGTTTTGCAAGCCCTGCTGAATGTCGTAAGTATCGATGAGCAGGACGCAGTTGGTCGGGAACACGCGCGCGTACTCGCGGAAGGCATCCAGCTCGGAATCGAAGGACATCACCCAGGAATGCGCATGGGTGCCCGAAACGGGCAGGCCGTAGAGCTTGCCCGCCAGTACGTTGGAAGTGCTTGCGCAGCCACCGACGATGGCGGCGCGGCTGGCTTTGTTGCCGCCGGACTCGCCCTGGGCGCGCCTAAGGCCGAACTCGGCCACGGGCGTCTTGGCCTCCAAGCACACGCGCGCGGCCTTGGTGGCCACCAAGGTCTCAAAGCTCACGAGATTAAGCAGGGCCGTTTCCAAAAGCTGACATTGCATGATGGGCCCGACCACGCGGACCATAGGGTCGTTGGGGAAGACGACCGTGCCCTCATGCACGGCGTCAACGTCAACGGAAAGCTCCATCTGGCCCAGGTACTCAAGGAAGCCAGGATCGAAGAGCTTGCCGCCGCCGGGCGCATCGAGCCCGGCCAGGTAGTCCAGGCTTTCGGCATCGAAGCGGAAGTTCTCCACTAAATCGGCCAGGGCGTCCATGCCGCAGGCAATGGCGTAGCCCCCTTTAAAGGGGTTCTGGCGAAAGTACATGTGGAAGCATGCACGCTCGTCGACCTTCCCCGCGCGCCAATAGCCCTGCGCCATAGTGAGCTGGTACAGGTCGGTTAGAAGAGCGTACTCGTTAGCTTGCATTGCCATTACTTCCTTAAGCTATCGGCGTTTTCAGCGTTTTAGTTTTCTGCGTTGCTGGAGGGGCGATTTTCCGAGTTGCCGGAGCTGCGGCGGCGCGGACGACGATGCCCGCCGGATGCGCGGCGCGACGCTTGGGCTTTACCCTCCTGGCCGGAGCCACCCTGCTTGGGGGCTTGGCCAGGAGCCTTAGCTTTGCCCGTCGCATCGGCGTTGCCGCCCTTGGCCTGACCCTGGGATCCGGCACCCTGCGCCTGCGAAGTGCCCTTCTTATTGGAGCGGGAGCGGTTGCTGCGCCTGCGGGAGCTCTTGGAGCGCGAGGAGGATTTGCCTTGTGCGTCGCCTTCGGGCTTGCCAGCTGCGCTTGACGCGCTTGTGGCGCCTTCGCCGGCGGTTGCCTGGCCTTGCTCGGCCTTGCGAGCCTCGGCGTTCCTTAGGCCGGAAGACTTTTGACCGGGGCGCACCCCGCCCTTACGGGGCTTGCGTTCGCGCGTCTGCTCGGACTTGTTGGAAGATGCGAGCTCCGTCTGCTCAGCGGCGCCAACGGCCGAGTCGCCCGACGAGCGACGACGACGCTTGCGATGCGTGCTGCGCTCGGGGCGCGGGGCGCCCTCGGCCTCGGCGCGGCCGGAACGGGGGCGGCGGCTCTTGGAGCCGGCTTCTGCGCGACTTGCCTCGGTGGCGTCGGAACCGCGGCGGCGCGGTTTGCGCCCGGAACCCTTGCCCTGCCCGCGGCTGGAATCGGCGCCCTCGGACCTGCGCGACCTTGCGGGACGCTTCGGGTCGGCCAGAGCATCCTCGCCGGTGAACGAGGTGGTCGAGCCCGAGAAGAGCGAGGAGTCCAGCTTGTCCAAGGGACTCTCGTTGGTGTAGTGCTCGTAAGTTTCCTCGGAAAGGACATGCGGGCGACGGCCAGGCTCGGGTTCCTCGAATTCCTCCAAGGGAACACGGATGGTCTTACCGTCTTCCAGGCGCAGCGCGATGGTTTCAGTGGGCATGGACACGTCGGTGACCTTGGCCACGCCATCGGGCACATCGACCTTAGCGCCCAGCTTGGGGGCGCGGGAATTGAATTCCTTGTAGGTTTCGAACTCGTAGCGCAAGCAGCACATGAGTCTGCCGCAGCAACCCGAGATCTTCTGCGGGTTAAGCGAGAGACCCTGCTCCTTGGCCATGCGGATGGTCACGGGGTTGAATTCGCCGCCCATCCTACGGCAGCACAGCTCCTGGCCGCAATGGCCCAGGCCGCCGATCATACGCGCGGCATCGCGTACGCCAATCTGGCGCATATCAACGCGCACGTGGAACTCGCTTGCCAAGCGGCGAACGAGCTCGCGGAAGTCAACGCGCTCCTCGGCCTCGAAGAAGAAGACGGCCTTCTCGCCGTCGAAAAGGAACTCAACTTCAACCGGATGCATGTCGGTATGGGTTTCCTGCACCAGACGGCGAAAAGCAATGAGCGCCTCGTCGGCGCGCGCCTTAAGCTCGGCGTTCTTTTCCTCGTCGGCATCGGTGGCGATGCGCAGCACAGGCTTCAAAGGCGAATTGAGCTTGGAAATAAGCTCGTCAGACACGTCCATGATGCCCGAGGTGCACTCGCCGAACTCGTGCCCGCGCTCGGTGCGCACGATCACGTGGTCGCCCGCGCGCAGCTCGAAGCCGGCCGGGTCGAACCACAGAACCTTGGGGCCGACATTCAATTTAATAGGAGCAACCTGAACCATAGATTGCCTTTCTTATCGTAAACAACAGCACATCGATGCATGTTTCGGGGGATACATTATAACGAATGGCCTCATCGGCCTTTTGGGTCTGGCGCAGCGCCTCCATCAGCAAAGCCGGGGTGGCGTTTTGGGCAACGAGCCTGATGGAATCGATTTCGTCGACGTTGACCACGCGCTCGGGCGCACCCGACACCACCATCAAAACATCACGCAACCAGGAACGGATGATCGAGGTCATCTGGCCCAAGGACTGCACCGTGGCAGCCGAAAGGGCCCGCTTGTTGCGCGCCTCCAATTGCTTGAGCGCGGATGCCGCCAAGAAATCCTGCGAATCGGCCAGCTCCTCGGCCTGGGCAGTGCGCACCTCGTCGAGCGGGGCCTTTGCGCGCTCCAGCAGGTCTTGCGCGTATTCAAGTACATCGCGCTCGTCGGACCGCGGCAGCAAGCGCAGCACCTCCATGATGCGCGACCTGAAGGACATGCGCTCGGAAGAGGAGGCAAAGGCGATGGCCTTGGTAAGCGAGCCGTCGCAAGCCTCGATGGCAATGCGCGCACGCTCGGCCGATACGCCGGTGTTCTGCGACAGAATGCCCGCCGCCTCGCTTGCGGGGATATGCCTGAAGGGCACCACCTGGCAACGCGAAACAAGCGTGGGCAGCACCCCTTCGCGGGTACGCCCCAGCAGGATGAAGGTGATGGGGCCTTCAGGCTCCTCGAGCGTTTTAAGGAAAGCATTGGCGGCCTGAACCCCCAGCTGGTCCACGCGATCGAGGATGTAGACCTTGTGCTGGGCGCGGATAGGCGCCATGCTGGCGTCCGTCACGATCTCGCGCACTTGCTCAACCAGATAACCATGGGCGCCGGCGGGCGCGTAGTAGCGCACGTCCGGATGGTTGCGCCGCTTCACGCGCCGGCATTCATCGCAGGTGCCGCAGCCCTTCTTCGCGCAGATGATGGCCTGGGCAAAAGCATAGGCCGCCGCTGTCTTGTTGGAACCGGCCGGGCCGGTGAACAAGTAGGCGTGGCTTACGCGATCGTGCTCGATGGTGGAGCGCAAAAACTCCCTGACCTGCGGCTGCCCTAAAATCCCCTCGAAAACATCGGCCATGAAAAGCCTTAGCCTTCCAGCGGGATGGAGGCCTTGACGTCGGTGTTGCGAAGCAAGATGGGCTCGAAGAAATCAGGTGCCCAGACGTTGGAATCCTCGCCCCAACCGAAGATGTCCTTCAGCTCGAAGAAAATCAGACGGGCGGTTTCGTCCTTGGGACCGGCCGAGGAGACCACACGGATGCGCTCGGGGTTCTCGGCGGCGATGCGCGCGAAACCGTTGTTCACACGCGCATGGAAATCGGCACCCGCCTGCTCCAGCCTGTCGGCGTTGCCATGATGAGTGGCGCGCTCAAGGCCTTCCTCCACCGAGGTCTCGGAGGTAAGAAGAATGGTGCGGCAGGGGTGGACGCCCTGGCATGCGAAGGCGTTGGCCTGGCGCACGAAGGAATCGGACAGGCCGCGGCCATGCACCTGGTAGGCGATGGTGGAATCGTAGAAGCGATCGAGCAAAACCACCGCACCGCGCGCGAGCGCAGGGATGATGGTTTCCTTGACTATCTGGGCGCGGGCGGCCTCGTAAATCAGAAGCTCGGCCTCGTCGGACATAGCCGAGTTGCCGGGGTTAAGAACGATTTCGCGCAGCTGCTCGCCGATGGCGGTGCCGCCGGGCTCGCGCAGGCACAAAACCTCATGCCCCATGGCGCGCAAGCAGGTAGCCAGGAAGGTGATGTGCGTGGTTTTGCCCGCACCCTCCCCTCCTTCGAAGGTGATAAGGATGCCGGGGCCTATTTTCTCGTTAACGGAACTCACGGATGCTTAAGCCTCCAGCGCGTAGATGTCGTTGCCCTGAACGTCGATACCGACGAACACGGGCAGGTCCTTGACCTCGATGCGGCGCAGAGCCTCGGGGCCCAGGTCGTCGTAGGCCACGACCTCATCGGAAACGACGCACTGGGCCATCAGGGCCGCAGCCTCGCCGGTTGCAACGAAGTAGACCGAGGAGTAATCCTTGCAAGCCTTATGCACTTCCTCGGAGCGAGGGCCCATGCCGATGGTGGCGGTAAGGCCCTTTGCCAGAAGCGTCGGGGTGGCAAAATCCATGCGGGATGCCACCGTGGGCCCGATGGCACCGATAAGGTGGCCGCCCTTCGAGGGCGTGGGTGCCGAGTAGAAAATGGTCTGACCGGAAAGCCCGAAAGGAAGCGAGCTTGCCCTGGAAGCCTCCTCGAGCAAGCGGGCATGGCCCTTGTCGCGCAAAACGTATACGACGCCCGAAAGCAGGCAGGCGTCGCCGGCCTTAAGCTCGCGAGCCTCGGCCTTGCTCAAGGGGAGCTGAATCTGCTTAAAGTTCAACGGTGATCCTCCTCATGGCAGAGCCGTTCAGGTTCACGGCAACGGGAAGCGAAGAGATATGGCAGGGAGCGCACATCACACGCACGGCAAGCGCGGTGGTGTCGCCGCCCAGGCCGGCAGGGCCGATGCCCGTGGCGTTGATGGCGCGCAAAATCTCCTGCTCGAACTCCTCCCATTCGGGATGGGTGGAGGGAACGTCAAAGGGGCGCATGAGCGCGCGCTTTGCCAGGGTACCCACCTTGTCGAAGGTAAGGCCCACGCCCACGCCCACGACCAGGGGCGCGCAGGCATTTGCGGCCCGATCGCGCACGCAGTCCAAGACGGCGTCGATGACGCCCTGCTTGCCGTCGTTGGGGTTGAGCATGACTACACGGCTGGCGTTGTCGGAGCCGCCGTCTTTGAGCATCAACTGCAAGCGAGCGCCGGGGCGATCGGTGTAGTGCATCTCGCGGATGACGGGCGCATTGTTACCGGTGTTGGTGCGGTCGAACAGGGCATCGCGCACGATGGAGTTGCGCAGGCGCGCACCCTTGGAGGCGCTTGCCATAGCGTCGTTGACGCCGATGAAGACGTCGCCGTCGAGCTCAACGTCGGGGCCGACCTCAAGGCAGGCCCAAAGGGCGCCCGTGTCCTGGCTGATGGGCAGGCGTTCCTCGCGGGCAAGGTCGGCGTTGCGAACAAGCTGGTCGAGAACGAAGCGACCGCGCTCGGAGCTTTCGTTATCGCGCGCCGCAACCAGGGCATCGTAGACGTCCTTGGGCAGCACGGAAGCCAAGTGCGGAACGTTCATCAGCACCGCGCTTGAGATGTCGTATGAATTGATAGTCCTCATAGGCAACTCGTTTCTTGATTATCAGGAGCGCTGGCCTTGCGTGGCCAGGCTTTAGCCCGCCGCTCGGGGCGGCTTGGGCTTTCCCTCTATTCTACTTCTTAGCGGCCGACTTGCCAGTTTCCTTTTTGCTGGAGGAAGCCTGTTTGCCCGCCGATTCAGTGCTGGACTTGGACGCGGATTTGGAAGCCGTCTTGCGCGCGGTCTTCTTAGTGCCCTTTGCGCCGGATTTCTTTGCGGCGGCACGGGCGGCCTTTTCCTCGGCGGCGCGCGCCTTGCCCGGGCAGTCGAAGTTGGGGCAGAGCTTCCAGGGGCCGCGATTGGTGGTGACGATGACCATCGGGGCGCCGCAGTCCTCGCAGGTTTCCTGCGTGGCGGTTAGGGCGCCGTACTGCGGCAGCGGATAGCCCACACCGCATTCGTCGTAGTTCTCGCAACGGATGAAGCGCTTGAGCGTGCGCGGGTTCTTGTGCGCAACCAGGTTGAAGGTCTTGCCGGCAGCCTTGCAGGTGGGGCACTCGCCCACCACCACGTCGGGCTCTTTGTTGGTCTCGCATTCGGGGTCGATGCACAGGATGCGGGGCTTGCTGCGGAAGGCCGTCACCTTGATCTGGGGCATGCCGCACACGGGGCAAGGCTCTTGCTGAGCCTCCACTTTGCCCTTGGGCAGCGGGTAGGTAACGTCGCAGTCGGGCCAGCCGGAGCAGCCGATGAACATCGAACGCGTCTTGTTGGAGGTGCGCAACTGCAGATCTTTGCCGCACTTGGGGCAAGGGCCCACGTAGGCGTCGGCGGCAACGGCATCGGCCAGGGCGTCCTTGACCTCTTCCTGGTGAGGAATCAGGTTGTCGAGCTCGTGCGAGAGCATGTCGCGCGAGTGGGTGACGACGTCGACCTTGGCGCTTTCGCCCTTGGCGATACTCGTCATCTGCGACTCAAGGTCGGCGGTCATGTCGGGGCTGGTGATATGCGGGGCGAACTTGCCCAGCGCATCGATCACCGCGATGCCGAGCTGCGAAGGCTCGATCGGGTCGTTTTGGACGTACTTGACCGCATACAGGCGCTCGATGATGGAGTGGCGCGTGGACTTGGTGCCCAAACCAAGCTTTTCCATTTCCTGGATAAGGCGGCCCTGCGAATAGCGTGCGGGAGGCTTGGTTTGGTCCTTGGTCTTGGTGGCGCCGTCGAAGCTGAGCGTCTCGCCCTCGGCAAGCGCGGGAAGCTGCTCGTCCTTCTTCAGGCCGTAAGGGTAGATGGCCCTGAAGCCCGGGTTCACCAAAACGTCGCCCTTCACCACGAAGGGCTCGGTGTTCACGTCGAGCGTGAGCTTGGTGCCCTCGACCGTGGCGGCGCCCGAAAGCGTTGCCATGAAGCGGCGGGCAATCAGGTTGTAGAGCTTGAACTCTGCGGGAGGCAAAATCTCCGGCGATGCCATGTTGGTGGGATGGATGGGCGGATGGTCCGTCGTCTCGGTTTTGCCGCGCGTGGCATGGAGCTTGTCCTGCGCCAAAAGCTTGTTGGCGTACTCGCGGTAGGCGGGGTTGCCGGAAATGCGCTTCAGGATGTCGCGCAAATCGAGCGAAGAAGGATACACCGTGTTATCGACGCGCGGGTAGGAAATGTAGCCGTCCATGTAGAGGCTCTCGGCCAGGCGCATGGTGCGCGCGGGGCTGATGCCCTCGGCCGAGGCGGCGGCCATCAAGCTTGTGGTATTGAAGGGCACGGGAGGCTGCACCTTGCGGCTGCGCTTCTCGATGGAAGTAACAGTGGCCGTGCTTTGGCCCTCGACCGTGGAGATGACCGCATCGGCCTCGGCCTCCTTCTTGAAGCGGGCGGTGGCGTGCGGTGCTGCGAACTCGTGGCCCTTGTGGTTGAAGGCGCCCTTGATGGTCCAATAATCTTCGGGCACGAAAGCCATGCGCTCACGCTCCTTGGCGACGATGAGCGCCAAGGTGGGAGTTTGCACGCGGCCGGAGCTGCGCACGTTGCCGTAGCCGGCGAACTTCACAATGGTGAGGTAGCGCGTAAGGACGGCGCCCCAGATAAGGTCGATGTCCTGGCGTGACTCGCCGGCCTGCGCCAAGTTGACGTCAAGCTGGTCAAGGTCGCCGAAGGCGCGATTGATCTCTTCCTTGGTAATTGCCGAGTAGCGCGCACGCGAAATGGGCGCGGTGGTGTTGACCTCTTTAACCATGGCCAGCGCATCGGAGCCGATGAGCTCGCCCTCGCGGTCGAAGTCGGTTGCGATGACGATGGAGTCGGCCTTCTTGGCCAGGTTTTTCAAGGAACGGATGAGGTCCTTTTCCTTGGGCTTTTTTTGAATGGGCGCGTAAACCAGGTACGGCAGCGCCTCCATCTTCCAGGCGGAAAGGGCAATGCCATCCTCGGTGTAGGGCTTGCGCTTGCGCTTGTAGGGCGGCTTTTCCAGATTGTCGGGGATGCTTGCCTCGACGACCTCGCCGTCTTCGGTTACGCCGCGCCAGCCGCCACGCTTCTTATATACCAGGTTAGGAACGAAATCGGGCTCCAAGATATGGCCGCGCAGGCCGATGGTAACCCAATCCTCGCCGTCTTTCTGAAAACGATAGATCGGCGTTGAATACACTTTGTCAGCCTTGGCCTTGGTGGCTCCCAAGAGCTCCGCGATGCGCTGGGCTGCGATGTTTTTCTCTGTGATAACGAGCTTCACACGATGCCCCTTTCATGAGATTTTACGTGCGTGGGGATGAAAGCTTTGAGGCTTTCGGGGCATCCGTACATCGGCGCCTTGGGTCGATAGGATACACGAACAGTTTGCACAGGCTAGCGCAAAACAGAAAAACAGCCACCCTCCCGATAAAGGAGAGTGGCTGGATTGAAGTTGGCAAAGCTTGCTTTTAAGGGGTGGCGCGGTGGGCACTTACGCTCGGCGCGCCCCTTGACCAGGCGACTGAGCTCGCTTTCGTGACTAGGACCGAGCCCCAAGCTGAAGGGCGGCTCTTACAGCTTAACCTTCAGCCAGACGGTCTTGGAGGTTGCCTTATAGTTGCCCGAAGCAGCGGCGGTCACGCGGATCTTGGCCTTGTAAGTGCCATGCGCAGTGCCCTTCTTGATCATCAGGCGGCAGGAAGTGGAGCCGTTGACCTTAAGGCGCGAGGAACCGCCGATCTTCTTGAAGGTGACCTTGCCCTTGGCACCCTTCACCTTGTACTTGGCGGTTGCGTGGTTGCCCGCCTGGGTGGAAACGTAGCTTTCCTTTTTAACCGAGGTGTCAACCGTGAAGCTCTGGGCGATGCGGTTGATGGTGAAGGTCTTGGTGATGGTGCCGGTGTAGTTGCCCGTACCGGTAAGGGTGACCTTGGCGGTGCCGGCGTTCAGGTTGTTGGAGTAGGACTTGTTGTAGGTGCCGCTCACGCCGGAAACGGAAGGCGTGCGGTAGGTTCCGTTGTAATCGATCGAGGTATAGCTGAGCTTCGGAGTACCCGAAAGCGATGCAGGCTTGATGGTGAAGCTCACGGTTTTGCTGCCGCTGAAGGCGGAGTCGGAAACCGTGATGGAATGGGTGCCGGCATTGGTAGCACTTCCCACGTTACTGAGAGTGATGGAGGAACCACAGTAGTTTAGCGTCACAGCGGGCTTTTGAGCCTTGCCGTTGTAGGTCTTGGAACCACTGACGCTTGCCGTGGCATAGTTCATGTTCCACTTGTCGTTGGTCTGCTTGTCCTTAACCGTGATGGACTTGATGACGAAGGCCCTCTTCTCGTTGGCCTTATTGCTCAGCTTTTCGTAATTAACGAACAAAGCGGGGCAGAAGCGCTTGTTGGTGTTGGGGGCCTTCTTGAGCTTTGCAAGGTTTGCAGACTGAGCGTCGGCCTCGCTTGTAGCGTCCACCGTACCCGCGAAGGTAAGGGCGATGCGAGCACTGGCAGCCGTCCACTCATCCTTGGAGTAAGTCATGCTACCGTCAACGTGCTTAGCCTGATCGGTTTCTTTACCGCTGACGGTAACTTTCTCGGCCTCCTCGGAGCTCAGCCAATAACCATTGACCGTGATTTCGTCATTGCCATCGGCAAAGGCGAAAACATTGGCGAACTGAGCCGAATAATTGGTGGTCTGGTAAACCGTATAAGTCTTAGACTCGTTGCCATCAAGGCCCGCAATCTTGTAATCATACGTAACCACCGTGCTGTCGGTTTTCTTCTGCAGGTCGGAGTAGCTATAGGTTTCCGAAGTGGTGGTTTTCACCTTTTCGGAAGCCTTGACGAGCGTGAAGGAATCATCCGCAAAGGCCTGAGTGGCCGTGGCACATGCCAACGTGAAGAGCAGGGCAAACGCAAATGCGCTCAAAGCGAAGGCCTTACCGGTTAAACGTGCATAAGAAGTCATGAAATGTCCTTTCGGCATACGCCAAGACCAATAGTTTCTTGCAACTTGCTTCAAATAACTTTCAAATTATACCGCGAACGCCCTCCACATAACAGCCAAAAAGGGCCGAAGCTTCGCTGCTTCTTAACGCCCGCGTTCCTGCGCCATGACGGCCTTGGTTGCCGCGATGGCGCATTCGAGCATGCCATCGTCGGGCTCGTTGGTGGTAAGGCGCTGCATTTGCATGCCCGGCCACAACACGATTTTAACCAAGGGTTTTTCGGGGTTGGAGCCCGCCCATTTGACGGTGACCTCGTAGGTGATGCCGGCGATAAGCGGCATGAACACAATGCGGACGATAACCACCAGGATGAACTTGAGGATGGAGTCCGTTATCCCCCAGGCCACGATGAGCTTGTCCACTGGGATGATCGTGTACACCAAAATGGCCAAAATCATCACCATCACCAAAAACGCGGTACCGCAGCGCACATGCAAACGCGGGAAGCTGCGCGCGTTTTCGGGAGTGAGCTCCAGGCCGTGCTCCAGGCAATGGATGGTTTTGTGCTCGGCGCCGTGGTAGGCAAACATGCGCTTGATGTCGGGCATCAGGCTGATAAGCCAGATGTAGGCCACGAACACCGCCACGCGCAGCACGCCGTCGAGGATATTCCAGGCAAGGGGGTTGCTGTCGTAGTCCCCCACCAGCAGGTTAGAGATGAAAGCGGGCAGCAAGATGAACAGGGCAACGCCCAAGGCCACGCCAAGCACCATCGAGATGCCCATCTCGGCCTTGCCGAAAAAGCCTTCCTCGGAATCTTTGGACGACTTGGCGCCCTTCGTGCCCTTTGCGGGCTCAGGAGCGCCCACCTTCGCTGAATCATCGCAAGCTTCGGCAGAAGTGCCAGCATCCTCAGCGAAGCTTTCCCTGGCAGAGCTTTCCTTGACGGAGCATTCCTCAACAGAACCCTCCCTGATGGACTCCACTTCCGAAGAAGCTGCTTTCGAGGCGCGCTTCTGCAGTTCGGCGTAGGTGTAGCCCTCTTGGTCGTAGGCGTTGTTGGCGGCCACCTCGAGCGCCTTGAAGCCTAAAACGAGCGAGTCGAAGAAAGCCACGCAGCCGCGTACCAAAGGCCAGGACATCCAACTTGGGCGCTCCTTCTTAGACAAAGGGCTTTCCTCGACGTAGATGGAGCCGTCAGGCTTGCGGATGGCGGCGGCCCAACCGAGCTTCCCGCGCATCATCACGCCCTCGATCAGGGCCTGGCCGCCGATGTGGGTCTTGTTATCACCGTCTTCCGCGAAAGCGCGGCGCGTTTCGGAAGGCATTAATCCAACTTCACCTTCGGATAAGGCTTGCCGCAGCTCATCTTGCCCTCGGGGCAAGGGCCGCTCATGCACGGGGCGCCGGCGTTGGCGAAAATGTAGGGCGCGGTGGGACGCACCAGCTCGAGCATGCGCCAGGCAAGCTCACGGATTTCCCATTGCGCACGGTTGCAGCAACGATGGTTGAAGAAGTGGCGCAGCTCGCGCGCATTCATGGTCACGCAGATGCGCGTCTCGCAGCCACCTGGGATGGCATAGCGCGCATCCTCGGCGGGAATACCCAGGTCAAGGAGCTTCTGGTAGGCCTCGCCGCTTGCGGCAACCGCCTCGTCGAAAATCGCTTTGGCCTCAGGGTTATCCTCAATGGTGCAGGGCACGACCACCGGCACGCCTTCCTTGAATTTGACGTAGCGCTGGGACTGCTGGTTGTAGCTGGCCAAGCGATGGCGCACCAGCTGATGCGTGAGCGCGCGGGAAACGCCGTCGATGGCGAAGGTGTAGCTTGCGTGCTCGAGCGTGGAAAAATGGCCGGAGTGCATGATGGTGCGCAGCACGCTCTGCTGGCGCTCGGCGGGCATCGTCTCCATAAGCTCCTTGGCTCCAACAGGCGCATAGCACAGGCGGGCTGCCGTCGCGATTGCGCGCTCGGGGTCGGGCGTATGGTACAAAAGTTCTACTTCCACGATGTTTCCTTCTTCAGTAACGAATGCTCTGCAACTTATTGGGACCAGGTGCCCCAAAGAAAACGGCTGACTCCCAATTGTAAGTCAGCCGTCAAATGCGTAG
>CAVHFE010000018.1:29617-39653 GCA_963635145.1 Oscillospiraceae bacterium
GCCATATTCGGAATATCCGCATAAACGAATTTACGGTCGCGGGCGGTGCTTCGGCAGGCGCAGGCAAGGCTTCCAAAGAATGCCGCCGCATATTCCGCATATCGGCACAAACGCCTACGGCTCAAGGCACGAAAAAAGGCGCTCCGAAGAGCGCCTCTCAAAACCCGATGAGAAGAAACTACTCAGCAGCAGCTTCGGTCTCGGTTGCCTCTGCGGGGGCCTCAGCAGCTTCCTCGGCAGGAGCCTCGGTAGCCTCGGCCTCAGCGGCAGGAGCTTCCTCGGCGGGAGCCTTAGCGGCCTCCTCTTCAGCCTTCTTGGCGTACTCAGCGGCACGAGCAGCCTTCTCGGCGGCCTTAGCCTCGCGCTCGGCCTTCTTAGCGGCCTCGGCGTCGGCGGCAGCAGCCTGCTTGGCGGCCTTCTTGGCGGCCTCGGCCTCGGCGACCTTGGCAGCAGCGGAACCGAACTTGTCGGAGAAGCGCTGGACGCGTCCGCCGGAGTCGATCAGCTTCTGGGTGCCGGTGAAGAAGGGATGGCACGCATTGCACAGGTCGATGCGCAGCTCAGACTTGGTGGAACGAGTCTGGAAGGTGTTGCCGCAGGTGCAGGTGACGGTGCAGTCAACGTATTCGGGATGGATGTTTTGCTTCATTGATGGATCTCCTTATCACTACCTTGGTTTCCGTCCAAGGTGGAACAAAAGCCTGAATATAATATCACTCGCAAATTGGCACCGCAAGGAAAATCTCCTGCGGCGCCAAGGCTTTTCCGAGTATATAAGCAGAGGCAGCGGTGCAGGCCGCCTGCCCCTCTTAAAACGCGGCTTAGAAACTACTTCTTCTTGAACTGGCTTTCGTGAGCACGGAAGAAGTCGGTACGGGGC
Organism: Oscillospiraceae bacterium; assembly: GCA_963635145.1. Lineage (GTDB taxonomy): Bacteria > Actinomycetota > Coriobacteriia > Coriobacteriales > Eggerthellaceae > Anaerotardibacter. Next base: position 30,498 of record CAVHFE010000018.1, read on the forward strand.
GGCAGCTCCTTGACCGCATGGGCACCGGCAGCCACTTCATCGGGCGTGCACAGCTCGTCCAGGTCCTCGAAGCCCCCCTCCCAACTGAAGAACTTGGCGGAATCGAAGGCCAGGTAGTCGCAGATTTTCTCGCAACCGGAAGGCACAACCGGATGCATGAGCAGAGTTGCCACGCGCAGAAGGTAGCTTGAATCGAGCAGCACCTGAGCGCGCTCGTCTGCGCTCTCGGAGGCTTCGGCGGCCTTGATGCCACTTGACCAGTATTTGTTGGCGTAACGGATGAAGCCCTCCACCAAAGGCATGATGGCGTGGAGCTCGACCTTGTACATGGTTTGGTCGTAGGCTTCCATGGCCTTCCTCGCCTCAGCGACGCACTCAGCGGAAACGGCGCCCAAAGGAATGGTGCAGTTGAAGTTCTTCGCGGCCTCGTACATGCAACTGCGCGCCAGGCGGTTGAACACCTTGGTAAGAAGCGCGCCCTCTTTAAGGGCGGGGTCGGCCACGCGCGGATCGTTGCGCTTGGCCTCGTCGGCCTCGAACACCTTGGGCTTGAAGCCGACCGACTTCTGACCCAGCGCAAGCGCCAGCCAGTGAGCACGAAGCTGCTCGGGCGTGTAGTACTTAAGAAGTTCGTCGGCGGTGGGCGGCTTCACGTCGCCGGAGCTTGACGCCTTCTTGTCGCCGAAAAGGATGTGATGGTTGGCGATAAGCTTGGTCTGCTGCAAGGCACCGTTAGCCGGGAAGGCAACAGGGGCGCCTTCCTGTAGGGCAGCCCAAAGCGCAGGCTGGGCAACGCCGTAGAAGTACAGGTTGTCCTGACCGATGAACTGGTAGATGCTCGCGTCGGTGCTGCACCAGAAATCGCGCCACGAATCCTTGGGCAAGCCGCGCATGTCGTTGGCCGCGATGGTCTCGGAAATAGGTGAAACCAGGCTCTCGGGCCAGCACCAAACGGTCAGGCCATCGACGCTATTGCCCTTATCATCGGGCATAGCCGGGCATTGCACGCCCCAGTTGGCGTTGCCGGAAATGCGGAAGGGCACCAAGGCCTTGCCCGTACGGAAGCGGATGCCCGCCTCGGTGAGGATGCTGCGCGCCTGGTCGCGATCGTAGACGTTGGCGAACTCAAGCTCGAAGGACTGCTTGCCCTTAGCCGCCTCGCGATACTCGTGCTTTGGCAACTTGCTGGCAAGCTTGGCGTACTCGTCGTAGAGCTCAACCTTCACGAAGATGATAGGAGCGACCAAGAACTCGCTGATGGTCTTGGTAACCACCGGGCGCGTGCTTGCGTCCTTGCCCAGGCCCTCCACGTAATCGCGCACGACGGGCGCCATCTCGGGAAGGTCGAAATACCAGTTGGCGACCTTGCGCATCTCGGGGACGGTGTTGGACACCTTGGAAATGGGATTGATCAGGTCCTCGGGCTCGTACTGGTGGCCCAGGTCGCATTCATCGGCGTAGGCCTTCTCGCTCTTGCAGCCCTGCACGGGGCAGTGGCCCTGCACCTGGCGACCGTTCAAGAACATGCCCACCTCGGCGTCGTAGAACTGGTTGGTGGACTCAAGGTGCAAATGCCCGTTGTCGTAGAGCTTCTTGATGAAGGCATCCATGACCTGCTGATGAACCTCACCGCAGTGCCCGATGCCGGAGCCTTCGTAGATGTCGAGCTTGATGTCGTAGGCATCGAGGGTGGCCTTCTGGCGATCGTGATTGCGCGTAACGTAATCGACGATGCTGCCGTCGAGCGTGCCCGCCTCGACTTCTTTACGGTAGCCCTCCTCGATGGGGCTGCCGAAGCAGTCGGTACCCGAGACGAAGCGCACGTTGTCGGCACCGATACGGTCGCGCAAAAAGCGCGAGAACACGTCGGCGGGGACGAAGACGCCGCCCACGTGGCCGAAGTGCAACGACTTGTTGCCGTAGGGCATGCCCGCCGTGACAACAGCGCGGCGCGGCCAATTGACTTCTATGGATTCTTTAGCCAATGCTCATGCCTCCTACTAAAACTCGGCGTTTTCTTCCAGGGAGCGGCCCTGAGCCTTCTTCGCCGTGCGAACCAGGAACTCCTGGTTGTTCTTGGTGGCGTACAAGGACTTGATAAGGGTTTCCATGGCGCGCTCGGTGTTGTTGCGGTTGGAAAGAATGCGGCGCACGGCCCAGATAAGCGGGGCCTCCTGCGGGTCGAGCAGCAAATCCTCGCGGCGGGTGCCCGAGGAAACGGGGTCGATGGCAGGGAAGATGCGACGCTCGGCCAGCTGGCGGTCGAGCTTGAGCTCCATGTTGCCGGTGCCCTTGAACTCCTCGAAGATAACCTCGTCCATCTTGGATCCGGTTTCGACCAGGGCGGAGGCCAAGATCGTCAGGCTGCCGCCGTTCTCGATGTTGCGGGCGGCGCCCAGGAACTTCTTGGGCGGGTAGAGCGCCGTGGAATCGACGCCGCCGGAAAGGATGCGGCCCGAAGCGGGCTGCGCCAGGTTGTAGGCGCGCGCCAAGCGGGTAAGGGAGTCAAGAAGAACGACGACGTCCTCCCCTTCCTCGACCAGGCGCTTCGCGCGCTCGATGACCATCTCGGCACAGGCGATATGGTTCTCGCAGGGCATGTCGAAGGTGGAGGCCACGACCTCGCCCTTGATGGAACGCTGCATGTCGGTAACTTCCTCGGGGCGCTCGTCAACCAGAAGGCAAATAAGGTGAACCTCGGGGTTGTTGGCGCTGATAGCGGCGGCGATGTTCTTCAAGACGGTGGTCTTGCCTGCCTTAGGGGGCGAGACGATAAGGCCGCGCTGGCCCTTGCCTATGGGCGCGCACAGGTCGATGACGCGCGCGGTGATGGTGTTTTTGCCATGCTCCATGATCAGGCGCTCGTCGGGGAAGACCGGCGTCAAATCGGAGAACTTGACGCGTTTGCCCAGCTCTTCCAGGGGTTTGCCGTTGACGCTGATGATGGTTTGCAGCGCGGGGAACTTGTCGCCCTGGCGTGCGGGGCGCGTTTGGCCCTTAATCAAATCGCCCTTGCGCAGGCCGTTGCGGCGTACCATTGAGGCATGCACGTAAGCATCGCCAGGGCCGGAAAGGTAACCGTTGGTGCGGACGAAGCCGAAGCCGTCGGGCATGATGTCCAAAATGCCCTCGACCTCGATGAAGCCCTCGGCTTTGATGGCGGCCTCGTACACCAGGTCGATCAGGGCAGCCTTTAGCACGCCCTTGTGCTCGACGCCGAGCTCGTCGGCCTTGGCACGCAGCTCGGCCACTTTCAGCGCGGCAAGCTCCTCGCGGGAGGTCTTGGGCTGAACGGGCTTGTTGCGGTCGCGCTTGTTCTTCTTGCGCTGCTCGAACTTCTCGCGGCGGCGGTTGCGCGCATCGTTCTGATTGTTGCGATCGTTGTTGCGGTCGTTGTTGTTGCGTTCGTTGCCGCGCTCGTTGTCGTCGCGATCGCGGCGGCGCTTGTGGCGCGGTTGCTCGGCCTCGGCGGAAGCGGACTCGGTGCCTTCGGCTGCGGGCTCGGACTGTACCTGGTCGGCGAAGTCCGCATCGGCGACCTTCTTCTTGCGCGTGCGCGCCTGACGCTTGGGAGCCTCGTCGGCCTCAGGCGCTTCGGCATCGGAAACGGGCTTACCCTCGGACGCGCTGGCCTTGTCCTCAGCGGGCTTTGCCTCCTTGGCGGGTTTAGAGCCCTCGGAGCTGGCGGACGCGGCGTCCGCGGCGGATACACCGGCAGCAGCCTTGGCCTCGGCGATAACGCGCATAAGCTCCTCGGGGCTTAATGCATCGGAGAACACGGCCTCCTGAACGGCATCAGCCTTATCGGCCTTGCTCGCAGACTTACGTGTACGGGTGCGGGTCTTGGGCTTTTCGTCATCGGCGGCCTCGGCATCCTTCTTAGCGGGACGGCCGCGACGGCGAGGCTTGCTTTCCTCTTCAGGGGCCGCCTCCTCAGCGGACGCATCCTCGGCGACCTTCTTCTTGCGCGTGCGCGTCTGGCGCTTTGGTTTTTCCTCTGCCTCAGGCACCTCGGCATCGGCAGCCTTGGCCGAAGCGGACTCGCCAGCGGAAGCGTCCACACTTGCGTCCTCGGCTTCCTTCGCGCTCTTTTTAACAGTTTTGCGTGCCGTGGTTTTGCGAGCACGAGTTTTCGGCGCGGGGGCCTCTGCGGCCTCGGTGCCGGGTTCCTGGGGAGCGGAAGCTAGCTCCTGCTTCTCTTCAGGGGATTCACTCATGTAATGTACAGCTTTCTTCTTTGCGGCACCGCAGCCCGTATGGCTCAGCACCCATAATGAAAACCGGCAGCCTTACAAGGCCGCCGGGTAAACGCTATTCTCCTAGGACCTTCTGCCAATCCTTCATGAAGGACTCCAGACCGCGATCGGTCAGCGGATGCTGGATCATCTTCTTCAGGACGGGGAAAGGAACGGTTGCGATGTCGGCGCCCATCAAAGCGCACTGGGTAACGTGGTTGGCGGAGCGAACGGAGGCCGCGATGACCTCTACCTGCTCGCCGTTAACGGTGCTCTCGGTGAAGTCGTAGTTGCCCAAGGCAGCGACGATGTTGCCCACCTGCTCAAGACCGTCTTCGGAAATGTCGTCGAAGCGGCCGATGAAGGGGCTGATGTAGCGCGCGCCGGCACGTGCGGCCAAAATGGCCTGGGGCACGCTGAAGCACAGGGTCATGTTCACGCGGACGCCCAAGTTGGCAAGCTCGCGCGTTGCAGCCAGGCCCTCGACCATGGTAGGAACCTTGACCACGATGTTGGGAGCGATTTCGGCCAGCTCCAGGCCTTCACGGACAATCTCCTCGCGCGTCATCGCAACGGTTTCGGCGGAAACCGGGCAATCGTCGCCCACGATGTCGCAGATCTTCTTCATGTGATCGTAGAAGCCGGACAGCTTTCCGCCGATTTTCGCGTAGAGGGAAGGGTTGGTGGTAACGCCCGCAAGCGCACCCCAGCTAGCAGCCTCTTCGATTTCGGACAGGTCAGCGGTGTCCAAGAAGAATTTCACCATGTCCTCCTAATAGACGTGGAGACCCTAAAAGGCACAAGAATGGGCAAAGAAGGCCCGAGAGCATAGTGCTTGTAAAGGGGAAACAATAAGATGAAGATAGAATACTCGACCCCAAAGTACGGCGCAAGGGAAAAGACCGGGCGTTTGCGCGTATTGAACGCGGGCTTTAGGCACCTTGCAACAGGGCTCGGGCATGGGCCAGGCTCAGCTCGTCGACCGAGCCTGAAAGCATGCGCGCGATTTCGCTTGCGCGCTCCTCGCCCGACAAATTGTTTAGGCTTGTTTCAGGGGTGCCATCTGCGCTTTTGCGAACAAGATAATGAACTTCGCCCTTAACCGCAACCTGAGCGAGATGGGTAACCACGATGACTTGATGCGTTTTCGCCAAATCGGCCAAAACCTCGGCCAAAGCGGACGCAGTGGAGCCGCCGACGCCCGCATCGATTTCGTCGAAGACGAGGGTCTGCGCCTCGTCGCTATCCCCTATCACCACTTTGCAAGCGAGCATCACGCGGGAAAGCTCGCCGCCCGAGGCAATGCGATTGAGCGGTTGGGGGCTTAAATCGGCGCCAGGCGCAAAAAGGAGCTGGAAGCTCTGCGTCCCCTGCAAATTCCACTGGGAACGGGGCAAATTCTCGAACTCGCCTGCGATATAGGCACTGCCCATTTGCAAGCGCGCCATCTGCTCGCCAACCAGTGAGGCGAAGCGAGGAAGAGCCGCTGCGCGCGCTTCGGCCAGCTTGCGCGCGCAACGCGCAAGATCAGCTTCCGCCGCATCGAGGGCGGCCTGGGCCTTTTCAAGAAGCTCGTCGCAATTGTCGTGCTCGCGTAAGGTTTGCGCAGCTTCATCGTAGACACGGCGCACGTCTTCCATGCGCGGACCGAAGCCCCTCATCAAAGCCTGGAACTTAGCGAGCCTTTCCTGCCGCGCAGCCAGCTCGGCAGGGTCGAACTCGATGGTTTGCGCATAGGACGAAAGCTGGCTTGCCACGTCCTCCACCGTGAAGAAGGCATCGCGCAAATGCACAGCATCGTCTGCGCAGCTTGCATCCAGCAAAGCCACCTGATCGAGTGCACCAAGCGCCTGCTCCAGCACTTCCAAAATGCCGGAATCGCCTTTAAGGGAGCGGCGCACGAAATCCACCTCGCGCAGGATGGTCTCGGCGTGCTCGTAGCGGGGCATCTCGGCCAGAAGGCTGTCGTACTCCCCTGGCAAAGGATCGACCTCATCCACTTGGTCGACCACGTAACGGGCGCGATCAAGCGCGACCTCGCTTTCGTGTGCAAGCTCGTTCAGGCGGTCAAGCTCGGCCTGTGCAGCCGCTGCCGCCTTATAAGCGCTTCGGTACTCCGCCAAGGGCTCCGATACTTCTTCTTTAGCCCAAGCGTCAAGAAGCGCCAGCTGATGCTTGGGGTTTAAAAGACGCTGATGCTCATGCTGACCGCACAAATCGATGCTCGAGCCGATGCGGGAGGCAAGCTCCTTCACGCTGGAGGGCACGCCGTTTAGAGAGATGCGCGAGCGGCCCTGCGTGGAAAATCGGCGCGCGACGACGTCGCCCTCCTCGGGGGAACCGTCCAGGTAAAAACGCCCTTCAACCGAAAGGGAGCCCTGACCTTCACGGATCATGCAGGCATCGGCCCGCTCGCCCGCCAAGAGCTTGAGCGAAGATAGCAAGGCCGTCTTGCCTGCGCCCGTTTCGCCGGTGACGACGGTGAGCCCCGGCCCCGGCGCAAAGGTTGCTTCGCGGATTAAAGCAACGTCGGATATGTGCAATTCGTCGAGCATGCCGGACCCCCTTCTTTTTCCAGCGCCTATTCTACTTAAAAAATCGAACATTTGTTTGAAAAGAACTTGAATTGCGCTTTTAATTCCGAATACCGCCCCGCCAAAGTAACTTTTATTAAAACTTGCCGGCGGTTAAGGCGCACAAGAACGGCGCGCAACGGCTACACTTTGCGTACGTGAACTGGTTGCATCAACGCGGAAGGAGGAGAAATGGCCACTTCAAGCAGCTTTGAGAACACGCGTCATGCAAGCTTGCCCCCCAACCAAGCAAACGGCCTTGACCCCCTTCCCACCACAGTTGCAAAATGCCTTGAGCTGCTGGAACAGGCGGGCTTTGAAGCCTGGCTCGACGGCGGCTACGTGCGCAACTGCCTCGTCGGATGCCGACGCGGCCACATCACCCTTGCCAGCAACGCCTCGCCCGCGCAAATCGAGGAACTCTTCCAGCAGGCGGGCTACGCGGTGCACATCAGCGGCAACCGCACCCTAAGTGCCACCCTCACCTCGCCAAAGTGGCCCCATTCCATTCAGATAAGCAGTTTTCACAAAGTGACGAAGCGCAACGATCAAGGGCGAGCCTGCGAATACGAAATGGTTCCGACGATCGAGGAAGACCTGGCCCGGCGCGATTTCACCTTCAACGCGATTGCTTTCCACCCCGTCCGCGGGCTGCTTGACCCTTACCGCGGGGCTCGCGACATCCGCAACAAGAAGATTCGCTTCGTTGGCAACGCCGAAGAGCGCCTGGAAAGCGAGCCCTTGCTTGCCTTGCGCGCCATACGCTTCGCTTCGACCCTGGGCTTTAGCATCGACGAGGAAACAAAGCGCGCCATCGTGAAAACGGCGCCGCGCGTACTTGCGCTAAATAAGGTTTACCTGCGCCATCAGCTTGACAAGCTTTTGTGCGGCACCTTCGCGCACGACGCCATCATGGAACATCTAGACTTTCTTGAAGTGCTGCTGCCCGAGCTTGCGCCCATGAAGGGCTTTGATCAGATGTCGCGCTACCACTGCTACGACGTACTCGAACATACCGCCTTCGTCGTGAACGGCTGCAAGGCCCATGCCCTTAATCGCTGGGCTGCGCTTTTGCACGATTCCGGCAAGCCCGAGACCTTCTTTTTGGACGAGGAGGGGCGCGGCCACATGCCCGGGCACCCCACGGCAAGCCTTAAGCACCTGAAAACCGTGGCCGCCCGCTTGGAGTTCGACGATGATTTCACTCATAAGCTCGCCCTCGTCATCGAGCACCACGACGACAGGCCCGCCGCAAAGGAAGCGGACGTAAGGCGCCTTTTCAAAAACCTCGATTACGACGAGGTGCTCTTTCATGCGATCTGCGATTTGATGCGCGCCGATGCGCTCGCAAAGGCGCAATGGTGCCAGATGGGGCCCATCGTCGCCACCAACGAGGTCGAAGACCTTTTCGACAAATTACGCGCCGAGGGAAAGATTTAAATATCCGAAAAGCGGCGATACCGCCCAACGCCGATCGACGACGGAAATACGGCTCAAGCCATCTCGCTCAATGCAAACCCGCAACTAGAAGCGCGTCGCCTGGACGGTTTCCTTCAAGCTGCGCGTAGCAGCAGGGATGTCGTCGGCCGCGAAGATCGCCGAAACCACCGCCACGCCCGCAACGCCGGTACCCTCCAAAAGAGGCAGGGTTTCCTTCTTCACGCCGCCGATAGCCACAACGGGGATGTCGACCGCGTTGCAGATGTCCACGAATTCCTGATGGCTTAGCGCCCATGCCTCGGGCTTGGTGGAGGTGGCAACCACGCCGCCGACCCCCAGGTAGTCGGCACCGGCGGCCTGGGCAGCCAGGGCCTCCTCGACGGTTTGAGTGGAAACGCCGACGATCTTATTTGGCCCCAACGCAGCACGCGCGGTGGCGCAGGATTCGTCTTCCTGCCCCACGTGCACGCCATCGCAGTCAAGGATACGCGCTGCCTCGATGTCGTCGTCGATTACGAAGGGGACGCCCTTGGCATGGCAAAGCTCCATCAAAGGGCGACCCAACTCAACGAGTTCTTCAGTGCTTGCGCCCTTCTCGCGCAGCTGAATGAAGGTGGCGCCGCCCTCCAGGGCTTCCTCAACGCACTCGGCAAGGCTGCGCCCGTTAAGCCATGCGCTATCCGTCACCGCGTAAAGCTCCTGCGCAGCGCGAATGTCGTCGACGGAAAACTTGCCTCGATTGCAGGGGGTCATCATCACCATCTCCTTGAAAAACAAAAAAGCGAGTGAGCCTATAAGCCGGGTTCTGTAATAAGCAACCATTTATCTCGACTTTGCGTCACCGCAAAGCTCAAGCACGCAACCCGAATGCACGGAAGGGCGGCCGTATGGCATTCCTATTTGCGCTT
>CAVHFE010000019.1:0-36576 GCA_963635145.1 Oscillospiraceae bacterium
GGCGATCTTTCCGTGCAGAAGGTTTGGAAGGATGCCTCCGGCAAGGTTGAAGAGGACGTCGATCATGACCCCATTACGGCCAAGGTCATGCAGCGTAGCAAGGCCAAGGACGGCGAGTGGAGCGATTGGGCCGAATACGAAACCGTGACGCTTTCGAAGGACAACAACTGGTACAAGTCGTGGGCCAAGCTCCCCAAGAAGGGCACCGACGGCACCACCTACGAGTACAAGATCGTTGAGACCGACGAGTCCAAGGCCGCCAATCCTGATTACGATTCCGTGGTAACCAACAGCGGCATTGCCTGGACCATCACCAACACGCACAAGCGCACCGCCGAGTACACCGAGGTCTCCGTGACCAAGGCCTGGCTTGCTGCCGATGGCACCGCCGAGTCCGACGACGTGGTGGCCGGTCATGGCGCGGTTCAGGCTCAGCTCTACAAGAAGGCCGCCGACGGCGAGTTTGCAGCCGAGGGCGAGCCCGTGACCCTTTCCAAGGACAACTCCTGGTCTTACAAGTGGGAGAAGCTCGTTTCCAAAGACACCGACGGCACCACTTATGAGTACAAGGTGGAGGAGACCGACGAGTCCAAGGCGGCCAACCCCGACTACGACTCCGCCGTGTCCCACGAGGGCACCGCCTGGACCATCACCAACACCCACAAAGAAGAGGAAGTTTCCTTCTCCCTGAGCGGCTACTCCATGCGTGCCGCTGATGCTCCTGCGCCCGAGGCCGGCAAGGTTTGCTACGTTGACCCGAAGGTGGTTAAGGTGCTGGACGGCCGCGCCCTTAAGGCCGGCGAGTTCAGCTTCCAGCTTATTGATGAAACTGGCAACGTTGTCTCCACCGCTCAAAATGACGAGGCGGGCATGGTCGACTTCGACAAAGCCAACAACGTTACCGGCGACGACATGAATCCCTGCTGCTTGCAGTTCACGGCACCGGGTACCTACACCTATACCGTGCGCGAGGATCCCGGCAAGGCAAAGGATTCCAGCATCGATTACTCCACCGAGGTCGTCAAGTTCGTCACCACCATCGAACTCGACGATAATGGTGCCTTGAAGGAAAAGGAAAGCCATTACGTGAAGTATCCCACGGCTGCTGATGCCGAGGCCGGTACTAACGGTGAGGTCTATGCTTCCACCGAGCACCCCAGTATCACGAACAAGGTGAAGTCCCTGAGCCTTTCCCTGATTAAGAGCGACAGCCTGACGGGCGTTGGCCTGGAAGGCGCCGTCTACGCGCTCTACCGCGTGGATAGCAGTGTTGAGACAGGTGCTGTTCAGGTTATGACGGCCACGAGCAACGCCAAGGGCCGCATGGTCTTCACGGGCGCCGATGCTTCCGCCATCAAACTGGGCGATCAGTACTTCTTCCAGGAGGTCAGCGCTCCTGCGGGCTACACCGTTTCCGAGAACAAGAGCTCCGTCTTCACCATCCAGCAAGCCAGCGACGGCAAATACTACCTCGTCTACGAGGATGATGCCGCCACTGTTTCGGATACCGGCGCCGAGGCCACCAACTCCGACACCCATGCAGGTACCGTGGACGATCCCATCGCCTACAAAGAAGGCACGGGCGTGAGCGATGCCGAGCTGGCCATCACCTTCAACAAGCTTGCTTCCGACGGCTCGGCGGTTGAGGATGCAAAGCTGGCCATTAAGGACGAGTCCGGCAAGGAACTCGACTCCTGGACGACCGATGGCGTGGGTCACGTGGTGAAGGCTCTTACCCCCGGCAAGAACTACACGCTCACCGAGACCGAGGCACCCAACGGTTACCGCGTGGCTTCCGAGCTCGTGTTCACGGTTGACGAATACGGCAAGGTTTCCATCGTTAAGGGCGCCGACAACAACGATGAGCTGAATGCCTACGCCGAGGGTTCTACGCTCAACCTGATCGACTACAAGCAGGACGAAAAGGTCGAGAAGAAGGAAGTGGTGAAGGAGATCGGCATCCCCGCCGATGACGACGATTCCTCCAGCTCCACTACGTCGAGCAGTAATTCTGACACGGCCAAGACTGGTGACGATTTCGCCTTCGCTCCCTTCGCGGTAGCTTTGGCTCTGGCAGTTGCCGCCCTTGCCTTTGCAAGCTGGAAGCGCCGCGAGGAGTAGCCTCAAGGTGCTCGCCTCGTGCGGGCTTATCGCCCGCGGCCATGCCTGCCGCAGGTGTGCAAGTGCGTAAGCTCGCGAAGGTGCAAACGTACGCGCTTGCCGCAGCTCCTAAAAGTTAGGTTTGCTCGTAACCAATCCTGCTTGATAAACGAAAAAGCCCAGGTCATTGACCTGGGCTTTTCTTGTGTTCCTTGGTTTTTGCCAAGGTGTGTGTGCAGAGCGGCTGTGGCGTCCGTTATTGCCGGGGAGTGCTGCTGCATCTCTGGCCGTCTGACGCTTCCCACCGCGTGTGGTGTCCGTTGCTGCTGGGGGATACCGCCTGACGTTGCCGGGACGCAACCGCTTTAGGGCTATTTACTTGCTGCCGGTAATAGCTGCAAGCAGGTTCTGGAAGAAAGCAACAACGGGGTTGTCGGAAGCTTGCTCGGCCAGGGCCACGGCGGCGCTCACGTCAACGGTGGAACCCTGATCGCTATCGGAGTTCTTCTCAAAGCTCGTGCTGGTGCTGTAGTAGCTGTCGAAATCGCTGCGGCTGATGTTGGCGCTGGCGACCTCGTTGGCATCGCTGGTCTTGACCTTGGTGGAGTAGGTGCCAGTGACGGTTACGGTATATTCGCTGTCGCCCTTGACGACGGTCTTGCCGTTGGCAACGATGCTCACCGTTTTACCGTCGGAGTCGACGACCTTGCCGCCCTTGGCAACGTTGAGCTTGCTTACGGTGCTGTTGCCGGTGACGGTCCAGGTGGAGCTGGAGTCAACGTTGATGGTCAGGGGCGCCTTGCTCGTGGACTTGTCGGAGGAGGAGTTCTCGGTGATGTTCGCGGCGCCCGTCCAAGTGCTCTTGTTCAGCACGTAGACCTTTGCGGTTGAGATATCGTCGGCGCTCACATCGCCCGAGGCGCTTTGGTTGGTCAGCGTGAAGTTGACCTTCGCGCCGTTCTTGCCAGCGGTGCCCCAACCGTTGGCATCGTTGCCCTCGGCCTGCAGGAGTTTAACCTTGGAGCTGTCGAAGTCGAGCGTCGAGTTCGAAAGGACGACGTTGGCGGTGGTGTTGGTTAGGTAGAACAGCGAGCCTTCGTCGATGTTGGTTTTAAGCGTGGAGTTGGTGGCGGTGAAGTTGGCCGCATCGCCCGTGGAGGTGTCGGCATCGCCCGAGGTGGACTGATAGATGATCACGCCGTTCTTCACCGGGTCGGATCCGGAGATGGCGTTGTTGGTGCTCTCAAGGTTCGAGTTGGAAACGAGGATGGAGTTGAGGCCCTCCATGCCGGCAATCTGCGAGCCGGATGCGGTGCCGCTCACGTTGTCCACCTCGATGTCGCCCGTGGAATAGAGCAGGGGAGAGCCCGAGCCCGAGGTTTCAAGTGTGGAATTAGTAAGCGACACGTTTCCGCCACCGCGGTCGGTTGCCACGGTCGCGCAATGGTCGCCTGCGGTGCTTGCGCTCACCTTGTTGGCGACGATGGTGCCGCCGTAGGTTGCGTCAAGCGCGCGGGAGTTGCCGTCTTTGTTGGTGGTTTTGATGCTTACGTCGTTTGCGTACACCGTTGCGCTGTCGGTGGCGAAGATGCCGTTCGCACCCGCTGCCGAAGTGGCAATGGCGCTTTCGCTTATGTAGGCTTTGGATTTTTCGCCCGTTGCTAATACGCCGGAGTTGGTACCGTAGAAATTGCAGTTGTCGGCGTTGTCGCTATCGCCCGACTTGGCGATGGTGGTGCCCGTTACCGTGGCAGTGCCGCCGTTTTGCACGAGTAGGGCGTTCTGGTCGGTGTCGGCGGCGCTTATCTCTTCGGAGCTCACGCTTTCCTCGGAGCCGTCGACGGTTTTCGTCCCGGAATAGCTGCCGCTGTAATCGTAGCTCTGGGTGTTAGCTCCACCGCCGTTGCCGCCTCCGTTACCATCGGGCGGGTTGCCCTGGGGCGCCTGGGAGTTGTCCCCGTCCGGCTTTTCGGGTGGGTTGCCATTTTGCTCGGAATTATCGCCGCTGGGCTTTTCGGGCGGTGTGCCACCCTGGCCATTGCCCTGGCCGCCGTTTTCGTTGCCTTGGCCTGCCTGGCCGTTGTCTTGGTTGGAATTTTGGCTGCTGCCTTGATCGGCGTTCTGCTCGTTTGTCTGCTGGCTTTGATCGCTGGATGAAGCGTTGTCCGCCAAAGCCGGCATGGGCATCAGCGAGATAACAAGCGCGGCCGCGCTCAAGCAAGCGCCCGCCTTGGTCCAAAGCGAAGCCTGTTCAACTTTGCGCTCTTTGGTAGTCATGGAAATCAACCTCGCAATCTGTTTCGGATTTCCTAGGTTGACCCCACTCTAAAAACCAAAGCTGAAAAAACCTCTAAAATGCAGGGGAAAGAGTTTTAGGCTTTCTTATAGATCGCGTTTGCAAAGGACGGCGAGTGCGCAGATATAGGCGAAGGCCAGGCATGCCGCCGTGGGCGCCAGCACATGGGCCAGCCCCAAGGCGCTAAGCGCGAACTCGCCGTTGATCACGTACTCGCTGCTTAGGACTCCGAAGGCGCCTGCGGGGAACCAGGCCACTACCTCGCCCCATGCGCTTGCGAGCTCGGGGACGCTCATGAGCGCCAGCGAGACAATCATCGAGATAAGCCCGCTACCAAGCGAGATGCCGATCAGGTAGGCAAGCACGTTGCTCTTGAAAAGCCAAAGGATGGCAAGCGTTGCCGCGGCGCAGGCCCAGCAGGCAAGCGTCACCAGCGCAATCCACAGGATGAGTGCGGGGATGGAGCCTGCTCCATCAAAGCCGGAGCTTACAGCTGCGATAACGCTCCCCACGACGACGCCCAAAACGGTGAAGGCGAAGCTGGCCACCAAGGCCAGCAAAAGCTTCTCAAGGTAGTAGGTTTTCTTGCCGCAGGAACTCATGATGCTTCGATTGAAACCGGAGCGCATATCCGCCCACGCAAGGCTTGCCATACGCAAGCAGCAAAGGAGCGACAGGAATCCAAACCATAGCAGCGAAGAGGCGAATTCCAAGGGGCTGGCATAGCCAAGCGAGCCGGTGGATTCCCCGCCAACGGCGCCGCTGAAGGTTTTAACAAGCCAAGGCATGACGATGGCGTTGATAAGGATCATCGCCAAAAGCGCGATAAGGAACCAATGGGTGCCGCTTTTGGCTTGCAGCAAGCGGCGGATGTCAGCACGAAGAAGCGAGGTCATGGTTATCGATCTTTCTAGGAACGGCTGGGCTTGCCCATGAGCTCGAGGAAGAACTCCTCGACGTCGCGCTGGGTGCGCACCAGTTCAAGAACTTGCAGGTTGGCGTTGTAGAGGGCAAGCGAAACCTTTTCCAGGTTGCCTTCGGCGCCGGGAAGCAGCAGCGCTCCGTCGTTTGCGTTGCTTATCGCCACCTCGGGCAGCGCTGCGGCTATGGCTTGCGCGGCTCCGGCCCTGTCGGTGCAGCGAACGCGGATATAGCCGGCGGCCATCTCGTTCATGCGCTCCGCCCCGAACTCGACGACCATGCTGCCTGCATCGATGACGCCGAAACGCGTGGCAAACCTGTTCAGCTGATCAAGAACATGGCTGGATACCACGATGGTGAGCCCGCGTTCCCGGTTGAGCTTTTGCAAGGCCTCGCGCATCTCGTGGGTTGCGGCGGGGTCGAGCCCGTTGAAGGGCTCGTCAAGTAGAAGAAGCTCAGGCTCGCCCACCAGCGCAAGCGCTATCCCTAGGCGTTGCTTCATGCCCAAGGAGAAGTTGCGGGCCTGCTTGTTGCCCGTCTCGCCCAAACCCACGAGCTTCAAAAGCTCCTCGCATTTCGAGCGCGCATCGTCGATGCCAAGTGCATTGGCCTTGTAGAGCAGGTTGTCAAGCGCGCTCATCTTCTCCAGAAGCCCGGGCGCCTCGATCAAGGAGCCAACCCCGGTGGGGCCCGTCCAATGGGCAACGTCGTGCCCGAGCACCTGCAGCTCGCCTTCGCTTGCGCAGATGAGCCCGCAGATCATCTTCATGGTGGTCGATTTGCCGGCACCGTTGCGCCCGACGAAACCGTAAATGTCGCCGGCGTGCACGTTCATGTTGAGCGCGTTGACCACGCGCGCGCTGCCGTACTGCTTGCTCAGGCCGCGCGCGCGTATGGCGCAGGCCGCTTCAGGGGAGGTCATGGTGTTCTCCTGTCTTCCTATCTCTTGTTGCAATGATACTTTGCCCGTGCGTCGCTCCCTGTGTGAACTTGCGCATCTTTTCCAATCGGTGGCTATAAAACGCCGTACATGGGAGCACACTGTCGGGCGGCGCTTTGGCAACCCTAGAATGAGCCAGAGGAAGAAGCCGCGCTTTTGCCTGCGGTTTCCATGAACAGACATTCGTTTATTTGCTGAAAAAGGGGATCTTGAGTGCCTACTGACATTGAGATTGCACAGGCTGCAACGCCTAAGGACATCAACGAAATCGCCGCTGCGGCGGGAATTCCCGAGCGCTACCTTGAGTGCTACGGCCGCACCAAGGCCAAGGTCGACTACAACCTGCTTCGTGACCAAGAGCACACCGATGGCAAGCTCGTCTTGGTTACCGCTATCAACCCCACCGCCGCCGGTGAGGGCAAAACCACCACGACGGTCGGCCTGGGCGATGCCCTTTCCGCTCTGGGCAACAAAGCTGTCATCGCTCTGCGCGAGCCGAGCTTAGGCCCGGTGTTCGGCATCAAGGGCGGCGCTGCGGGCGGCGGATATGCCCAGGTCATCCCCATGGAGGAAATCAATCTTCACTTCACGGGCGACTTCCATGCGATCGGTGCGGCCAACAACCTGCTCGCCGCGCTGCTCGACGCCCACATTCATAACGGCAACCAGCTCAACATCGACCCGCGCCGCATCACCTGGAAGCGTGTGGTCGACATGAACGACCGCCAGCTGCGCAACATCGTCTGCGGCCTTGGCGGCAAGGTCAACGGCGTTCCCCGTGAAGATGGCTTCGACATCACGGTTGCTTCCGAGGTCATGGCCGTCTTCTGCCTGGCCACCTCGATCTCCGACCTTAAGGAGCGCCTGGGCAAGATCGTCGTGGGCTACACCTACAACGACGAGCCCGTCACCGCGCACGACCTTCAGGCCGAGGGCGCCATGGCGGCTCTGCTGAAGGACGCGCTCAAGCCCAACCTGGTGCAGACGCTCGAGGGAACGCCCGCCTTCATCCACGGCGGTCCCTTCGCCAACATCGCCCACGGTTGCAACTCCATCATGGCCACCCGCATGGGCCTTGCTCTGGGCGACTACTGCGTCACCGAGGCGGGCTTCGGTGCCGACCTTGGTGCCGAGAAGTTCCTTGACATCAAGTGCCGTCTGACAGGCATTCGCCCCGATGCCGTGGTCGTGGTTGCCACCGTGCGCGCGCTCAAGAACCACGGCGGCGTTGCCAAGGCCGACCTCAACAAGGAAAACCTCGAGGCTCTTGAGGCGGGCCTGCCCAACCTTTTGCAGCACGTTGAAAACATCACCAAGGTGTTCAAACTTCCTTGCGTGGTTGCCATCAACGAGTTCCCAACCGACACTCAGGCCGAGCTCGACCTGGTCGAGGCCAAGTGCAAGGAGCTGGGCGTCAACGTTGCCCTTTCCGAGGTTTGGGCCAAGGGCGGCGAGGGCGGCAAGGCTCTGGCCGAGGAGGTCATTCGCCTGTGCGAGCAGCCCAGCGAGCTTGAGTTCTGCTACGACCTGGAGCTTTCAACCGAGCAGAAGATCGAGGAAATCGCCAAGCGCATCTATCGCGCCGAGGGCGTCATCTTCACGCCCGCCGCGAAGAAGAACCTGGCCTTGCTCGACAAGCAGGGCTTCACGGGCATGCCGGTGTGCATGGCCAAGACCCAGTACAGCTTCTCCGACGACGGCTCCAAGCTTGGCGCGCCGCGTGACTTCCGCATCACCGTGCGCGAGGTCAAGGTCTCGGCGGGCGCCGGCTTCATCGTCGCTCTGACGGGCAACGTCATGACGATGCCCGGCCTGGGCAAGTCGCCTGCCGCGTTCAACATCGACGTGGACGACACCGGAAAGATTTCCGGCCTGTTCTAAACGATTGCGGGGCCGTCCGGGCGGGCGGCCCTCTTGTTCGAGGGGTGATTACTTTGATCGATACCAGCTTCTTTGACGACCTGGCAAGCGCCAACCCCGATCCTGCGGAGGGCGCCGCTGCCGCCTACGTCGGCGCTTTGGCTGCCTCGCTGTCCACCATGGTCGGTAACCTTACGGTGGGCAAGAAACGCTACGCCGATGTCGAGGATTTGGTTTATAACCTGATGGAGGAGCTCTCCTTCGTGCGCGACGATCTTCTTGAGCTTATCGAGGAGGACGCCGATGCTTTCGCGCCCCTGTTCGAGGCCTATCGCATGCCTTCTAGCACCCCTGAGCAAGCTGCTGCCAAGAACAGCGCCATGCAGAAAGCCCTGGTGGCCGCCATCGAAACGCCCCTTGCCATCATGCGCTCATGCTGCCGGGTCATCGAGCTCACCGAGACCATGGCGCAAAAGGGCTGCGGCCTGGCCGTTGCCGATGCGGGTGCCGCCGCTATTCTGGCCGAGGCAGCGCTTAGGACCGCCTCGCTCACGGTGACCATCAACGTCAAATCCGTGGAGGACGAGCGCATGGCGCGCAAGTACCGTCGCGAGGCCGCCGAGATGCTTGCCATCTATTCGCCCAAGGCCGATGCCGTGGTCAAGTACGTCACCTGGAAGGTTAAGTACGACTAGCCTGGCCGTTCGTGCGACCAGCTTGTTAAATGAAGTGCAGCTGGTTTCTTGGGGCGGTGCTTTCGGGTAGAATCCGTAGCTAAGATTTACAAACTTTCGAAGATGTGAAATTTTTCGCACAGCTTTTTCAAGGAAGGCTGTGCGATTTTTTGGGAGGGAACCCTATGGCCGAAATCATCATGAAGGCAAAGCCCGTCGTCGGCGAGTTGGTCGAGCACATCGAGGCTCGTATCGACGTCCTGCACAAGAAGGGCGTTTCCCCGAAGCTGGGGATCTTGCGTGTGGGTGCACGCGAGGACGACCTGAGCTACGAGCGCATGGCCTTGCGCCGCGCCGAGGCGCTGGGCATCGAGGCCGAGGTCTTCGAGATGCCCGAGGACGTTACCCAAGAGCAGATGTTCGATAAGATCGCGCAGATCAACGCCGACGATTCCATCCACGGATGCCTGATGTTCAGGCCCCTTCCTTCCCACTTGGAGGAGCAGCCCTTGTGCGACGCGCTTCTGCGCGGCAAGGACATCGACGCCAACTCGCGCGAGTCCCTGGCCGATATCTACGGTGACATCCCCTGCTTCTGCCCTTCCACCGCGGAAGCTTGTATCCGTTTGCTCAACTTCTACAAGATTCCCATCGCGGGTAAGAAGGTTGTCGTGGTTGGCCGCAGCCTGGTTATCGGCAAGCCGGTTGCCATGATGCTCCTGCGCCGCAACGCCACGGTTACCATGTGCCATTCCCGTACCGAGGACCTGCCCGCGACCATGCGCGCCGCCGACATCGTCATTTGCGCCACCGGCCGCGCCAAGGCATATGGCCCTGAGTGCTTTGCCCCTGGCCAGACGGTCATCGATGTGGGCATTAACTTCGCCGATGGCAAGATGTGCGGCGATGTGGACTTCGATGCGGTCGAGCCCATCGTTCGTGCCATCACCCCCGTCCCCGGCGGCACGGGCTCGGTTACCACCAACACCACGCTCGAGCATGTGGTCGTTGCCGCCGAGATTGCCGCGGGCATCCGTCCGAGCATGAACTAGTTGGGTCTGGCGCCGGGCTGGTGCAGCCTGCGCTTAGGGCCGGGTACCTGATAGGGAAGAACGTGGGGGCGACATGGGTCCGACGGTGCCTGTGAGCCTTCTGTTTGCGCTCGGTGCTTTCGGGCGCGATGGATTTCGCTCCCGACCCTCTTGGCCAAGCCGGCCTCATGCTAGGATTGTCGGCATGAAAACGAATGAACATAACGCAAAAGCCAGCGCCCTTGCAGGTGCTGGCTTTGTTTTAATGGCCCGTTGCTCTTCAATCAACGAAACCAGGGCATGCGGTGCTGCTTTGGCCGAGGCTGCGCGCCCGGGCACGGTCGTTGCCCTTCAGGGCGATCTTGGTGCAGGGAAGACCCATCTCACGCAGGGTGTGGCCGCTGGCCTTGGCATTGATGCGGGCGTTACCAGCCCGACTTTCAATCTGCTCGTCAGCTACGAAGGGGGCAGGCTGCCCCTGTTCCACTTCGACCTCTATCGCTTGGAGGACGTGCGCGAGCTTGAGGATTTGGGCTATTACGACGTGCTGGATGCGCAGGGCATCTGCTGTATCGAGTGGTCCGAACGCTTCCCTTCGGCCCTGCCCGAGGGCCGTCTGACCGTTGCCGTTTTGCGCGACCAAGGTGAAGGCGATGAGCGTCAGATTTGGGCGCGCGCCGAAGGCTTGCTTCATAAGGAAATCTTGGCCGATTGGCAAAAGCTTTTAGCCACAGGCGCGCTTGATGGCACCAAGGCTGCGGGGTCGTCCGTTGCTCCCGTCGAGCACGGTGCGGGCGTGGGGTCTGGCCTGGATGCGCGCTCGGGTTCGGCAAGCTCAAGCGCCGTAAACGCTGAAGAAAGCGCGGCCATCGCCGACGGTACCGCCAAAAGTCTTGATGAAGGCGTTGGCTACAGCACCGACAAACCCGGCCTTGCCTCCGATGATTCTTTCAACCGCGATTTCGTGCTGGCAGTCGACACCGCCAACGAGGTTATCGCGGTTGGCTTAGGCAAACTTGACCGCAAGTCCTGCACCATCGAATTCGTAGCCGACAAGCAAACGCCGGCCTTCCGCGCTTCCAACACCAAGCTTTTGGCCTGCATCGAGGAATTGCTTTGTCAGCAGGCGCTCGACAAACGCGCGCTTGCTTGCATCGTGTGCGGCCGCGGCCCCGGTTCCTTCACCGGCGTGCGCATTTGCATGGCCGCCGCTAAAGGCCTGGCCATGGGCTTGGGCCTACCCTTGTACGGCGTTTCCACCTTGGATGCACAAGCTTGGCAAACATGGGATGGCGGCTATCGCGGCCAGCTCGTGGTTTTGGGCGATGCCATGCGCAAAGAGGTTTACCCCGTAAGTTATCAGCTGGGCGATGCAGGCCCGGTGCGCCTTAACCCCGACAAGGTGCGTAAGGCTGCCGTTGCGGCCGATGAGCTGGGCACCTGCACTGAGGGGCGTCTTATCACGGGTGATGCTCTCAAAAAGTATGCCGACACATTTTCACCTTGCGGCAACTTAGCCGCGGAAGAGGCCTGGATGCCCACGGGCAAAGGTCTGCTCATGTGCGCGCAAGCGCTCTGGGGTAAGGGGGCCTTCGATCCCGACGACGCAAGCCTGGGCAACCCTTTGACCCTGCTGCCCGTGTACACGCGCCTGTCCGATGCCGAGGAGCATGAGCGACAGCGCTTCGCCGATGCAGGCGAAAAGGATTTATCCTCAGGCGTGCAGGGCGGCGCGGTGCGCTCCTTCAACGGCTCCGCTACGGCCGATTCCCAGGATGTTGAGGAAAGCGTCTTCCTTCGTTATCAGCCGCTTGAGGCGCTGTGGTGCAGCGAGGTTGCTCGCCTGGAGTCCGAGCTTATGGGCACCGATGCCTGGAACGCTACGCAGGTGGCCGACGAGTTGGGCCGTGCCGATAGGAGCTGGTGGGCATGTTTCGCCGTGCCCGACCCCGACGCCCGTTCGGTTTCGGCCGATTCGGCGCGTTTAGTGGGCTACGCCGGCGGCTGGATCATCGACGGCCAGCTTCAGATCTTAAAGATCGCATCCGACCCCAGCATGCGCAGGCAGGGGATAGCGCGCGAGCTTTTGGCTCGCCTTGCAAGCGATGCTCGCGACCTGGGCGCAAGCGAGGCCACCCTGGAGGTGCGCGCCTCGAACGTGGGTGCCCATTGTTTTTACGAGGCCTTGGGTCTTACGAGCATCGGCAAGCGTCCGCGCTACTACTCTGACCGCGAAGATGCCTCCATCTTCAGTGGTCCTTTGCCCGTGGCCGAGCACGACGTTGCAGGCATGGGTCTTCTGGTGAACGAGGCTTCCTCGGCGCAGGACGAATTGCGTCACGCAGGAGAGTGCTCCGAAGGGGCGTCTTCTGCGCCAGTTTTAGCTACTGGCTCCTCTGCCTCCGCACCCGCCGGTCTTCCCGATACGCTCATCCTCGCCATCGAGAGCTCCTGCGACGAAACGGCGGTTGCCTTGGTGGACGGTGCGGGCACCATCGTTGCCGATGTGGTTGCAAGCCAGATTGACTTCCATTCCCGCTTTGGCGGAGTGGTCCCCGAAATCGCCAGTCGCAAGCACATCGAGGCCATCGGCGGCGTCGTCGAGGAGTGCTTGCGCCAGGGTGCGCTGCGCTTAGGGCTGCCCTCCTTGGCCTTCGGCGACCTGTCGGCTATTGGCGTCACCTATGCGCCAGGTTTGCTTGGTGCCCTTGTGGTGGGCGTAGCCTACGCTAAGGCCTTGGCCTGGGGTGCCGGCGTGCCACTGGTGGGCGTTAACCACCTGGAGGGGCATCTGTACGCCAACAAGATCGCCTGCCCCGACGTCAAGCCGCCCATGGTGGTGTCGCTGGTGAGCGGCGGGCATACCATGCTTGTGCACGTGAAGGACTGGGGCAGCTACCATACCTTGGGCGAGACCCTGGACGATGCGGTGGGCGAGGCTTTCGACAAGGTAGCCAAGGCCATGGGCTTGGGTTACCCGGGTGGCCCCTTGATCTCGGCGCTCGCGAAAGACGGCAACCCCCGCGCCATTCGCTTCCCCCGTGCCATGCTCCATTCGGGCGATTTCGCCTTCAGCTTGTCGGGCCTGAAAACCGCCGTCATGACCTATCTCCAAAAGGAAGAAAAGGCAGGTCGTGCCATCAACAAGGCCGACGTTGCCGCGAGCTTCGAGGCCGCCGTTGTTGATGTGCAGGTGGCCAAAGCCAAGCGAGCGCTTGAGCTTACGGGCGCGAAGGAGTTTTGCCTGGGCGGCGGCGTTGCGGCCAACCCGGCCTTGCGCGCTGGCTATACCAAGATGTGCGCCGAGATGGGAGTTCGCCTTACGATGCCGCCCATGAAGGCCTGCACCGACAACGCCTCCATGATCGGCCTGGTGGCGCTCGATCGTTATCGTCAGGGCAAGTTCATGGGCATCGATGCCGATGCGAAGGCGCATGTTTCCCTGGACGATCCGTACTAGGGTGCGCTTTAGCGTCTTACGAATAGCCTGGCGAACGGCCTAATCGGCAGCATCGGAGCCGCTCACGATCTCGTTGATCTCGGTGGTGATGGCGCCCTGGCGAATGCGATTGTGCAGCTGGTTAAGCGAATCGAGCATGTCGTCGGCGTTCTCGGTGGCGTTGCGCATGGCGGCATAGCGCGCGCTCTGCTCGGCCGAGGCCGAATCGATGAGCGCGTAGAAAAAGTAACCGGAAAGATACTCGGGAAGAAGCGAATCGAGCACGGCGGTTTCGTCGGGCTCGAACTCGATCATGCCCTCGGAATAGTTGGGGTCGTCATCGGTTTCGGTGATTGCCTTCTTCAAGCTTGGCCAGTACTCGTCGGGGACGAAGTTCTCAAGGTTGATGGGCACAACGTGGTCTTCGGTGAGTACCTGCTCTGCGGCGTTCTTCACGTGGTTGAACAGGCAGATCACCTCGTCAACCTCGCCCGATAAAAAGCTTTCCTGGGCGTAGTCGGCAAGCGCTTCGGCTTGCTCGGCGCGCGGGTTGGCCGATAGGTCCCTGAAGGCCATGACGGGCTTGATGCCGCGGAACTTGAAATACGAGATGCCCTTCTTGCCGCATATGGCCAGCTTGACATCCTGCTCGAGCGCGCGGCGCTCCTTGATGATCTTCTCGGCGCGATGGAGCACGTTCGAGTTGAAGGCGCCGGCCAGGCCACGATCCGAAACGATGCAGACGATGAGGACGCTTTTCACCTCGTCGTGGGGGATGGTGAGCTTGGCGGTCGTTTTACCCATGATGGACAGGTTGCCCAACAGCTCTTCCATTGCGTAGGCGTAAGGAGTTGCGGCGTCAACTTTGCGCTGTGCGCGGCGAATCTTGGTGCGCGACACCATTTCCATGGTGTGCGTGATCTGCCTGGTTGAAGTAACCGATGTGATGCGTCGTTCGATATCGTGCAAAGTCGCCACGTGACATGCCCCTTTTCAATTCCCTCGATAAGTTGGCATTGTACCCTTAGCTACGACGCCGCCTGAACTCAGGCGGCGTCTTTACCCAGAAATGGCCAAGCTGTTCAATTAATGGGTGTCGTGGCGCGCTATTCTTCTTCGCCCTTGTAGGCGATGTGGATGGCGGCAACGCCGAAGGTGACGTTGTGCCACTCGACGCGCTCGAATCCGGCATCGGTGAGCATCTGCGCAAAATCCGCCTGGTTGGGGAAGGCGCTGATCGATTTGCCCAGGTAGATGAAGCCGGAGGCGTCGCCGGTGATGAGCTTGCCCCAGAAGGGGAGGCCCACCTTGCGGTAGAGGTCGTAACTGAGCTTCATCACGGGGTTGGGCGGCGTGCTGAACTCGAGCACGCAAAGCGCCCCGCCCGGCTTGAGCACGCGATACATCTCGGAGAGGGCCTGCTCGCGCTTGGGCATGTTGCGAATGCCGTAGCTCATGGTGATCACGTCGAACTGATTGTCGTCGCAGTGAATGTCCTGCCCGTCAACTACGCACAGCTCCACGGGAACGCCGTGGTTCTCGCCGGCGTCAAGGCGTGCCTTGGCAACCTCGAGCATGGCGGGGGTGTAATCGGACAAAATAATCGCGCCGGGGGCCTTCTTCTCGCAAGCGGTGAAGGTGACGTCTCCCGTGCCGCCCGCCACGTCGAGCATCAGGCTTTCGGGGGTGATGGGCGCAAGCTCGATCAGCTTGTCCAGCCAGGAGCGGTACTGCCCAAAGCTCGAGCAAAGGTTGAAGCGCTCGTACTTCCAGGCGATGTCGGTGAAGATCTTCTTCACGCGCGCGGACGAGATGTCGGCTGCGGCGTCCTGGCCGGTTGCCGTGTCGATGGAGTGCGCCGTGGCGTGCGTGGCGGTTTCCTGGTTGTTGTCTGTGTCGGACATGTGGCCTCCTTGGCGCAGCGTGCGTGAAACGTCCTGGTCGGTGCACATTCAAGGGGCGAGCAAGCTCGGCTCGGCCGCCCGCATGCTTGGCGCGCCGGCCAGGCTTCGGTCGCATTATTATAGCCTGTTGATGAAGCTCGATTGCCCATTGACCGATGCTGGGCTAAACCTGGTATCTTGGTGCGGTACTTTACGTTTAACGCATTTGAAACTAGAAAGTGTTCCTGATATGGCTCAGAAGAACAAGAAGAACCAGAAGGTCTCCAAGCAGCAGCTCGAGGAGCGCATCAAGCGCGCCGAGGAGCGCCAGGCAGCCGCGGAGGCCAAGAAGAAGCGCATCGAACTCTGGAAGCGCATCGGCATCGCCGCCGTTGCCGTCATCCTGGTGCTCGCCTTGTCCCTGCCCACCATGGGCTTGATGGTTCTTGGCGGCGGCGCATCCTAGGGCGTATCGGATAGGCGGGGCGCCTGGCGCCCGCGGCCGCGGCAAACATGAGGGGCAGCCCGGTCCGTCGCTTTCTTGGGGTAGGGGCTCAAGGCGGGGCGCTTCGGCATTTAAGCCGCATGAAAGCTTCTTCAGCATTCGATCGATAGGATGGTTCCGTGTTCGGCATTGGTGGATTTGAATTCCTCTTTATTTTGCTCTTTGCCTTTTTGGTGTTCGGCCCCGACAAGCTCCCCGAAATCGCCCGCACGGCAGGCGAGCTCATCGGTCGCTTCAGGCAGGCTCAGGAAGAGATGAACAGCGTTGTTCGCAGCGAGCTTTTGGACGACAAAAACCAAAAGAAGAAATCGCAGCCCTCTTCGACGCGCCGCAACACCACGGCCAAGCCTGCTTCTTCTTCCTCTGCCACTGCGGACGAAGAAGAAGGCGATGCCTTGTCCAAGGTTTCCTCGAAGGTGATCGACGCGGTTGACTCCGCCACCGAATCGGTCAAGGAGGCCGCGCATGAGCAGCGCGTCGAGCAGTCCCAGGCCAAGGAGAGCTTCTCCGAGCGCAAGGCGCGCTACGAGCGCGAGCGCCAGGAGGCTAACCGACGCGCCATGAAGGAGCAGGCGGCCGAAGCCCCCGCGCCCGAGGCCAGGCCAAGCGCCGCCGAACTCTACGGCACCAAACCTGCGCGCCCCGCAAAACCCGCGTCCGCCGCTCCTGCCAGCGCGCCCGAACCCAGCACCGCCGCACCCGAGCCCTCGTCCGTTGGGGCCGACCAGCCCGCAAACGTGTCCGAGGAAGGTGATAACTAATGCCCATCGGACCAGCCCGTATGTCCCTGCTCGACCATTTGGGCGAGCTTCGTTTGCGCCTTACGCGCATCGTCGTCGCGCTGCTCATCGCGACGCTCATCTTCTACATGGCAACGCCCACCATCGCGCAGTTCCTATTGGCGCCCGTGGCCGAGTTCCTTCCGCAGGACGCCAACGGCAACGCGTTGCTCAACGTGCTGGGCGCCTTCGACGCCTTCGCGGTTCGCTTCACCATCTCCATCTGGGCGGGCGTGGTTGCCACCATGCCCATCATCTTGTGGCAGATTTTGGCCTTCTTCCTGCCGGCGCTTAAGCCTAAGGAGCGCAAGTGGTTCATTCCCACCTTCGCGGCCGCCGTTGCCCTGTTCATCTTCGGCAGTGTTTTCTGCTACTGCGTGATCCTTCACCCGGCCTTCGAGTGGCTCACCGATCAGGCCTCCGGCTTTGCGGCGGTGCTCCCCGAGGCGGGTTCTTGGGTGGACATCATCATCAAGTTCGAAATCGGCTTCGGCATCGCCTTTGAGATGCCCCTGGTCGTCTTCTACCTGGTTTTGTTCAACATCGTGCCCTATGGCAAGCTCCGCGCAAGCTGGCGCGTCGTCTATGTGGGCCTGCTGATCTTCAGCGCCATGGTCACCCCCGACGCGTCCCCGGTTACCATGGGCCTGATGTTCGCGGCCATGATCGGCCTTTACGAAATCAGCCTGTTCATTGCCCGCATCGCGCTCAAGCGCCGCGCCAAGGCCAAAGATGCCAAGGAAGCGCGCGAGGCCGAGGAGGCCGAAGAGGCGCGCGAGGAGCTCAAGCAGGTCAAGCGTTCCTTCGACGAGCATCTGTGGGGCTCCGAGTCCGAGCGCGCCGAGCTTGAGCGCGAAACCGAGGAGGGCAAGGCCGAGCGCGCCCGCGAGCGTGCCGCCGCCAAAGAGGCCAAGGAAGCCCAAGCCCAGCTGGATGCCCAGATGAAGGAAGCCAGCAAGAAGGCCTGGGCCGAGCACGACGCCAAGTCCGGCGCCGCTCAGGCTGCGGCCACCCCCGAAGGCAAGGAATAGCCATGCACGAGATGGGTCTGGTAGCGGGCATCCTTGAGTCCGTGATTCCCGCGGCCAAGGACGCGGGTGCCGAGCGCATCACCAAGGTGAGCCTTTCGGTCGGCGAGATGACCGAGGTCATCGAGGACGTGATGGTTTTCGCCTTCGAGGCTTTAACCGAGGGAACCCTGGCCGAGGGCGCCAAGCTCGACCTGAACATAATCAAGCCGCACAGCATTTGCCTTGAGTGCGGCGCGGAGTTCGACCACAATCGCCTTCATGTCAAATGCCCTAGCTGCGGCAGTGCCTTCACCGAGCTGGTGCAAGGCAAGGAACTTCAAGTCGACTCCATCGAGGTCGACCTGCCCGACGAAGAATAGGCCCGCGCTCGCCTTTGGCGCGTGGGCTGCAAGATAGGAGAAGCAATGGCTCACATCGATTTAAAGCAACCGATCCTTGGCAAGAACGATCGCTTGGCCAAGGAGAATCGCGCCCTGTTCGACGAGAAGAAGGTCTTCGTCATCGACCTTCTGGCTTCGCCAGGCTCGGGTAAAACCTCCACCATCCTTGCCACCATCGAGGCACTGCGCAACGAGTTCAACATCGCCGTCATCGAGGGCGACATCGCTTCCTCGGTCGACTCCGAGAAGATCAAGGAAAACGGCATCCCCGCCGTCCAAATCAACACCGGCGGCGCTTGTCATCTTGAGGCCGACATGATCCGCCGCGCCGTCGATGTGCTGGACCTTGATTCGCTTGACCTCATTATCATCGAGAACGTCGGCAACCTGGTTTGCCCGACCGACTTCTACCTGGGCGAGAACATGAAGGCCATGATTCTGTCGGTCCCCGAAGGCGACGACAAGCCCCTTAAGTACCCGGGCGTTTTCCAAGCTGCCAAGGCCATCGTCCTGAACAAGGTGGACACGCTGCCGGTGTTCAACTTCGACACCGAGCTTTTCAAGAGCCACATCCACAATCTCAACCCGCAGGCGCCCCTGTTCCCCATCAGCGCCACCAAGGGCGCCGGCGTTGACGAATGGGCGGCCTGGATCGCCGAGCAGATTCGCGCCATCAAGCGTTAGCTTCCCGTCCACCATGAACGCGATCGCGCCGGCCGCTTAGGTCGGCG
Source organism: Oscillospiraceae bacterium (assembly GCA_963635145.1). Taxonomy (GTDB): domain Bacteria; phylum Actinomycetota; class Coriobacteriia; order Coriobacteriales; family Eggerthellaceae; genus Anaerotardibacter. The sequence goes on from CAVHFE010000019.1 coordinate 18,571, forward strand.
CTTTTAATTGCTATGTAATCAACGCGAAACCTGAGCAGGGGATACTGAAACCCTGAATCGCGAAAAGGAGCTGCCATGGAGCTTTCCCAGAAGTATCAAATCGCACTCGAGGCCCTGAAAAACTACGTGTCAGGCGCCGGTTTCACCGATGTCGTGCTGGGGCTTTCCGGCGGCATCGATTCCTCCCTTACCGCTACGATGTGCGTCGAGGCTTTTGGCGCCGAGCACGTGCACGGCTACATGCTTCCCGGCCCTTACTCAAGCGACCATTCCCTCACCGATGCGCAAGATCTTGCCAACAACCTCGGTCTTAAGACCCAGGTGATCAGCATCCTTGAGCCTTACGAGGGCTTCGAGCGCTCTTTGGCGCGCGTCCTCGGCGGCGAGCTTAAAGGCCTGGCTTCCGAGAATACCCAGGCCCGCTGCCGCATGATCAGCCTCATGGCGCTCTCGAACGCAAACGATTGGCTGCTCATCAACACCGGTAACAAGTCCGAGGCGGCCATGGGCTTCTCCACCCTGTACGGCGACACCGCAGGCGCCTTCGCGCCGCTTGGCGGCTTCTACAAAACCGACGTCTTCGCGCTTTCCCGCTGGGTCAACGAGCGCGCCGAGTGGGCGGGCGAGGTTCCTCCCATCCCCGAGCACGTGCTGGTAAAGCCTCCTTCGGCCGAGCTTTCCCCCGGCGCTCAGGACGAGCGCGTGATGGGCATCGAGTACGGCGTGCTTGATCAGATCCTCATCGCGCACTACGAGCAGGGCCTTTCCGCCGAGGAAGTGGTGGCCAAGGGCTTTTCGGCCGATCAGGTTGACTACGTTATCAAGCGCACCGACGGCTTCGCCTTCAAGCGCGCCATGGAGCCCCCGTTCCCCGAAGACAAGTTCTACGAATAGGCGGGGTGCGGGTCGGGCGGTAGGCCGGACGGCAGGCTGAACATCCAAGCGCAAGCTCGTAAACAGCTCGACCACCTGCACTTAAGCTCGTAGTAGTCACGCTGCCACGATATCTAAGCGTGTGCCACTCACATTTTCTTCATCTTTAGTTGCATCAATTTGGCAGGCTGCTAATATGCATTTAGCACTCAAACGCTGAGAGTGCTAAAGCTATCAAGCAGCTTGCCTTTTCTTGTTTTGGCGCTGGGCTTCTTGCCTTGACTCCAAGCTCAAGCCGGCGCTCTTGAAGCTTTGCTTTGGTAACGTGCACCTGTGTTTTCAGGCAGGTGGCTTGATTGAAAGGAAGTGCGCAATGCAACTTCAACCATTGGGTGATCGCATCGTCATTAAGCGCGACGAGGTTCAGGAGACCACCGCAGGCGGCCTGTACCTGGCTGCCGACTCCAAGGAAAAGCCCCAGACCGGTAGCGTTCTTGCTGTCGGCCCCGGCCGTCTGAACGACAAGGGCGAGTACCTGCCCATGCCCGTTGAGGTAGGCGACCACGTGGTCTACGGCAAGTTCGGCGGCACCGAGATCGACATCGACGGCGAGACCGTCCTGATCGTTCGTGCCGAGGACATCTACGGCAAGTTCATCGTCGATTAAATTTCTTGCAGCCGCCTAAATTCGCGGCTCACTCGGGCGCATCAATCGCCCACCGCTTTTAAAGAAAGGATTTTTGCATTATGGCAAAGGACATTCTGTTTGATACCGACGCCCGCTCCGGCATGGCCGCTGGCGTCAAGAAGCTTGCCGATGCGGTCAAGGTCACCCTTGGCCCCAAAGGCCGCTACGTTGCATTGGAGCGCTCCTACGGTGCTCCCATGATCACCAACGACGGCGTCACCGTCGCTCGCGAGGTCGAGCTTGAGAACCCTGTCGAGAACATGGGCGCTCAGCTGGTGCGCGAGGCATCCGTCAAGACCAACGACGTTGCCGGTGACGGCACCACCACCGCAACTCTTCTGGCCGACGTCATCGTTTCCGAGGGCCTGCGCAACATCGCCGCAGGTGCCGATCCCCTGTCCGTCCGTCGCGGCATCGAGAAGGCAACCGACGCCGTCGTCGAGGCCCTGAAGACCAACGCCCAGGAAGTCTCCACCACCGAGCAGATCGCCAACGTCGGCACCATTTCCGCAGGCGACGCCCTGATCGGCGGCAAGATCGCCGAGGCCATGGATGCTGTTGGCAAGGATGGCGCAATCTCCGTCGAGGATTCCCAGACCTTCGGCATGGACCTCGAGATCGTCAAGGGCATGCAGTACGATCGCGGCTACATTTCCCCTTACATGGCAACCGATTCCGAGCGCATGGAGGCCGTCCTCAACGACCCCTACATCCTGCTCACCGACCTTAAGATTTCCTCCATCCAGGACATGGTTCCCCTGCTGGAGTCCATCATGAAGTCCGGCCGTCCCTTGCTCATCATCGCCGAGGACGTCGACGGTGAGGCTCTGGGCACCCTGCTTCTGAACAAGCTGCGCGGCACCCTGAACGTCGTGGCCATCAAGGCTCCCGGCTTCGGCGAGCGTCGTAGCCGCATCCTCGAGGACATCGCAATCGTCACCAACGGCAAGGTCGTTTCCAAGGACTTCGGCATGACCCTGGCCGACGTCACCCCCGATGCCCTGGGCACCGCCAAGACCGTCAAGGTCTCCAAGGACGCAACCGTCATCGTCGACGGTGCAGGCGACCAGGCTGCCATCGACGCTCGCGTCGCTTCCATGCGCGCCGAGTACGAGCGTCTTGAGTCCGACTTCGACAAGGAAAAGCTCCAGGAGCGCCTGGCCAAGCTCTCCGGCGGCGTTGCAGTCCTCAAGGTCGGCGCAGCCACCGAGTCCGAGCTCAAGGAGAAGAAGTCCCGCATCGAGGACGCCCTGCAGGCAACCCGTGCAGCCGTTGAGGAAGGCATCGTCGCAGGTGGCGGTGTGGCTCTGCTCAACTGCACCCAGGCGCTTGACTCCGTTGAGACCGACAACGCCGACGAGCTCGTGGGTGTCAACACCGTCCGCAAGGCTCTTGAGGCTCCTCTTCGCGCCATCGCAAGCAACGCCGGCTACGAAGGCTCCGTCGTCGTCGAGAAGGTCAAGGGCCTTCCTGCCGGCCACGGCCTGAACTTCATGGACGGCGCCGAGGGCGATATGATCTCCATGGGCGTCAACGACCCTGTGAAGGTCACCCGTACCGCTCTGCAGTCCGCTGCTTCCGTGGCAGGCCTCATCCTCATCACCGAGGCAACCATCAACGAGATTCCCAAGGAGGGTCCCGATCTGTCCGCACTCGCTGGCGGCGGTGCCGGCGGCATGGGCGGCATGATGTAATCTCGGCTGCCTAACAGCTGATTTCCGCCTCTACGGCATTTGTAGGGCCGGCGCTCCAGTGGCGCCGGCCTTTTTCTTTGCTTGGCTGCCTGCCGTCCAGCGCTGCGGCAAGTCTTCGCTGCGCCGCGCCCTGCCGCAGCACGCTTGCGGCGTTTCTGCTCGCTACGGCCGTTCTGCGGAGCGTCGGCACCGGAGCGTCGGCACCGCGCCCATCGCCCGCCGCGCCGGGAAGACCCGCCTAAGGTGCAATAAGCGCAGCTTGCCAGCGTGAAAAACGACGAACCCCCTAATACGTGTAATATCGGGTGCGATTTTATTAGAAGAAAGGTATTCCCATGGAGTTCGTCGATACCGCTTGGGCTCTTTTGCCCCCGCTGATCGCCATCGTTTTGGCGCTGGCCACCAAAGAAGTCTATGTTTCACTGTTCGTCGGCATCGTTACGGGCGCGCTGCTTGCTGCGGGATTCTCGCCCACGGGAACGCTCGACGCCATCATCAACGAGGGTCTCATTCCCTCCGTCTCCGATAACGCGGGCATTTTCATCTTCCTGGTTATCCTGGGAATCATGGTTGCCTTGGTCAACGCCGCGGGCGGTGCCTCGGCCTTCGGTCAGTGGGCAGCGCGCCACGTTAAAGGCCGCGTGGGCACGCAGATCGCATCCTTCATCTTGGGCGTGCTCATCTTCATCGACGACTATTTCAACTGCCTTACCGTCGGCTCGGTCATGCGTCCCCTTACCGACTCCAAAAACGTCTCGCGCGCCAAGCTCGCCTTCATCATCGACGCGACCGCCGCTCCTATCTGCATGATCGCCCCGGTTTCTTCCTGGGCTGCTGCCGTTTCAGGCGTTGCCGCCGACCTGAACGTCAACGGCATCGACCTGTTCATCTCGGCCATTCCCTTCAACTTCTACTCGCTTTTGATGATCGTCTTCGTCATCGGCTTGGTCTTCCTCAACTTCGACTACGGTCCCATGGCCAAGGCCGAGATTGCGGCATACCGTGACGGCGACCTTGGCTCGCTTGGCGGCGACACCGCCACCGCCAAGGAAAAGGCCAGCCTGTGGGACATGCTTTTGCCGGTTATTCTGCTGATCATCTTCTGCGTTATCGGCATGCTCTACGTCGGCGGCTTCTTCGGCGGTGAAAACGCTGGCGACGTGGTGGCTTCCTTCGGTAATACCGACGCCTTCACCGCGTTGCCCTGGGGTTCCATCGTCGCTTTGGTGATCACCTTCATCTACCTGCTTGCGCGTCGTGTCATCAGCTTCAACGAGGCAACGGCATGTTTCACCAGCGGCTTTAACGCGATGGTCCCCGCCATCTTGGTTCTGACCTTCGCCGTTGCCCTGAAGAACATGACCAGCCTTTTGGGCGCCGCAAACTACGTTGCCAGCCTTATGGAAAACGTCGCGCCTGGCCTCTACGCCATGCTTCCCGCGATCATCTTCCTGGTGGCGCTGTTCCTGGCCTTCTCCACCGGCACCTCCTGGGGCACCTTCGGCATTTTGATTCCCATCGTTTTGCCCATCTTCGCCAACGACTCGACCCTGCTTACCATCGGCATCTCCGCCTGCCTGGCCGGCGCCGTTGCGGGCGACCATTGCTCGCCGATTTCGGACACCACGGTCATGGCGGCGGCCGGTGCGAACATGAACCACATCGAGCATGTGAACACCCAGCTGCCCTACGTCATCACCGTCGCGGTGGTTTCGTTTGTGATGTTCATCATCGCCGGCTTCGTGCAAAATGCTGCCATCTGCCTGCCCATCGGCATCGTCTTGACCATCGCCACCTTGCTGGTGCTCAAGGCGACCATCGGCAAGTCGGTTACCGACTACGAGCCTGCAGCAACGCAGGAATAGCCTGGGCGGGGTTGCCGGATGATAGAGCCTATCTCAACGCTCGCCGACGAGCGCCTGGACGCCTACCTGCGTCTTACCGAGTTGCAGTTGCGCAACAAGCTCGAGCCTGAAAAGGGCATCTTCATCGCCGAGTCCGAGAAGGTTATCGGGCGCGCGCTTGCCGGCGGCTACGAACCCGTGAGCATGCTGATTCCCGATCACAAGCTCTCCGGGCTTGATGGCTTGATCGATCGTGCTTGCAAGGCAAGCGCTGCCGGGGACATCCCTGTGTTCGTGGCGCCTGCCGAGCAGATTCAAGGCATCACTGGCTACGAGCTTACACGCGGCGTCCTGTGCGCCATGCGTCGCCCCCAGCTTCCTTGCGTGGAAGATTTGCTTGCTGGCGCGCGCCGCGTTGCCGTGCTCGAGGACATCACCAACCACACCAACGTGGGTGCCATCTTCAGGAGCGCCGCCGCGCTTGGGGTGGACGCCGTTCTGGTCACGCCCGCATGCTGCGATCCTCTGTATCGCCGCGCCGCTCGCGTTTCCATGGGCACGGTTTTTCAGGTTCCCTGGACGCGCATCGGCGATTCGGTGGGGGAGTGGCCCTCTGCCGGCATGGCGCGTTTGCGCGCCCTTGGCTTCAAGACGGCGGCGCTTGCGCTTAAAGACGATTCCGTCTCGCTTGACGATGGGACTCTTAACTCCGAGGAGCGCCTGGCGCTCATCTTCGGCACCGAGGGCGACGGCCTGTGCGATGAAACCATTGCCCAATGCGACTACACCGTGAAGATTCCCATGGCCCACGGGGTTGATTCCTTGAACGTCGCCGCCGCAAGCGCGGTGACCTTCTGGCAGCTGAGGGTTCGCGCCTAAGCTTTGCGGGCCGGCCTCAAGCTCGTTGTGGCTAATCGGGCCTCAAGCCCATCGCAACCAATCGAGGTTTTCGCTCTCTCGGCGCGCCTGCGACCATCGCCCCATCTTGCGCCCTGCGTGCACTCTTGCTATCTGTGCCTCTGCATCCTGCGCCCATGTATGCACGCATGAGCGGGCATTCAGGCGAAAAGCTGTCTATAATGCCGCCCCGTGGAACAATTTATGGACATACTCGCCGATGCCGCCATCGATACGCTCAAGCTTATTCCCTTCCTGTTGGTCACCTATTTCATCATGGAGCTGATCGAGGGGGTGGCCGAGGACAAGGCCGAGGCCATGGTGCGCAAAGCCGGCTTCTTCGGCCCGGTGGTGGGCGCTCTCGTGGGAGCCTTCCCTCAGTGCGGCTTTTCGGCGGCGGCGGCCACTCTCTACGCCGGACGCGTGATCACGCTCGGCACCTTGTTTGCGGTGTTCCTTGCCACCTCCGACGAGATGATCCCCATCTTCATTGCCGAGCAGGCCGACCCCGATCTGCTGTTCAAAGTCCTTGCCTGCAAGGTCGTCATCGGCATGCTTTTGGGCTTTTCGGTCGATCTTGTGCAGCGCCTTCGCCATAGGGGCTCAGGCCATCTGCATATCCACGACCTGTGCGAGCAGGAGCATTGCCAGTGCTCGGACGGGCCTCTGAAAAGCGCCATCAAGCACACCCTACAGGTTTCTCTGTTCATTTTCCTTATAACCTTCGTGCTGGGCGGCGCCATCGAGCTTGCCGGCGAGGAAGCCATTGCGGGCTTTTTGGGTGCAAACCCCGCCTTGTCGGTATGCTTTGCGGGCCTGGTCGGGCTTATTCCCAACTGCGCGGCAAGCGTCATCATCTGCGAGCTCTTCTTGGACGGAACCTTGTCCACCGGTGCCATGATGGCCGGCCTGCTGGTGGGTGCGGGCATCGGCTTGCTGGTTCTTTGCCGCGAGAATCGCCGCCCCAAAAGCAATGTCTTCATCATCGTGCTTTTGTGGGCGATGGGCGTCGTCGTCGGCTTTGGCTTCGACCTCTTCGGCATCGTCTTTTAAAGAAGGCTCCGCCCCGCCACGCAACGGTCAAGCCTTCCCCTGCACACGAAAAGTTTCCTGCTGCTAATTTTTTTCGCCAAAACTATGGCTTTTTTGTTAATCACTTGTTAACCTAAATTAACTTTAAGATTAGCTCTTGGTGGGGACGCCTGCCCAAGAGCCTCGGCTCAGGGACGCTTGCGCCGGGAATCGGAAAAGGAGGCTTTCATGCCACTCACCATGGGAACGATAGGGGAGCGCTACATCGTCAAGCGAATCAACGGCCGCTCCGAAATCCATCGCTTTCTGGAGGGCCTGGGCTTGGTACCCGGTACCGAGGTGCGCGTGGTGTCCCGCAACGAAAGCGGGCTCATCATCAACGTCAAGGAATCGCGTATCGCCATCGGCCTGGATGTGGCAAACAAAGTCCTCGTGTAATCGATGAAGATCGAAAGGACTATTTGGTGAAGACTTTGAAGCAGGTCGCCATCGGCGACACCGTGAAAGTGGTCAAGCTGCACGGTCAAGGCGCAACCAAGCGACGCATCATGGACATGGGTATCACGCGTGGCGCCCAGGTTTACGTGCGCAAGGTTGCACCTTTGGGTGATCCCATCGAGGTCACCGTTCGAGGTTTCGAGCTTTCCTTGCGAAAGGAAGACGCCGACATGATCGAGGTTGAGTAGCCCCTCAGCTTCGCAAACGGCGGTTCCGGAGTTCTTCCTCTGAGTTGGGCATTTCCCCAATGCAGGTTGGAGGGCGAACTTCAAAGCGGCATTCGGCCGCTCTTTTTAAGTATGTAAGTTAGCTGCGACTAACCGTTAGCCAGGGTTAACCTTCGGCGGCGGGTGGTCGAGCACCGGATTTTCCGGCAACGAACACGAAGGAGCGCGATAGTGGCAACGCGTATTGCTCTTGCGGGTAACCCCAACGCCGGCAAGACGACTCTGTTCAACCTGCTCACGGGCGCCAACCAGTACGTTGGCAACTGGCCCGGAGTCACGGTTGAGAAGAAGGAGGGCAAGCTTAAGTCTTCCTTCGGTGCCAAGGACGAAGTGGTTATCACCGACCTTCCCGGCATCTACTCGCTTTCTCCCTACACCCTGGAGGAAGTTGTTACCCGTACCTACATCCTGGACGAAAAGCCCGAGGCCATCATCAACATCATCGATGGCACCAACCTCGAGCGCAACCTCTACCTCACCACTCAGCTCGCCGAGCTGGGCGTGCCCATGGTGGTCGCCATCAACATGATGGACGAGGTCAAAAAGCGCGGCGACGAAATCAATGTTGCCACCTTGTCCGAGCGTCTGGGAATGCCCGTCGTCGAGATTTCCGCCCTTAAGAACGAGGGCATCCAGGGCTTGGTCGACGCCACCTTGGCTCACGGCAGCGCCGATACGATCGTCCCCACCACCTTCGAGGACGGCGTCGAGAAGGCCCTGACCGAAATCGCCGAGCAGCTGCCCGCTTCCATCGCCGCCGATCAGCGCCGTTGGTACAGCATCAAGCTCTTCGAGCGTGACGAGAAGATCATCGATGCGCTTGGCCTTGCCGACTCCGCCAAGGCGGCCGTCGAGAAGATCATCACCGCAACCGAGGATGCGGCCGACGACGACTCCGAGAGCTTGATCACCTGCGGTCGCTACGATCGCATCGAAGGCATCGTTGAAGGCGCTCTTAAGGTTAAGAGCAAGGGTCAGCTGACCACCTCCGACAAAATCGACCGCGTGGTCACCAACCGAATTTTGGGTCTGCCCATCTTCGTGGTGGTCATGTTCCTGGTGTACTACATCTCCGTTTCCACGGTTGGTACCGTGGCAACCGACTGGGCCAACGACGGCGTCTTCGGCGACGGCTGGTTCCTTGATCCTTCCCCGATTGTTCAGGTTGATGGCGCACAGGCCGCCTTCGACGAGGTCAACGACGAGTACGAGAACGCCGTCACCGTTCTGGATACCGGCGTCGGCGGTAGCTACGACTCCTACGACGACGAGACCGGCGAGGACGAGTTCGTGAAGGTCGACCAAGACGCCTACGATGAGGCGGTGGCCGTGGTCGAATCCTACGGCGAGACTGCCGAGGAGTACGGCGAGGCCGGCCCCGACCCTGCCGATTACGGCATCTGGATCCCAGGCATTCCTTCCTTGCTCGAGGACTTCTTCGCTTCCATCAACTTCGACACCGAGAGCTGGGTCTACGCTCTTATCATGGACGGCATCGTCGCCGGCGTCGGCGCGGTTCTGGGCTTCGTGCCTCAGATGATGATCCTCTTCATCTTGCTGGCCATTCTGGAGTCCTGCGGCTACCTTGCCCGCGTCGCCTTCGTGCTTGACCGCATCTTCCGTCGCTTCGGTTTGTCGGGTAAGTCCTTCATCCCGCTGCTCATCGGCTCCGGCTGCGGCGTCCCCGGCATCATGGCTTCCCGCACCATCGAGAACCTGGCCGACCGCCGCATGACCATCATGACGGTCACCTTCATTCCCTGCGGCGCAAAGCTCCCCGTTATCGCCCTGTTCGCCGGCGCGATCTACGGCGGCGCCTGGTGGGTTGCCCCCAGTGCCTACTTCCTGGGCATCGCCACCGTCCTGTGCTCCGGCATCATTTTGAAGAAGACCAAACCCTTCGCGGGCGAGGCCGCACCCTTCGTCATGGAGCTGCCGGCATACCACCTGCCCACCGTGGGCGGCGTTCTTCGCAGCATGTGGGAGCGCGCATGGGCGTTCATCAAGAAGGCTTGCACCATCCTGCTTCTGGCCTGCATCGTCATCTGGTTCCTTTCCACTTACGGCTTCGAAGAGGGCACTTTCTGCGCCGTCTCCGATACGAGCTTCTCGCTCTTGGCCGGCATCGGTTCCGCCTTCGCCTGGATCTTCATTCCTCTGGGCTTCGGCGACTGGCAGGCGGCTGCAGCATCGCTCTCCGGCCTGGCCGCAAAGGAAGACATCGTTGCAACCCTGGGCATCCTCTACGCGGGCGACACGGGCAACTGGTACTCCAACTTCGCCAACACCTACGGCCCCGTTGCTGCCTACGCCTTCATGGCCTTCAACCTCATCTGCGTTCCTTGCTTCGCTGCCCTTACCGCGGCTGCTCGTGAGCACAACTCCAAGAAGTGGTTCTGGGCTCAGGTTGGCTACCAGATGGGCGTTGCATGGCTTATCGCCCTGTGGGTCTTCAACTTCGGCGGCCTGATCTCCGGCGAGGCTCCTTTGAGCATCTGGACCGCGCTTGCAGCCGTGACCTTCATCGGCTTCCTGTACCTGCTCTTCCGCCCCAACAAGTACAAGGGCGTCAAAGCGCAGAACGCGGTTAAGGCTCAGATTGAAAGCGAGACCAAGTAGCGTAATCGCTGTTGGTTAAGCTGATTCGTTAGATGGGGCGGCTGGACAAGGTTCCGGCCGCCCCGTTGGGTTTCATGTTGAAAGGAAAGTCTTATGGACGCCTTTTTTGAGAGTTTGGGCACCACGCCGTCCACCGTGGCGGTGGCGCTGGTCATCTTGCTTGTGTGCGTGCTCATCGTGCGTTCGGAAGTGAAGAAGCGCAAGAACGGCGGCGGCTCCTGCGCGGGCTGCTCTGGCTGCTCGGGCGCGGCCTCGGGCAAAACCGATTGCCCCAGCTGCTCCATCGATGTGGAAGCCTTGGAAAAAGCCGTCCAAAAGGCTGAGGAAGAGCAACGCAAATAAAGGACGCCCCGGCTCTGTCTGCTAGCAACGTGCGCTTGGCCTTGCGCTGATTGCGCGTTGGCGTGCATGCGGGCGTGCCAAGAAGGGGGTCAAGCTCGCAGCGCATTGGTTTTGCGCCGACATGCGCCCTGGCGGCCTGCGAACCTGCGTTAAGGCTTATCATCGGCTTAGCTAAAACGAGAATCCTTTAGGAGGAATCATGTACAAAGTAACCCTGGGCGTTGAAGGGATGATGTGCGGCCATTGCGAGGCTCACGTGTGCGACGCCATCCGCAGCAGCTTCAATGTTAAGAAGGTCACTGCCTCCCATGCCGACGGAAGCGTGGTCATCATTTCAGAGGAGGCCATCGACCGCGGTCAGGCTCTTATGGCGCTCAAGCCCACCGGCTACAAGCTCACCGATTTTGCCATCGAACCCTACGAGAAGAAGGGCCTCTTCGGCTTCATGAAGTAGGGGCATGGCTTCAGGCTGTTGCGTTGAACAGGCTTGTCCATTTGGGCTGCCGTCGTGCCGAGCGTCAAGCTGCACCGGCAATCATGGCGCGTGGCTTCATTCAAGCCACCAACCCTGCCAATCCGCACACAACGAAAAGAGCCGCAACCGTGATGGTTGCGGCTCTTGCTTTTCAAACTGGCTGGCCCAGCAGGATTCGAACCTACATAACTGGTACCAAAAACCAGGGTCCTGCCATTGGACGATGGGCCAGCGTATGCATCCGTCGCGCCAGGTGCTGCCTCTGTTTAGCGCAGAAGCCCTGGATTGCGCGGCTGGACTGCAGTGCTTGTGAATTATAGCGTATTTATGGCGTTAAGCGAACAGGGGACGCGCGGTGTTTCAAACATATGCGCGGCATGGGATAATCGCTTAAGCAGCCGACCGCGCACGCCTGTGCTGCAGTGATACACTTTGGTTTCCAGCGCTGCGGCAATGCCTGCAGCGGTCTTGTTTTTCGTTTTGCATTCATGCTGCGCCTGTGCGCTTCATTGTGTTTAGAAGGGTTCGAAATGGCCGAATTTATCGAAGGAAAGCGTCCCGTCAACGAGGCTCTGCGCAACGGGGTTCCCGTGCGCCGCATGTATGTGGCCGAAGGTCTTCGCAAGGACAAAGTGGTCAACGAGATTACCCGTCGTGCCCACAAGATGGGCATCTCGGTGAAACAGGTCTCGCGCGCCGAACTTGACAAGCGCTCCGAGCGCGGCTCGCACCAGGGCATTATGCTCGAGACGGAATCCTTCCAGTACAGCTCCGCCAAGGAAATTTTCATCGCAGCCAAAAAGCGCGCCGAGGCCAACGACGGCTGTGCGCTCATCGTGGTGCTCGACCACATCACCGACGCGGGCAACCTGGGCGCCATTGCCCGCTCCGCCGAGGTCGTGGGTGCCTCGGGCATCCTTATTCCCGCCAACCGCTCGGTGCGCGTTACTGCGGCAACCTATAAAAGCTCCGCCGGCGCCATCGCCCACATCCCCGTGGCGCGCGTGGCGGGCATCCCCCAAACCATCGACGAGCTTAAGGAAAACGACTTCTGGGTGGCTGGTGCCAGCGAGAAGGCGGCCGATTCCATCTGGGATTCCAACATGGCGGGCAAGATTGCGCTCGTCATGGGCTCGGAGGGCGAGGGCCTTGCGCGCCTGACCCAGGAGCGTTGCGACTTTTTGGTTGGTCTTCCCCAGGCTGGCTCCATCGGCTCGCTCAACGTCGCTCAGGCGGCAACGGCTTGCATGTACGAATGGATGCGCCAGTGCACCAAGGGGCGCAATTAAGTGGCACGCAAGCGCAGAAAACTCCTTATCGTCGACGGCTACAACGTACTGCGCAGTGGCGCGCGCTATGCGCACATGCGCCGGCTGCCCGATTACGAGCACGTGCCCTTCAACATGGTGCGTGAAAAGCTCATCAGCGACGTTGCCGCCTACGCCGGGCATGAGTACAAGGCGATCATCGTCTTCGATGCTGCCGCCAACCCAAGCGATGCTGGCAAGACCCAGCAAATCGGTGGCGTGAAGGTGGTGTTTTCGCCCGCAGGGCAGTCGGCCGACCACGTGATCGAGCGCACCGCCCACGATGCCGCCGAGAAGGGCCTTGAGGTGATGGTCGTCACCAGCGACGCTGACATCCAGGACACGGTTTTCGGCGGCGGCGTCGACCGCATGAGCGCGGACGGCTTCAGCTTCGAAATCGACGACCTTCATTACGAGGCCGAGCTTGACAGTCAGGTTACAACCAGGCGCCGCGCCACCGTTGCCGAGCGCATCGACGAAGGCACCCTGGCTAAGCTCAAGGCCTTGCGCGACCGCAAGTAGCCCTGTGCGGGCGCTGCTCCCTCGGCTGTTACGCGCCCTGCCTCGACAGTGCTGTGGTGCGCTTTTGGATGACCGGCGCCCGAGTTCGCGCAGGCGCTTCTTCCTCCTGCGGAACCCAAGAGCAAGGTCCTGCGCCCCTCTCTCTTTTTCCCGCCACGCCCGAACGCAAGGCCTTGCGCGCTGCGTTTCCTCAGTACCTTGCTCTTCGTTTAATGCAAACTACCAGGCACTTTAAGGTTTAAAAATTAGACATACTCCCCGAATCGTTCATATGAACGCGTTCGCAATCCCCCTATAATGAACATGTACATGTATCTCCGAGCATGTGTCCCAAGCTTTAGAGCTTAGCTTCGAGGGGAAGCAAGGCCGAACAGCTCGGAGAGGGGAGGAGAAAAAATGAAACCACTAAAGGGCATCAAGGTAGTTGATCTGACCACCTACATGGCAACGCCGGCAACCGGCCGCGTGCTGGCCGACTGGGGCGCCGACGTCATCAAGGTCGAGGCCTCCAAGGGCGATCCTTGCCGTGTTACTCAGGCAGCCGTGTTCAACATGCCCATGTCCGACGAGGAAAACCTTGCCTTCGACATGGTTAACCTGAACAAGCGCTTCGTCACCCTTAACCTCAAGAGCCCCATCGGCGCCGAGGTTATGGACAAGCTTTTGGCCGAGGCCGATGTCTTCATCACCAATACCCGCACCAAGTCCCTGAAGAAGATGGGCCTTGATTGGGAAACCCTGCATGCCAAGTATCCCAAGCTCGTCATGGGCCACGGCCTTGGCTACGGCAAGAAGGGAGCTGAAAAGGACGATCCCGGTTTCGACGTTACCTGCTACATGGCACGCGGCGGCGTTTACGGCACCACCGTCAACCGCGGCGATTCCCCGATGATCCCCACCAACGGCTACGGCGACATGCAGGCTTCCATGTTCCTGGCCGCCGGCGTTCTGGCCGCGCTTCTTGGCCGTCAGCAGTCCGGCGAGGGCGAGTACGTCACCTGCGCTCTGCAACATGCAGCTCTGTATGCCCTGATGGTCGGCATGATTTCCGCCCAGTACGGCAATCCTTATCCCAAGAGCCGCCTGGAGGTTATCTGCCCCTTCAACAACGTTTACACCTGCGGCGACGGCAAGGTCATTGCAATGTGCGACCCCGAGTACGATCGCGATTACAACAAGATCATGAAGCTTGTCGGCCGCGAGGACATGGTGGACGAGCCACGCTTGGTCAACTGCGTGAAGATGAACGAGGCCGGCCTTAACCCCGAGGTCGTGGGCATCATGGACGAGGCTCTGAGCAAGATGACCGCCGCCGAGGCGCTGAAGATCTTCAAGGAAAACGGCATTCCCTGCGAGCTGTGCCAGACCCCGCTCGATATCTACGAGGATCAAAACGTCCTGGACAACGATTATCTGGTGAAGGTGGATTACCCCGCCGGCGGCCGCTGGGTTGCAACGCCTCCTTGCCAGTTCGAGTCCGAGCCTGCCGATCCTGGCTACAAGCCCACGGGCAAGGCCGGTTCCGCAACCGAGGAGGTTATGAAGTCTCTGGGCTACACCGACGAGCAGATTGCCGCCGCCATGGCATCGGGCGACGTTGAGGGCCCGGTGGATTTGGCCACCTTGCAGACGCGCTGGTAGTTTCGTGCAGCGGGCGCGGCGTAGGCGCTCTGGCGGTTTCGTGCGCAGCGCGGAATATTCGGTCGGCCTAGTTGCCTGTGCGGTGCGGCGCCGACGCGAAAAGCACCAGCCTCCTTCGCAGCATAAGCCTTTTAGGGCCGGGGTTTTGCGCCCCGGCCCTTTTGCGTTTTCGGGCCGCGCCCGCCCCATCGCCCGCCTGCGCCCACCTTCTATAGCAGGCACGCGCTCCGCGAGGCAAACATTGCCTACAACATGAACACATTCGTGTCGGCTCTGTTAAGAATCGTGCCGTTTCCTGCGCGCGAAAATGAGGGGCGTATACTCACCTACGCCCTCGAGGGGGTTCCGAGCATTCGAGCCTGAAAGCGCCCGTCGCGCCCGCCAGCTCTTCCCTGGGTTTTGCCTGGTAGATTAAGGGGAAGAGGTACTTTCCGCGATGGAGGTTTTCCAACACACGTTCACCCAGATGGCCATGCTTTTCTTCATCATGGTGTGCGGTTTCGTGGCGCGCAAAAAGAAGATGACGAGCGATTCCTTCGATGGGAACCTGTCCAAGCTGGTGATGACCATCACCCTGCCTGCAACTATTTTGAACTCGGTGCTGTCGGATGCCAACCTTCCCTCCGACGAAGTGATCCTTACCATGTTCGGCTACTCGGTTATCTACTTTGCGGTGGTTTCCGTGTTCGCCTTCGTGGTTGCCCATGTGCTCTACCGCGACCTTGGCCGTGCTGCACGCGGTGCGCACGCCTTCATGATGGTCTTCGGCAACGTGGGCTTTTTGGGCTTTGCGGTGCTTGCGGCTGTGTTCAACCAGGACGCAGTACTCTACGCCGCCATCTTCAACATCGTTTTCAATTTGATGGTGTTCTCGCTGGGAGTGTTCTTCGTGGCGGGCGACGATACCGAAACCAAGCGCCGCCGCAGCCTGAAGATGCAGCTGAAGGCCATTTGGGCCATGCTCACCAAACCGGTGATGCTCGCCTCCTACCTGGCCATGGCGTTGGCGCTCTTGCACATCACCGACAACGGCCCCATCGGGCAAACCTGCGACATCTTGGGAGGCATGACGGTGCCCGCCGCCATGCTGATCATCGGCTCGTCCTTGGCCAAGATGCCCGTACGCGAGATGCTCTTCGACGGCTGGGCATACATCACCACCATCATCCGCCTGGTTTTGGTGCCGGTGGCAATGTATGCGCTCTTCGGCCTGTTCGTAAGTGACCCATACCTGCTCGCTATCCTGGTGCTACTTGCGGGCATGCCCGCGGCTTCCAATGGCACCATGATGTGTTTGGCCTACGGCGGCGATTCGCTCACGATGTCGCGCGGCACCTTCCTAAGCACCGTGCTCTCGCTGGTAACCTTGCCCGCAATCGCCTTGGTGGTGGTGTAGCGACGGCCTGGTGTAGGTCGAGCGCCCTGGTGGAATACCGAACGAAGCTTCGTAATCGTCAAGCTTCCGCATCTCGGCCCCAGCCCCAGGGGCGTTAGGCTCCCGCCGAGGCAAGCGCTCGCCCCCAGCCCTACGAGCGTCGGGCTCCCGCCGAAGCGGCCCCGGCCCGCACCCTATTCCAAGTACGCCCCCGTCTGGCGGTTCCACAGGTGCGCGTACTCGCCGCCCTGCTCAATAAGCTGGGCATGCGGCCCGTCCTCGACGATCTTGCCATCGTGCAGCACCACGATGCGATCGAGGCTTGCCACGGTCGAAAGGCGATGCGCCACGACGATGCTCGTGCGCCCCTGCATCAGCTTGCCCAACGCGTCCTGCACCAGCTTTTCGCTCTCGGAGTCAAGGGCGCTTGTGGCCTCGTCCAAAACAAGGACGGGGCAATCGGCCAGCATGGCGCGCGCGATGGCAATGCGCTGGCGCTGCCCTCCGGAAAGCTTCACGCCGCGCTCGCCGGTGATGGTTTGGAATCCTTGCGGCAGACGCTCGATGAATTCCAGCGCGTTGGCCATGCGCGCCGCTTCGCGGATCTCGGCCTCGGTGGCGTCGGGGCGCCCGTAGGCGATGTTCTCGGCGATGCTGCGGTGGAACAGCAGCGCTTCCTGCGGCACGTATGCAATCTGGCGGCGCAGGCTCTGCTGGGTGGTGTCGGCGATGTTCTGTCCGTCCACCAAAATCTGCCCATCCTGGATGTCGGACAAACGAAGAAGAAGCTTGGTCAAAGTGGTTTTGCCCGCGCCGCTCATGCCCACCAGGCCAATGCGCTCACCGGGCGCGATGCTCAAGTTGAAGCCATCGAACACCCGCGTTTTGGTGTTGCCGTCGGTGTAGTAAAAGCCGATGTCCTTGAACTCGATGCGCCCCTCGCTCACCTGCAGGGGCAGCGCGTCGGGCTTGTCGGCCACCAGGCGCGGCTCGTCAAGCACGCGCGTCATGCCTGAGGCATCGCCGAAGGCGCGGTTGAAGCGCTGCAGGCCGTTGTTGATGAAGTTGAACTGGTTGGTGATGGTGTAGGTGTAGGTGAACATGAGCACCAGCGTGCCCGGCGTGATGCCGAACCATGCGTTGCCGCCCGCGATGAACACGGCCACCACGCTCATGATCACCACGGTGATGCACGCGGTTGTGATTCCGCGCGTGAGTGACGCCCACATGCGTTTGGAATCGCGCAGCACCACTTCCTTGTTCGCGGCGTCGAAGAGCCCGCGCTCGTAATCTTCGCGTCCATAGGTTTTAACCGCGAGGATGTTGGCCACGGAATCGGAAAGCTCGCCCGACAAATTGTTCTGCGCGCCGGCGGCCTGCTCGTTAAGCGAGAGGATGCGCTTGTACATGTAGTAGGAAACGCTGGCGTAGATGATCAGCAGAACCATCAGGATGCCCACGTACAAAGGCACGCGCGGGGCTAGGATTCCGCAGGTGAAGACGATTGAGCAGAACACCGGCATGAAGGGGAAGTTGATGGTTTCGATAAGCTGGTTGTAGGCGCTCATGAACTTGGAGGTTTGGCTGACAAGCGTGCCCCCGAAGCGGTTGGAGTGGAAGCTGATGGATTGGTTGCACAGCGCGTCGAAGCTCATAGTGGCAAGGTCGTAGCTGGCGGCAATCTCCAGCTTGTAGAGGGTGAAGTCCTGCAGCTTGCTTGCCGCCTGGCCAAGCACGTTGATGATGATGAGCGCGGCCACGTAGGGCCCGTAGGCGGCAAACACCTGGTCGGCGGCAACGGGCTCGGAGCTTACCTTGTCAACGATCAGGCTCATCACGTAGGGGTTGCCGTAGGTAAGCAGCGCAACAAACGAGAAGGTGCACAGCATAAGCCCGAAGAAGTATCCCTTATGGTTGCGCGTCACCTGCCAGTAGTAATGGAGCGTGCGCCGCGTGGTCGATTGCGTCTGTG